>CAZNXK010000026.1:1592-32030 GCA_964576835.1 uncultured Treponemataceae bacterium | reverse complement strand
TCTTCCGCAAGTGCTGATGCTCCCCCTTGCGTAGAGTAGTCATCCAGCCTCCAAGGAGATACCAGATGTACCAACTCCTCCAGCTTCCAGCCCTTCTATGCCCTGTATGCGGGCAAATCCTCGTCACTTCTGAAGACGATGAGGTATTCTACTGGTGTCCCGAGTGTGGGTATACTCTCGATTTCAAGTTGCACGAATGCAAAAGCCATGATAAAATTACTTATCTCGATAAATAATCATCTAATATGGAGACAGTATGAAAACAACAACCCGCATACTTCTGGCTCTTGTCACACTCTTGCTTCTCGGCGGCTGTAATATTGCGGATGTTGTCTCTCTCTCACCACCCGACTGGATACAGGGTACTTGGGCGGATGAGTTTGACATCAATACTTATGAGTTCCGCTCATCCACGGTGATCTTCACGGTCAGTTCCATGCCGATTGACTTCACCGTAGCCTATGCCCAGTCAAGCATGGGCGACAGTTCCACCTCGACTACCTACCTGATCACTGTCGTTGATACTGGCGTGTCGGCAAGCTATTATTTTGAGGACATAGACGCGGCAAGCCTCAACTATTCAATAACCAACAACGGGGTTACGGTAGGTCCCATAGTCCTGTATAAGAAGTAGTCAAAGACCTGTCAGCTTCAATAATTCTCCACTATCTCCACCGATGAATAGATTTTGACAGTCCTCCTACCTTGATCTATGATGGTTCACAGTATCCCAAAATGGATAATGGAGCCTTCAGATGACATTCTTGAACACAATCCCTACCCCACACCCCGCTTTATCAACAGGATCAACAAAATGCTGACAGGCGACCTTCGATCTAAAGTAGACAAGCTCTGGCTAACATTCTTCTCTGGTGGCATTTCTAATCCACTTACTACCATAGAGCAGATTTCCTACCTGCTGTTCCTAAAGCGACTCGACGACCTTGAACTGAGGGCAGAGAAGAAGGCTCAAAGGACTGGGAAACCCATCCCGAACCCTATATTCTCAGCCAAACAGCAACACCTACGCTGGTCACGCTTCTCCCATCTTGAGTCAGAAGAGATGTTCAGGCTCTTCCAGAATGAGATTTTCCCATTCATGAAGGGACTGGCTACGTCCCAGAACTCTTCGTTCGCCCGTGCCATGAAGGATGCAGTGTTCCTCATCCCCAAGGCTTCCCTTATATCCGACGCGGTGGACATGATAGCCCACATCCCCATGGAGGATCGTGACACCAAGGGCGATCTCTACGAGTACATGCTTGGCAAGCTCACCACTGCTGGCACCAATGGTCAGTTCAGGACGCCTCGTCATATAATCAAACTGATGGTCGCCATGACAGACCCGACCATCAATGACCGTATTTGTGACCCTGCCTGTGGCACGACAGGCTTCCTTGTTGGCTGTATCGAACACCTCATCAAGAACGATCCTGACTTCTTCTCCGCCGACACCCAGAAACATATAAACGGTCGGCTCTTCAATGGTTTCGACTTTGACACCACCATGCTTCGCATCGGCTCGATGAACATGATGCTTCACGGAGTCGAGAATCCCAATGTGCAATACCGCGATTCGCTCTCCAAGGACAATTCAGAGGCTGGCGAGTATACACTCATCGTAGCAAACCCACCCTTCAAGGGCTCGCTTGCAGAAGACGAAGTAGCACCTGACCTTCTAAGAGTGTGTGATACCAAAAAGACAGAACTCCTCTTCTTGGCTCTGATGCTCAGGTTGCTCACCGCTGGCGGTCGCTGTGCGGTGATTGTCCCCGATGGAGTCCTCTTTGGTAGTTCGAAAGCACATAAGGCTATACGGCAGACACTCGTTGAGAAGCACAAACTTGAAGGCGTGGTATCGTTACCCTCTGGTGTCTTCAAACCCTATGCAGGAGTCTCTACCGCCATTTTGTTCTTTACCAAGACAGGGACAGGTGGAACAGATAACGTCTGGTTTTACGACATGGAAGCTGATGGATGGAGTCTTGATGATAAAAGAACTCCTCTTCTCAAGGATGAACTCCTTGGACCGACTCCCAAAAAAGCCTTGAAGGCTGAGGAACATGCTAAAAACAACCTGCCAGATGTGCTGGCTCGCTGGAAGAAGCGGGACAAGAGCGAGACCAAGAATTTGCGTACTGCCCAATCCTTTGTCGTACCGAAGGCTGAGATCGTAGCTCAAGGCTATGACCTTTCCATCGGTCGCTATAAAGAAGTAGTGCATGAGGAAGTAGAACATGCCCATCCTGACCAAATCCTTGAGGAACTGGATGTTCTGAACAAGGAGATTGCAGAAGAGACCAAAAAACTACGAAAACTCATCAAGGAGAAGGTTGATGAGTAAGGGTAAATGGGAGATGGTTCCTTTAGAGCAAGTAATTGCCAATCGATTAGGCT
Source organism: uncultured Treponemataceae bacterium (assembly GCA_964576835.1). Lineage (GTDB taxonomy): Bacteria > Spirochaetota > Spirochaetia > Treponematales > UBA12059 > SZUA-370. Next base: position 29,633 of record CAZNXK010000026.1, on the reverse strand, counting down.
CCATCGATCCATCGAAGTATCCTGATGAAACATTTGATCTCTATAGTATTCCTTCATTTGATAGAGGACAACATGAGATAGTACAAGGTTCGGTTATTGGTTCATCAAAGCAGATTGTACAAGAGAACGATGTCATGCTTTCCAAAATTGTTCCACATATCCGACGGGCATGGGTTGTGGGCTCTTCCAATGGTAGAAGAATGATAGCCTCTGGTGAATGGATAGTATTTAGGTCAACTTCGTTCCATCCCGCTTATCTGAAAAGAGTATTAACAAGTAACGAATTCCACACCCAATTCATGGGAACTGTAGCAGGAGTAGGTGGATCATTGCTTCGAGCCAGACCGTCACAAGTTGCGAAAATTCATATTCCTTGCCCCCCTCTTCCCGAACAACGTCGAATAGCCGCCATCCTCGATACGGCGGACTTAATCCGCCGGAAACGCAAAGCCGCCATAGCCAAACTCGATGAACTGGCTCAGTCGGTGTTTTATGAGATGTTTGGCGATCCAGTTAAGAATGAGAAGGGGTGGGAAATTTCAGAACTATCCTCGATTGCGGAAATCAGAATTGGACCGTTTGGCAGTTTGTTGCATAAGAATGATTATGTTCCAGACGGCATTCCACTAATAAATCCATGTCACATGATAGATCGGAAAGTCTATTGCGAACCTGACTATTCTGTTGCTCCTGACAAGCTCAAAGAACTTGCATCCTACCGCGTTAAAGCAAATGATCTGATCTTCGCACGAAGAGGAGATATTGGTCGTTGTGCAATAATAACTGAAACTGAAGATGGCTATTTATGCGGAACAGGAAGCATGTTTGTTCGTCCGAATCCAAATACAATAAATTCAATCTTCCTACTCCACGCAATGACATCAAATGGTATTAAGCAAGAACTTGAAAATAAATCCAAGGGAATTACGATGAAAAACCTCAACTCAGCAGAACTTGGCAGTACGACTATTCCAGTTCCACCGATTAAAAAACAAAATCGCTTTTTCGAATTGCTTTCCCAAATTGAATCATTATCAAATAAGCAAAATCTCGCCTTTACGGATGAAGACCTTCTATTCTCCTCCCTCCAACACCGAGCCTTCTCAGGAGAGTTGTAGATGGATATATTCCCACCTCACATAATTGAAGGCATTTCCATTGCGTTAGGTGAAGTTGGTTCTGGATCGGATATATCAAGAGCTCTCTCACAACATGGTTGGAGTGATGACTCAGGGCAATCGACAAAGTGGAGAAGATTTGACTTTCTCTTTACTAAACAGCAAAGAAATGATAAGTCTCCAAATGCAATTCTTGGTTTTATTAAGTCATATTTTACTCCATCAAGATTCGTGAATGATAAATCTCGATTTGAGAATCTGAGAGAACAACTCAACTTGCAATTAGCATTCGTTGGGCTCGAATACTCTTCATCAGGCGACTTCTTAAAGGTCACTGAGGTTAAAACGATCTCTGAGGCTGAAACTCGCCTCAGAACTCTTAAAACACGACTCCAAGGTCGTTCAATACATCATATGGTCACAGAGTATTGCAGATCAGAACTCCTTCAAGATGACTATTTCCATGCAGTATTCGAAGCTTCCAAGGGTTTAGCACAAAGAATTAGAGAAATGACGGGTATTGAAAAAGATGGCACCGCTTTAGTCGAGGTTTGCTTTTCTGTAGATAATCCCTTTGTGGCATTTAATACACTGAGAACAGAATCAGAACAAAGTGAACATAAAGGGTTTGCAATGCTTCTAAAAGGTTGCTTCTCGGCGATAAGGAATCCCCTTGCACATGAACCGAGGATTCTTTGGAATGGGGAAGATGATGCGGTTGATTACCTTACCCTCATCTCCCTTCTTCATCGAAAATTGGACTCAGCCGTTATAGTAAAAAGGAACTGCCTATGACAAACTTTGAATTTCTAAAACTACCACAGATCAAATCACTTGCCCTTGACGCAGAAAAGGCAACTCTTGTTGATCCACGTTCCTCCTGCATCAATGCCCGTATAGCCCTTGAAGCAACGTTGCACTGGATGTTTAACAATGACAAGGAACTATCGCATCCCTATGAATCAAACCTGAATGCCTACCTCAAAGAGACAACCTTCAAGGAAACGACACCGCCACATATCCTGAGCAGTTGTGAAGCCATCAGGCGAGCAGGAAACCAAGCCGCTCATGAATATAGACCCATACCAGCAACCACTTCACGCTACACCATCGCTGAACTACATAAGGTTCTCTATTGGTTCACCCGTGTCTACTTTGACGAAAATCTAAAATCAGTATTTGACCCAAACCTACTACCCAACGGAGCGGCACAAGATAAAGGTAGGGAAGAAGCCCAGAAACTTGCTGAAGCCCTTTCACAGAGACTGGACGAAGAGACAAAACAGAGAGCCGTAGCTGAACAAGAACTTGTTACGTTACGGGAAGAGATTGCCGCACAGAAAGCCACTTCCCAAGCGAAGCCTGATACCCATGATTATTCAGAAGCCGATACCCGCAAGTTCTACATAGACCTCCTACTTGCAGAGGCTGGCTGGAAGGTAGGCTCTGATGGTGTTAAAGAAGAATATGAACTCTCCGGTGTAAAGCGTAACGCAACCAGAACTGGCTTTGGTTACGCTGATTATGTGCTGTTCAACGCAGATGGCAAGCCATTAGCAGTCATAGAAGCCAAGAAGACCACCCGCGACCCCTTGGAAGGCAAGGCTCAGGTAGCTGACTATGCTGATGCTCTCGAAGCCAAGTTTGGTCAACGTCCCCTCATCTACTACACCAATGGCTATGAACTCTACTTCTGGGATGATACTCTTTATCCACCACGGAAAGTAGCTGGCTTCTTCAAGAAGGACGAACTTGATTTAGCGATACAAAGGCGTACTACCCGACAATCCATCAAGCAAGCCTACATCAACAAAGACATTGTTGACCGTCCTTACCAGATTGCATCCATCAGGGCTATCTGCTCCTACTTTGAAGACCACCATCGCCGATCTCTTGTTGTCATGGCGACAGGGACCGGCAAGACCCGTACAGCCATCGCCCTTGTTGAACTGCTACAGAAAGCCAACTGGGCAAAGCGAATTCTCTTTCTCTGTGACCGTGACTCGCTCATCATCCAGACAAAACGAGCCTTCACCAAGAACCTACCCAATACAGTATCAGTAGACCTGCGATCCACTCGAACAGACACCAATGCCCGCGTCTGCTTGTCCACCTATCAAACCATGATGAATCTGGTTGATGAGACAGAGAATGGAGTGCGAGCATTCTCCCCTGCACATTTCGACCTTATCATAATCGACGAAGCACATCGAAGCATATACCAAAAGTATCAGGCACTCTTTAGTTACTTTGATGGACTACTCCTTGGCTTGACCGCAACACCTCGTTCGGAGGTAGACCGCAATACCTACCAGATGTTTGAACTTGAAGACAAGAATCCAACCTTTGCCTTTGAACTCGAAGATGCAGTTGCCAAAGGTTATCTCGTACCCTATGAGGCTCTGAAGGTTTCAACGGGTTTCACACGAAAAGGCATCAAGTATTCAGAACTTACCCCCGAAGAGCAGGAAGAATACGAAGACAAATTCTCCGATCCAATTACTGGTGCTATGCCTGAAGAAATAAGCCCAGAAGCCTTAAATCGCTGGCTCTTCAACAAGCCTACTGTTGAAGGCTTTGTACGAAACCTGATGGAATATGGCATCAAGGTGCAAGGTGGAGACAAGCTCGGTAAAACCATCATTTTCGCCCTGAATGCTAAACACGCCCAGTTTATCGTCGATTGCTTCGATTCAGCGTTCCCTAAACATGCTGGCAAGTTCTGTGCAAGGATCGACTACACACTTGGGAAAGATGCCCAGCCGCTCATCGATAAGTTTTCTGACGTGAAACTGGAACCAACGATTGCTGTGTCAGTGGATATGCTCGACACAGGCATAGATGTACCTGAAGTTGTTAACTTGGTGTTTGCCAAACCAGTCTATTCCCAAGTTAAGTTCTGGCAGATGATTGGTAGGGGAACAAGGCTTTGTCCCAACCTGTTTGCACCTGATGAACACAAGAAATCATTCCTTATATTCGACTACTGTGGCAACCTTGATTTCTTCGCCAATAATCCTGAAGGCAAGATCATCCGTACACCAGAAGCATTGACTTCGAAAATCTTCAAATCTGCCTTAGCACTCTCGATCCGTTTGAGCAAACAAGATGTCGAGTCGGCTACGATAGGGAAGAAGCATCTTCAATTCTGTCGAGACTATGTGAATGGTCTCAACGAAACCAGCTTCATCATTCGTCCCTATCTGCGTCATGTAGAGAAGTATAAGAGAGACGATCCTTGGCAATACCTAAATGATGAAGCGGTTGCCGACCTGACTACCTTCCTTGCTCCACTACCTTCTGAATACGACTTTGGTGAAGAAGATGCTCGCAGGTGGGATTTGTTACTACTGAGAACTGAACTGGCACTGCTGGATGGAAATAAGGAATATGACAGCAACATCCTTGCTATTCAGAGGACTGCCGAGGATTTGAGACGACGCTCCTCGATTCCGCAGGTTAAGAAGGTGATGTCATTACTTGATGCCATACTAACCGATGAATACTGGGAATCAATGACCATAGCGGGTCTTGATGAGATTCGAGAGTCGATGAGAGAACTTGTCCAATATATTGATCCATCTGCCAAGAAGCTGGTTTATACGACTTTTGCCGATTCTGTCGATGGTATAGAAAAGGTAGAAAATCCACCGAAAACTGGACTTGATTTAACCCAGTATCGCAAGCGAATGGATAAACTGCTTCAAGACAATAAAGATCACATAACCATCAACAAGATCAGACGCCTCATCCCACTAACCGAAATGGATTTGACTGAGCTTGATCGCCTCCTCTTCGCTGGAAAGGAAGAAGAACGAGAGGTATTCATCAGGCTTTATGGCGACAAGGCGAAATCTCAATTAGAGGTTGAAAATCCGCCAATCTCGCTCCTTATCAGGTCTCTCTTGGGCTTAGAGCGAGAAGACGTTGAAAAGAAACTTGCCGAATACATCAACCGCTCTGGGTTCAACACTAAACAGATTGCCTTTATTGATACTTTGATAGACTACTTTGTAAGGGATGGCTTTGTTCCTGTTGGAGCATTGTATGAGCCACCATTCGACCAGTTCCATTTCGAAGGTCCAGAAGGTCTGTTTGGAGATACTGCTGAAAAGGTGTTCGATTTCGTGGAGATGACGAACAGGTTGGCAATGACTTCTATGTATGATTCGAGTAGGTCGAATGCTGGGTAGTAAACTTACACTGACTTGAACATACACAAGAATTCCATGTGGACTGGATTGTATAGGAGAAATGATGTTTTCTGAAAAACAGCGAATTGACTACCTCCTCAATGTCTACTTTGGAGATTATCTTGCCCACCCCATTCTCTCAGCAGTCAATACTGCATATCTTGATTTTGCTCGCACACAGCATGGTTTTGGTAAAAAAACAAATAAAAATGAAATTCACAGCGAGAGGGTGAGTTACTTGGTTGAACGGATATCATATATCTGTAATAATAAATTTGATAATCAGAAAGATTTTGATGACTACCATAAAGAAACAACAGAAAAGTTAGTCAAAATAAGCCAGAAGGATTTTACTGTAGGACAGGGACAAAAGTGGATAAACATGTCCTTGAAATACTGTTTAATAATCGACCCAAGGAATTATTCAATAAATAGCAGATACTTTCATATACCCATTGATAACATAGTATTGGGAATTCTTAAGGGATTTCCTTCAGTTGGCAAATGGAGTCGCATTAGAAACTATGATCATTACCTGAAGTTTCAAAAATGGTTTAGAAAAGAATATGCCGATAAAGAACCAATAATGTCAGAACTTGAAATATGGAAAAGAGAGTAAATCAGATACGGAGGCTACCATGTCCATCCCCGACTACCAGACCTGCATGTTGCCTCTCCTCAAGTTTGCTTCCGATGGCAAGGCACACAAGGTTGCAGAGGCGGTAGATAGCCTCTCCAATCAGTTCCATCTTACCCCAGAAGAGCGGGAAACACTTCTTCCCTCTGGCACTCAATACATCATAGCGAATCGTGTTGCATGGGCAAAGACTTACCTGAAAAAAGCAGGACTACTTACCGATCCCAAACGGGCATTCTTCCAGATCACAGATCGCGGCAGAGACCTGCTCAAAGAAAACCCCAAGGAAATATCAAGCAAGTTTTTACAGCGTTATGATGAGTTTCACCAGTTCCAGCAAAAATCTAGTCCCAAGTCACCTCATGAAGAGACGATCCCCGACCATACCGCCTATTCCACCCCTGAAGAAGCCCTTGAATTTGGCTACCAGAAGCTAACCGAGACTCTTTCCGATGATTTATTAGAAAACATCATGATCTGTTCCCCAACCTTCTTCGAGCAACTCGTTGTTGAGCTATTGGTCAAAATGGGCTATGGCGGATCACTCAAGGAAGCGGCAAGTGTAGTCGGCAAATCAGGGGACGCTGGCATTGACGGCATCATCAAGGAAGACAAACTCGGGCTGGACGCCATCTACATACAAGCCAAACGCTGGGAAACGGTGGTTGGTAGACCCGAGATACAAAAATTTGTCGGTGCCTTGGACGGACAGAAAGCCCGCAAGGGCATCTTCATCACCACCAGTTCCTTCACAAAGGAAGCCATCGACTATGCCAAGAATACCACAGTCAAGGTAGTGCTGATTGACGGTGAACGGCTGGCGGAGCTGATGATTGAGAACAACCTTGGCGTAAGCACGACAATGACCTATGAGATTAAAAAGGTGGATTCTGATTATTTCACGGAGGATGTCTGAATTCTTGAATACTCGTGCCAAGGCGTTACTTACAGGGAGGGAATATGAAGCGATTTATTGGTTTAGCATTTTTCTTTTCAATTCTTATATTTCTTGCATGTGATGGCGAGGTAACAGTCAATCTATACGTTCAAGACCTGCTTGAATTGCGAAGCATCAATACTGGTTTCATCTATACAACCGCAAATGTTGTAATTTCGAATATCACCAAGGATTCCGAGAAGGATTTTTTTGCTTCGGTGATTGGCAATGTTTCAAATGGTCACATGGTCAAAGAAGAAAACTCCGATGCATACTCGTTTGACACTAAAATACCCTTGATCGGAAAGAACAATCCCGTGACAGCTATTGCCGAGAACGACCTTCTATTTATAAAGATGATTGAAACATCAGATGGCTTCGGGATCGCTTATCAATTCAATGAAATTGTACTGGACAAGATACACAGTTGGGTAAAATCAGAATACAATCAGGACTTTTCAGCCGAAGATATTGCTGTTAATATTATTATGAATAATGATTCAGTAGACGATTTCTCCTTTACAGCCAGCAGTGTCTATATAAATGGTGCGGCATACCCTTTTGAAAAAAATAATGTTCTCAAACGACGCGAGAATCTTACTATTCAGGTAAGTGAAGTATTGAATATGGCGGTAGGAACTGACTCTGATATGCTTCCATTCATTATGTTCAAATGAGAAGGAGAAATAATGATTGCAAATAGTCCAGCTATCCCCCACTACCTCTGGTATAAAAGCGACAAGCAAGCTGACGATCAGTATGTTGAGTGCAGTACCAAGAACCTGCCTACCATCATCATATACAAGCACAGCAGAGGTTTTGTCCGCATCTCATACGATACTCTATCAATGTTTGGCGACGACCTCAAGGAAACCGAGAAGCAACTTCCTACGGTAGATCAGGTCTTGAAGATGTATAAATCCTACTCCAAGACTTTTTCGCTCCCTGACGACCGGTTCCAAGCATCAGGCGGTGAAGACGCCTTTGGATTTGTTGTAAAGAAGGAGCATGCTGAATTTTTAGCAGAGGGTTTATTTCATTTCCTCCTGACCAAGAAAACATGAAGCGATTCAGCGTTCTTTTATTGGTCATTTTCCTCACAGGATGCTCATCCCTAAAGGATACGACTCCTTCACCAGATACGCTGAAGATAGGCTCGTTCAACATAGAGCAATTTGGAGAAACGAAGGCTTCAAGTCCTAACACGCTGACGGTTCTGTCTAAAATTGCTACCACCTTTGATGTACTGGCTATTCAAGAGGTTGGATCAAACAACTCATCCGCCTTGGAATCCACTAACATAGCCGTCATGGATGCCTATGTAGCAAGAATCAATGAACTGGCTGGATCAGACTCGTATGCTTATGTCACAAACAAGCAGTACGCCATCATCTATCGTAAGGCTACTGTTCAACTTGTATGCAATTCACTTTATTCAGGTACAGCCTCCTTCACCTACCAGCCGCTGACCGCGTACTTCCGATCCATCGTAGGCAACTTTGACTTTACCATGCTTGTCATCCATACTTCCCCTTTGGAAGCAGAGACAGAAATACCTGCCTTGAAGACTGCCATGGTAGAGGTTGCCAATAAATATAATGAACCTGATGTCATTTGCCTCGGTGATTTCAATGCCGATGGAGGATACTACACAGAAGGGGACGGAAACGATCTGGATGGTTTTTCTGGTTACATAACAGTGATACCAAATTTTACTGACACTACAGTCGCCCCTTTGTCGAACACCTATGATCGAATCCAGCTTACCAAGAGTCTTGCTTCCAATTATACGAATACATGGGGTGTGGTACGCTTTGCCGAAAACTATAATTTGAGTAAATGCGAAGGAACAGCTACAACAACAGGAACCGAATCTGCTTTATCAGACCATTTTCCAGTCTGGGCAGAATTTTATGTGGACAGGGATGAGGATTAAATACCATGCTTTTAGAAGAGCTATAATAAACCGTAGTAAATAACAATCTGAATAGGAGGATTTATGAACACTTTTCCTTTTATTCTCATTACCATACTTTTGGTAATACTTTCAGTATTCCTGACATACATCTTGACCATACGTAAATTTAAAAAGGATAATACCGATTCTTTGGTTAATAGCAAACTCCTTGAAGACAGGTCAAAGTCAATAGACCAGCTTTCACTTGAGGTCAAGGAATTATCAGGACAAAAGGCATTGGCAGAAGAACGGCAAATTCAGATCAGCAATCTGCAAAACGATCTACGCCTGAAAAGCGACGACTATATTCGAGTTCTCTCTGAAAACAAGGAAATTAAAAGCCAACTAGAAAACCAGAAGACTGTACTCGAACAAACCTATGAGAAGATGCAAAAAGACTTCCAAGTTCTTACTCAGACAATTATCGATGATAGTTCCAAGAAACTCAGCGAACGAAATACTGAAGATATGAAATTGATGCTGAATCCTCTTTCAGAACGTCTTGGCGAATTCAGGGTCAGGCTTGATGCTACCCATGATGAGCAGACAAAGCAAAGAACGACTTTGGAAACTCAAATAAAAACACTCTCGGAGCTTAACCAGCGAATTTCAGTCGATGCAGAGAATCTTACCAAGGCTCTCAAGGGAGACAGCAAGGCTCAAGGCACATGGGGAGAGATGCTTCTCCAAAAGGTACTTGAAGCATCTGGCTTGCGGGTCGGTGAAGAATATGATGTCCAAGTGAGCTTAAACTCGGATGACGGGAAGCGGTTACAGCCAGATGCGATAGTCCATCTTCCGGGAAAGCGTGATGTAATAGTCGATTCAAAGGTATCGCTTGTATCCTATGAGCAGTTCTGCTCTGCTGATACAGATGCACTTAAAGCAGAAAGTGCCAAGGCACTCGCTCTTTCGATTCGCACACATATCAAAGGATTATCAAGTAAAACTTATCACAAACTCAATGGCGTTGATAGCATAGACTATGTACTCATGTTTATACCAATGGAAGGGGCTTTCTCATTGGCAATGTCCGTTGACAGGGAGTTAGTGGAACATGCAATGTCCCAGAACATCATATTAGTTTCTCCGACTACCCTTTTGGCAACTTTGCGTACTATTGAATATAGTTGGCGATCTGAGAGGCAAAACCAGAATGTCCAGCAAATATTTAAACTTGCAGGTGATCTATATGATAAGTTCGCCGCATTTGCGAAAGACCTCTTTGATCTTGGTGGTCAAATCAATAAATCGCACGAAACCTATGAAAAGGCAGTGAACAAGCTATCATCAGGGAAAGGCAACCTGACTCGAAGAGCAGAACAACTACGAGAACTTGGAGCCAAAAATACCAAAGCATTGCCGAGTAGCTGGACAGGCGAAGAAGGCACAGATATTCCTCTTATTGAAGATGCAACGATAGAACCAGATGAATCTTCAGCCGACAAGGAGACATTATGAAGAAGATAGCAGTTTCGATTGCTTTCATTCTGTTTGTGACATCGGTCTTCGCACAACCAGCACCGTCGATACAAGACGAAAAGATTGCTGGATTCTCTGTTGATACAGAACAAATGACCTTCACTGTCTGGAATACTGGCTATACTGACAAGTCATCATTTGAACTTGAGGTTGTTTCCGTTGGCTCGGTGTATCAAATCAAGTTGGTTCGTATTCGCAGAGACTATGGAAAGATGATGCCACAGCGGATGGAGATCACCTTCACCCAAGAGGATCTGAAAGGCAGACTGGATTTACGAAATGACAATAGAATATTGAATACATTTTCTATTCTCAATTTCTGAAGTTGAGGTAGGAGAGATGTCGCTATAGAAATAAAATGATATAGACGACAGATGTGGAGGGACTACATGTTAGAAGAAAATGCATTAAACATTTATACAGATGGTTCATCTTATCAGCATCCAAGGTCTGGGGGAATGGGAATACTTTATATTTATGTTGATGATTTAGGGAATGAAACAAAAATTGAGTATCCTGTTTCAGGCTATAAAGGAGCAACTAATAATCAAATGGAATTAAATGCTTGTATTGTTGCGCTTAAAAATATACCCGAATTTGAAATAGGAACAAGATATAAAAAAATAGTAATATTTACTGATTCGCAATACGTTGTGAAAAATCATACTACAGCGTTATATAGTTGGCAAAAAATGAAATGGTTAAAATCAAGCGGTGCGCCAGTTCTAAATGCAGAACTGTGGAAGGAATTGAATAAGCAAATACTTAAATGCAAAAAGCATATTGAAATCAGAAAAGTAAAAGGACATTCAAAGGATGCCAATAACAAAACAGTAGATAAACTCGCTAAATTTTCCGCAAAAAACGCATTTAATAAGCCACTTTCAATTAAAATAATCAGGAGAAAAATTACAACTGAAAAAACAGTTGTCGGATGTGTAGGCATGAATGGGCAAAGGATCATAATTAGAATCATAGAAAGCGAATACTTAAAGGAACAACGCATTGATAGGTACCGATATGAAGTAATGTCAAAATCAAGTATATATTTTGGAATGGCTGATTTTTTATGCACAAAAGAACAATTAAAAGCAGGGCATATCTATTCTGTACGTTTTAATAAAAACAATAATAATCCGAGTGTTATTAAAGTATTTAAAGAAATCTTAAATATAATATAAGAATTATATTTTGGCTTTCCTAACCTGATTTGTTTTTCAAGTCATCCAGTTGATCCATAAACATCTCTTCAGGTGTAGCAAGGTCAAGGAAGCTCAATGGATTATCATTCACCTTGGTATAATCGTAATTATCGCTGTACTCATATTCCGCCTGAGCCATGTGCATCAAATCGTTTTGCGATCCCACGATACGTCTATTATTGGTTTTGAGAATGAAGATTTGTGAGCCTGCATTTTCAAACAGGGAAATGGGAAGTTTATCACCATGCTTCTTGAATAGAGCAAAGACTACATCTGTAGCAAGATGCTCAAAGTCTTTTCTGGTTCTAATACCATGATTATCCAGAATGATCGAATACAAGGTTTTGGATTCGGTGAATATGTAATGTTTTTTTCTTCCCGTCGAGAAAGCATTCACAAACCACTCCGCCATAAATGAGACTGCTCCTGTCGAAGTATCTTTATCACTGTTCTTGATTTTCAGAGATTCAAGCACCTTATGCGTTGCTCGCACTATCATCAGCAATACCCTCTATATTCTTCAATCTTTTGCTTCAGTCTGTTACTCAAATACTTTGACGCATAGCCCAGTTCAGCATGAATCATTTCAGCCTCTGCTAAATATGTGGCTATCTTTTCCCGAGTCCAATGAGTCGGCGGATTTTGCAAGTTGGTTATTCGGTCTGCCATCTTCACACAGGCTATCTCCCTACCCTGCTTCTTGATGCGGAAAAGTGAGTCTGCCATGCGGTCCTTCTTGTCCAACTCGCTATTCTTTGTTAGAGCAAGGACACCTTCCATGACCTTCTTTCCAAATTCTGCTTCCAGTTGATCTTGAATGGTATCAGTGTCCTCAAGCACATCATGGAGCAAGGCACACTGAATAGCCAGATCGCAGTCACCCAGATTTTCCTCAAACATTGCCCTCGCCACTTCAGCCGCTACATTCGCTATATGAACAACATAATTGTATTCCTTGGAGGGAACGACTTGGTTTCGGTGAGCATGACCCGCAAAGGCTATGGCTTTCTGGTATAGGTCTTGGTTCCACATATTTCATTACCTCTAAACAAGCATATAGCAACAATTCACTCTAGTCTCTTCCTGAGAATATACTCATCATTATCAAGCCAGCCAATCACTGGCTCACCTTTATATCTTTTCTGCCAAATGAACCAAGCATACACCATCATGCCAGTATTCATTTTGCCATCAGCCCGCAATTCTTCTCCAAGAAGAGGATATCGGGTAAATATCAAAACCTTCTTTAAGGGGAATTTGGTATCGGAGTAGATTAGGTCAAACCTTTCTTTCCCATGTAAATAAGACAGAGGCAAGAGGAAGGCGAACTTGGTCGTGCAGACACTCTTGGCTTGAAGGATAAATTCCTTTGCCAAAGAGAAGGGAGGGTTCGTTATTGCACAGGCGAACTTTCGCTTTTCTTTTAGGAAATCAACTTCCCTGTCATAAGAAACTATCTCTCCTTTAAGCCCCTGTTGCTTCAGCACATGTACTATGGCTCCATTGCCACATGCAGGTTCGAGTATGGCTGAACACTTACTAAAGTCTTCATTATCCAACAACAGTTGTGTCAGGCTGAAGGGTGTCTCATAGAGGTCTGATTTTCTTCTAAGCCCTGTTGCATTGTTGCATGAGAAGTTCTTGCCCTTGCGATTAGCTATTTTCATACTCTCCAACTTGTAGCTATTGAAATATGAGACAACAGGTTCAAAGCATGTTTGGCACTGTGCTTCCATACCACAATGCTGTGACAGGGAAATCATATACTCCAAATTGAAAATTTGAAAGAAACAAATGATTTACATTGGAGCTATCCTTGAAATCAAAACCTCTAAAACAGCCCCGACAACGCATTCACCCCCTGAACCGTATGATTCCATGTCCATGCTTGCTCTCTTGCCTCCACGCCTTGCTATGGTGCAATACAGGCACCTTGGAGACTCCGATCAGGGTGCCATTTGGGCTCTGGCAAGGGAATTGTTGACAGATTACCATTCGAGTCATCTCTTGCCACAAAGCACCTCAGTAATGGTGGCACAAATTCTTGACAGCCAGTACCCCTTCGGCAAAGATTACATCATCTTTCATGATAGGAGTAAATATGAAGCATCTTCAAAAAATGGCAATAGTAGCACTGTTGTTGCTCGCATCCTGCCAGACAGCAAAGGCACCAGCGGCGATTGTCAAATCAGAGGAGACGGTGAAGCTGTCGAACACCGTCGGAACATTTGTAAGGGCAGGAGACCATGCACCAGCGGTACTGTTGCTCCATGGATTCGCAAGCTCAAAGGATGAAGTCGGCGACCTGTACAAGACACTGGCAAACGCCCTTGCCGACAAAGGCATAAGCTCCTTCCGCATCGATTTCAGGGGCTGGGGAGAAAGCGGCTACCCGATGGATAAATCCACCACAGTGAACATGCTCGAAGATGCCAACGAGGCTCTGACCTATCTTCATAATCGCAAAGATGTCACCAAGGTAGCCGTACATGGATTCAGCCTCGGTTGCGGCACGGCGATAGAGCTTGCGGCTTCACGACCGAAAGACATTGCCGTCATGGGTCTGTGGTCTTGTATCACGACATACGATTCAGAGTATGAAGAACTGATGGAAATAAGTGCCGAATCGGTTCAGAAAGCACTCGCCGAAGGCAAGGCGGAATTTGACCTTGGCTGGTCAAAGATCACCCTTGGCAAAGGATTCATCGAAAATCTCAAAGGTCATGACCTTGCCAAATCGTACATGAAGTATTCTGGCAAGGTATTGATCATCGACGGTGCGGAAGACAGTCTCGTGGTTTCACTGAAATTCTTCGGCGACCTTTCTCCTGCCAGAACCACTACCTTTGCCATACCAAACGCTGACCACATCTACAAGATATTTTCAGACGACAAGGTGCCTTCCACCCTTCTCATCAGCAAAACACTTGAGTGGTATACAGCCAACCTGAAGTAAACAATAGCCCACCGTCAATCTGGCGGTGGGTTTTTTAGAAGGAGATTTTATGAAGAACGTGGACATGAAACTTGACGGAAATATTTTGACCATCACGGTCGATCTGACCAAAGAGTATGGACTCAGCACTTCAGGCAAGAGCAAGATCATTGCTTCCACCGAAGGCAATGTATCTGTGCCTGAAAAGGAAGAGATCAAGATCGGGCTGAACATATATAAAAAGCCATGATAGGATAATTTCCCAAAAGGAGAATCTTATGGCAAGAGTTAATTACCTCCCCTGCCTTGATTCTGATCAACATGCCGCTAAGAGAAAAAAAGAACTGTTTATGGAACGGGAACATGCGGCGTCCCTTGGTCATTCTGCTGTCCAGATTTCAAAGGATGGATACTATCTGAGTGACAAGGGTGAGAAAGTAAATATTTCCTCCCTTGTCAAAGCCGCCATCCGCAACAAGGTGAGCATTTCGCCTGAAATGGTACTTACAAAATCAACAGTCCATTTCGACGAAACAAAAATTCAAGTAGCCAACGAAACAACATTGCAAGCTGGCTACCGTCTGCTGAAAACATCCCCGAAAGTGCTGGCTCTCAACTTTGCCAATGGCATATCTGCTGGCGGAGGATTCCTCCATGGAGCAAGGGCTCAGGAAGAATTCCTCTGTAGATCGAGTTCGCTTTATCTGACATTGGTTGATGACTCTATGTATGCGGCACACGCAAAACGATCTTCTCCTGATTCCACCGACTGGGCTATCTTGTCGCCAGATGTACCAGTGTTTAGATCAGACAATGGAACTCTGCTAAATGCACCATATATCTTGAGCTTCCTAACCTGTGCGGCTCCCTATGCCCCGACTGTTGGAAAAGCAGAATCGGCAAAGCTCATGAAACACCGCATCCATCGGGTCTTGGAGATTGCATCCTCATATGGCTATGACTCACTGGTGCTGGGTGCTTGGGGCTGTGGAGCCTTCTACAACGATCCAGTAGAGGTAGCACAGTCGTTCAAGGATGCCTTACTAGGTGATTTTGTAGGTTCATTCTCCGAGATCCTCTTTGCCATTGTTGACTGGTCGCCAGAGCGTCGATTGCTGAGGTGTTTCGGGCTTTGTTTAGGGAATAGGTAATATGATTGGAGAAGTATATGCTACTGGAAACTCATGAAGAATTCAAACCATTCATTTTCAGCGACGACGATGAAGATGATGACTATGAGGATGAGGAAGAAGACGAACTTGAACCTGATGAAGAGGATGAGGATTTAATAGAAGAAGAAGACGATGATGAAGATTACTTGAATGATGATTTTGAAGAACCAGAAGAAGCTGTCGATGATGATGAACTGGATCATGCGGAAGACGACTATTTCAACACCGAGGACTAAATGAAGACTCTACTTAGATGGAAATTCTGTGATCGCTTCAAGTCAACTCAAGATGGCTATTGGGTAGAGTGTACGACTGAGGAAACTAAAAACCATCTTGTTCTGCTCTTGGATTCAAGAAACCTTGACCGCCTGAATGAAATGAAAGGTGAGTATCTATCGACATCCTTTGCAACCGTCAATCCAAAACTAAAGCTGACTCCTGATTCCTACTACTTTCTCGTCTCAAAAGATGGCGAGGAAGTAATACCAACCGAATCGAATTATCCATCTTCTTGGCAGTGGAATACCTATTGCCTACTTGAGGAAATTGAGCCATTTGTGTTTAAGTCTTTTAAAGATGCAAAGGAGATGACATGAACAATTCAGATTCAACAGCACAGAGAACAATAGAGGAACGCATCCTCCATGATCTCGGTATATCTCATGGCAATATTGAGCTTGATGGAATCAAGTTCAACTTCGATGGAATATCAGGCGATACCATTTATGAAGTCTATGCAGGAATCGACAAGCTCCTTTCCGGACAACAGCATAAAATTTCCCAAGACATTTTGAAGATGGTTTTATATGAGAAAATGATCAAGAAACAAATCAGCAAAGTCCTAATAGTGATAGACAACAAGATTCACGATATCCTGTCTTACGAGAAGCATAAAAGCTGGAAGAGCCGTGCAATAATCGAATACGGCATTGAAGTACGATTAGTTTCAATTACACCAGAAGAACGGCTGATGCTTGAGAAAGCCAAGGAAGCTCAGGGCGGAAAGTTCAAGAATCCATCATGAAAATTGAAATGGGAGAATCCCTCATCTACTCGTATCTACGCCATGTCAAATCTTGCCTCATCACCCAAACCAACTGGAAGACTTCAGGCAACTGGGGTTATCAGTCAAGTGCGGGAGAATTGGTAAACTCGGAATTTGAACGGATTAAATCCCATCCCAGCTTTCAAGACATTTTTCCCTCAAATCTTGAGCAGACACTAAAGCAAGCGGAAATCGATGTCATTGGCATTGATAATGACTTAACCATTTATGCTGTCGATATTGCATATCATGAAAATGGGCTTCAATATGGAGGGAAGAATGAAACAAAAGAACGTGTCGTCAAAAAGCTTCTACGAACCTATCTGATCCTTAACCTCTATTATCCAGAGTATCAGCACAACATCATCTTCTGCTCTCCAAAAGTAAATCCAGCAACAGATAAAGTCATCAGCGAATTCATGAAGATACTTGAACAAGATTTTTCTAATGCTACCAATCAGTTCCTGTACATTGCCAATGATGACTTTAACGAACAAATCATTCAACCTACTCTTAATAGTTTTAGCTCTGAATCTGATTCAAGTGAGCTTTTCGCACGATCATTCAAGTTGATAGATATGTTTGCTTCCAAAGAGAAAAAGTCAAACATTCACGAACCGACAAAAGAACGTAACATTCTTGTAAAAAAATCCGATGCAATCAACTGCATCAATGAACAGCTTAAAAAATCAGTTTCCAATAGCAATGTCATTTTTTCAAGTATCAATTCGATGCGTGACATTTGGTGGTTCGAGCCACAGAACGAGCGATTCAAATCAGACATGTATCTTGCACTCTATGACAATAAGTCAAAATTGCTGAATGTGTTTTTAATTCCTGCCAATACGATACAGGATATAAATACAACATTCTATCAACGAGCAGATAAAGCAGACAAGTCATCAATTATAATTCCTACAAACGATGAAAGTTTTACGGATGAAAAGAGGGGCTACAGTTTCAAGAAACATTTGATTGGTCAGTTCGACTTGTAAAGTATTTTAGTTTATTGAATCGGGGTGAATCATATTCAGATTCACCCTGTTCGATCTTCAAGCAACCTGATCGAATCTAAAAAGCTTCAATCCGGCAATTTCGTACTCTATAAAAATAGGCATCACCATACTCTTCTTTTCATCAAGCATCAGTGTATGGGCGAACAACTGGGAACCTTCATGTTGATTGTAGAACTGTACATCGAATATTTCTTGCATATATTCGATCATATCCTGATCATGCCCGTCATGACCAACTTGCACCACTCTCAACTTCTTTGCAAAGTAGTATTCATGATAATTGAACATATCCTCTAAACTGTCTTGCTCGTTAGGGGTATAGAGAGCAATCATGACCTTGCTTTCGTCAAGATCAAACAGGATGTATGAGTTCAATGTAGTCAATGCCTTCCAGATTTGATAGATTTTCGCCATCTCCGGCTTATCTGCATCAAGAACAAACATCATGTTGAATCGTGGCAATTCAGAGCCAAGATGATATGATGCTTTCACCTGCTTTTCTGATAGCATTCTTCCGCTAAAATACATATGATGATCAGCATGGAGCGACAAGCCCTCTTCATTGCTTTCCTTGGAGATTTTCTTCAGGTCATCAATCCCGTAATCGTAATAGGGAATCGCAACCAACCGTGCTTCAGCAAATGTGTTCTGGGACTTCTTCTTCTTCGACATATGCATTCCTCCTTAAGCCCTTACATTTAAGTATGCTCAAACTTGAGCAAATTCTGAAAGAATCACAAATTTATTTTAGATTCCTGAGCAGGTTCAGAAACTGCTGAACTTCATACTCATCTTTCTGTGATCGCCAGAATCGATGCTCACGAGCAAACTGGTTCATATTGTAATGACAATCGCCACACGCCAGCACATGATCTTCTGGATGCCAATGACTGATGCCCATGTGATGAAAGATTGGGGAATAGACCACCAACACTTTCGGTTGCTTACAGAGCGGGCAGACGCCCTGTTTTCGGTAATGCGAGGCAATGATTTGCCAATAGGGGGATCGGAGGAATACATCGGTGTAAAACCTGCCTTTTAATGCTCCTATCGTACTTTTCAACTTCCTGACACCAAAAGGAGCAAGGTCAGCCAGCATCTGGTCGAACAAGTCAGTCGCTGGATACTCATGCGGCAAAATATAGGTCGCCAATACCTCAAGTTCTTCTGGGCTTAGTTTCTCTACATCAAACATCTTTTCTCCTCTTTTGAAAACATTCATTATCATTTTCAAAGCATCTTTACTTATTCATCTTCATTTAATGACGCGAGCAATCTCTCCTCGAAATCTGGATCAATAATTGTCTCCTTGTAGAAGGATGATCGGAAATTATTCGTTAATATATTGTATAAAAGTTCAACGTCTCCATTGATACTCTTCTTCTTGGCATATGAGTCAAAGTATAAAGGGACAACTTTAACTGGTGGTTCTAACAATTCGAACTTGAAGTTTTTCAAGCGATGGACAATATCTTGTTCAGAAAACTCTGTTATTCTATTCTTCATTTCTCGAATTTCTTCCATGTTATACATTTCAGATGGGTATTTTTTGAAAAGCATCTTGTGGTAGCGATCAATATCGCTGAGAGGGTCGTCATCATCTTTGGCAATCAACTCCAAAGCCGCATCTTGTGGCTTAAAATCAAAATCAGAAAGATCAAACCTGAAGGAACGTAAAGTCTTTAATCTCTCCTCCCATGGGAGGCTATTTATTTCTGCAAGTTTTTTAGAATGTATCACGGCTTGTTTTTCTTTTTGCTCCTGAACTTCAAGTTCGATACGTTTCTTCTCTTGTTCGACATGTTCCTTATGCTCAATCTCATTTATGTATTTGATAAACTTGGCATAGATGCTTTTGTTCAACATAAGAGGCAAGCCATGATCCGATCCTTTAACATTCGTTAAACCATGCGAGGTTGAAACAACTTCGCACCAGAAATGCCATGTATCCGCATATTTGATGAGCAATTTCAAATCGGACAGAGGGAGCGTCAATAAACCATTTCTCATTTCCAACTTCTTAATTCTTGTATAATGGAAGTTCTGGAATTGGGTATCTATAATGTATGTTACTAAAGCATCCTTGGAATCTGTCTTTTGATAATCAAGCTCATCTGCTACTTCTGTTTCATCAATCTGTTGGTTCGGGCATCCGCCGCTAGGCGGACTGCCCTCCTCCCCGCCTTTATCATAAAATGACTGTCTGTCATCTGACTCCATAGATAGATTAGTATTTGTAATATCAATATTAGTATCAGTATTAGTAGTCGTTGTTTCCCAGAGAGATTGTTCCAGTTTCTGGAGGTCTATTTCCAGATTCTGGACTGATTCTCTTGTTTTCTGGAACAGTTTTTCTTTTTCCTGCTTTTTGATTTTTTCTTTAACGCCAATCTCAACACACCGTGCATATAATTTGGAAAAGTTGATACAGAATCCAGTTCCAAATTGACCAGTGCCAGATGGAATAAAAGTCATAAGATGACCAAGCCGTTTGTTCATGTCATAAATTGTACTAAGACTTATACCTGTTTCTTCCGCAATCAATTCATGGTAATAAATCCAATCCATTGGCTTGCTTAAAAGGTATATGAGATACTTGGTATCTGATGGCTTTATTCCCATATCATCTCGAAGAATCATATTCGGGATATACGTCATTCCACCATTTCTAACGACTTCTTCTGGATATATTCTGCGGTCCGGTTTATTAGCCTCCTCGATACCATTTTCCATTTATATTTCCTTATAAATAAAAAGTCTTTGATGCCATGCACGGCTGGACATGCTTACATATGTAGACTGGCAAGCCATACATAAGCATCCGTGCATGGAATCAAAGACTCTTGATCCCTTGCCGTCTCTATAAAGATGGTGTCCAGCCATCACAATTAACTATGCTAAATTTAGAATATTTTCTGGTTTACCATTTCGATTTCCCTAACAACCAGTTCCGCGATCACTTGATAAATAAATTTATTTTTCTGAGCCGCCAACAGACGCAACTGCCGTCTTAATGATTCAGGAATCTTGATGGTTGTAAATTCATCATTTGTTTGTCTTGTTTTCATATAGATATCTTGTAGTAGAAATTGTAAATGATACAATTTTCTACCAAAATTTTTTCTACTTTGTAGTAAATCTACCTATAAATAATGTCTATACAGTAGTAATATCTATATATGTTCACCAGATGAACAGATTTGCTATTTTTCAATAAAATCTGTTCCCCATATGAACGCATCTTTTCATCCTATGAACACCGAGACTCTGTTCGTCAGATGAACACCAACTTTTTTCCATCTTCTCGCCAATTTGACGAGAAGTTAGCATAGTTTTAGATATGAGAACCAGAATAATCTTAATTTACATCTTAATCCTGAATAGCTTATCCTCCTTGCTCATCCACCTTGAAGAACTGTGTGCTTCAATTGTTATAAATCGCTCAGGTCCTCCTTCTACCAATGGACGCAGTTTTCGTTCATGCTTGCGAACCTTAACCGGCAAACATTCTTTACCATTTTTATCCATCGGTGTATGTACGGTATTATTTTGGTTCAGATACACCACTCTTCTTCTTTCAGTTAGGCAAATCGATCCCCTTCGGACATCAGGCAGTAAAGTGTTTTTTACTTTCCCCTTCTTAATTCGTGGCTTTTTTTCCACTTTATATGTTACAGTTTCATTGTTTGGATTATCAATTGAGAAGCATATTTCCATACTCAACTTCGTAAGAAACTGAACAATTTTCTCATTTTCTAAAGGTTTTTCATCATTTCTTACTGAAACCAACTTCAGATATTCTTGATAAAATGCCCAAGGATAAATATTCAAGTATTCCTCATCTCGTTCAGTCCCTGTAATAAAGACATGACGATCCACTCCAAAATCATCCTGCCCATAATGGTGAAACAAATAGCACGGGGAATCGTCTCTCTCAAAAATCATAATCCATGGCTCCTTCCATGTCTTAGATTCGAGATTCCTGATCATCTCTACATCTTTATTGATGACACCCAGTTCTCCATGATCAAATATCTCAGATGAAATCTCGTAGATATTCGTCCGATATTGTTCAGCCGCAGTTACTAAGAATTGATCGAAATAAAAGGCATCATCACGAATACCTCTATCAATACCTTTCCGTTCTTCTTCAAGCGAAAAGGGAGAATTGCGAACTCTTCGTATGCTTTTCAGAGTGTTCATAATTGAAAAGTGCATATTTCCTCCATTGCACAGATAGTTGTGTTCTTAGCTCTGCAACGCCCCACACGCCGCCTGCTATCTTTACTCACGCCGCTTTCTGCTCCACTTCATCAACCCCATCTTCCTGCTTCAGCAAGTAGCCAGCCTTCAGACTCTTTAATCTTGGAAAATTGTAGTCGAATGCTTCCTTGTTAAATTCAAAACCTATTACCTTGCGGTTAAGCCCATGTGCAACATATGCGGACGTAAAATTACCCATGAAGAAATCGCATACTGTATCACCTTCCTCAGTGGCATACTGGATCATTTTCTTTACCAGTTCGTCGGGAAGTTTGTTAGCATTTTTTTTCTGCCCTCGGTGATACTCGCGGTTTATGATCCACACATCTTCCATGTCTTTGTAGAGTAGAGAACGTCCACTACTACTTTTCTCTCCCGATTTGAACCGGCATTCTCTATAGAATGTTGGAGACTTTACTTTCCCGAGGCGAAGTATGTGATAGTGCGAAGTCACAAACTTCTTCTTGGCATATACCCCGAAGTTGTATTTCCAGATGATTTCATTCAGGAGTAAGAAACCACAATCCTGAGCCGCTTTGATAAGGTAATGCAGATTCGTCCAACCAGAAACTACATAAAGAGTCCCCGTGGGCTTGAGAATCCTATAGGCTTCTTTTAGCCAATTGTATGAGAAGGTATAGTAATCAGCTGGTGCTGTTTTGTAACCTTTGAGAACATGCTTCTTCTTCCGGTTATACACGCCATCCAGTTTATCTTCATGTATTCCAAACGGTGGATCACAAGGCATACAATCCACAGACTCCGCCTTGATCTTCCTCGCTTCAGTAATGCAGTCTTCATTGTACAGCCTCATTTGTTCCTCCATATCATATCGAACAGCCATGCCTCAGCCTCTTTTAATGTCAGTGCGTAGGGAGTGAATGCACCACCCAACGCCAGACATTTTAGCTTCTCATCGAAGATGACATATCCAACCTGCCTCTTTGCAAGGAGGTAGCCGTGCCTTCTCAGTCGCTTCCTTATACTAATCCTGTTCACACTCACCTCCTTGCTTGCAGACCCATGTTTACGCGACGATTTTCGTCACCTTGTTGCGAGGGACGATCCATTGCCTTCTGTGATACGGATGAATGTCCTTCCATACGACATTGACTCGCCCCTTACCGCACCGAACTCTTTTTCTGAATGGTCGAACTACAATCTCAACTTCCGCCTTCCCGCTTGTGTAGTTGGGATTCTGTATAGGCTGAGGCGGGTAATGATATTTCTTACCCTTTGCTGAAAGAGAAATTTTTATGGTCACATTACCGAACCGAGACTTACCTGACGACTTGTGCTTCTTCTTACCGCCTGTGACATCGAGATACCCAGTCATGTGCTTTGCATGAAACAGCCTGACAATCCAGTAGAAAGTCTCCAAGAGTTCCTTCTCATTAGTTTGATCAGTCGCGATCTTGACGACGCCATCTTTCAGGCGAAGAATGGAGTAGGCATATCTCCCCTCAGATAGCCTTGTTACTTCAGTAAAATCATGAGCGTCTTTCACCCCATTTGAGTGGATTATTAGTCTGCTCGCACCATTCATATCGATCATTTCCATTGCCCAAGGACGACGAAAATCATAGTATTCGATAACATCATCAAACTCTGCTTGGCTTATTTGAGGTAGCGGAATCGACATATCGACTTCGTAACTCTCTATACGAGGAGAGGTGAAAAATGGAAACAAACCAATCTCGAATTGTGCTTGGATAATTTCTAATTTTCCTGAATTATAAGCACTAATTACTATCTCCTTACAGTCCTGTTCCGTAACTGAGATGTCTTTCCGATTCTGGTTAATTTCAGCAAAGAATTTGTTAAGCAGTTGTGCCATATCATCCTCCAAAGTCATGCAATTGCTACCCGACTAACAGCCGGGGACCACAGGTTTATAGGAGGGACTAATTACAGTCCCTCCGATTTACACTTATCCTGCCCTATTCATGAGGCTTATTAATGCTTCAACCGAAAAGAAGAAGCCAAACCCCAAGTCTTCGTCGAATGGAGGACGCAAAGAAGCATTCTGACTTGCCAACTGCTCCATCTCTTCCTCTTCCAGTTCGCCCCACTCCCCGTCGTGGTATACTTCGACAGCCAACCATTTTTTTACTGGCTCGTAGACAGCGAACCACTCAGATGGATTGGCATTACATTGCCGCCCCGACTCTTCCAGACCTTGTGCAATTACAGGATGAATTCCGCTGTAAGCCTTGTGGTACTCCCAGTCGATCATGTCCATGTCTACAACATACCGGATAGGCATAAACCCAGATTTCTCCATTTCTTGAACTGACTTCGCACCTGATTTGAGTGCAGTCATTTCATAGACCGGATTAGTAGAAAACCACACCGCTGGTTTTTCTGGAGGAATAACACCTGCCTCAGACAATTTGATGCCATGCTTCGCTATCGAAGCGATCCGATCAGACACCGTATAGTGGTAAGCTTTCATATTCACTCCTCATATCAACCTCAGACCCCATACGGAATCTGTAGAAACCAGTTCCTATGCCGCCTTCTGCCCCATCCAGTCATCTCCCGATCCGGGCTGTAACTTAGCGGGGGTTGCTTTATCGATCCGCTTATCCGCTTCAAAGAAATAGTCCCTATCAATCTCGAAGCCGATGAAGTTGTACCCCATCTCGATAGCAACAGCCCCCGTCGTGCCAACACCCATGAAGGGGTCTATAACTGTTGTTCCTTTTGGAACGGTCGTAGCAATGATGCGGCGAACGACTTCTTCCGGCGTCTGACAAGGATGGATCACTCGACCTTTCACCTTTTCAGAGGAGGTATTTTTCACCTGTTGAATTTCCCACCAGTCGTACAGGCGAGCCATCTCACCACGAGCCATACGCTCCTTGATGCGTTTGTCGTTGAGGTTCTTGTAGGGCTGTCCATAAAGGGAGAAGTCTGGTTTACATCCCCACCAACTGATACTGCGAGTCTGACGAGGAGTGTTGGCGTTATAGACCCAAGATACAATTCGATCACACCAACCCCAAACATCACGGAGCAGGTTAATTGTGGTTTCTGGATAATTTATGATCACACAAGGCGTAGGAATAGCCTTGAGCATCGCAAGGTAGTCATCGACCTCAAGCTTGTCCTTGTAAGTGGCATAGTGATAGTTAACGTTATATGGAATGTCTGAGATAGTGATTCCTTCAGGATACTCAACATCTCGAAAGTCGCAGTTATAGATTGTGTACCACTGACCGTTCGGGAGAGGCTGGTGGACTTTGCGAATGCTCGATGCTTTCTTGACCAGTTTCAGGTTACTCATACATACCTCCATCAAGTCTTCAGTGTTGGGCTGAGGGCAGACCTCGCCCGTAGGTGGTCAACGACCATCTTTAAAAACCAGAGAAATAAAACTGTATGGACTTAACCTATGGCGGCTGGGCGTTAGCCGCAGACTGGCTGATCATGCGGCTACTCCTTTTCGAACCGCAGAAAAGGGAATTATTTTCGCAGTAGCCATGGCTACCTTGAACTCATCCATATTTTGGATGTCCCTGAGAAGCAGAATGCCGTTAGGCATCAACTTCCAGACAAAGCCTATGCGGCTATTGCCAGAAGTGATCACGACAATGGTCTCACGCTCAGAGACATGGATGGTTTTAATCATGCCGTATCGAATGAGAGTGGCAAGCAGTCGGAGAGTGCTCTGAATTGAGAATTGGGTATCCGCTCCTTTCGCAAGTAAAGGGAGCGAGATTTGATAGTTTTCAGATGCTATCTCGTTCAAAACATCAATCTGCTTCAGCATTCTCGCCTCCAAGTAAGCTGGAATCATTCTTGCTCACGAGGAGAATATACATGTTCAAACCGTCCAATAGTTTATCAATCGTATTTGCTTAAAATGTTTATAGATGTATTTGTTCTCTTTTGTATATGGTTTAATTTTTTCAGCGAATCGCTTTTTGATCCGATCATAATATTAGCTTGTCTTCAAATTGGCAGTGGTTTATGGCTCAAAAATCAAAACGAGATGATAGATCAAGAGTTCTTCCCAATCTATATGGTTATGACCCAGATAGAAACAAGTGGAATCCAATGGCACCTATAACTCCTACTGAAAGCTACTATATCCAGTCTATCTTCAATCTTTTTACCGACGACCGTTACTCAGCAAGCAAAATAGCTGTAATCCTTAATAAGTACCAAGCTGATTTAGTAGGACCACCTTGGTATAGTAAAACTTTTACCTCCGACTTTGTATTAAAAATATTAAAAAGGATTGAATACACTGGAAGAACAAAAGGACGAAGTGGCGAAATGCTTACTTCCAAAATATATGGAAATATTATTTCTCCTGAACAATATGATATGGCTCAAGACATCATATGGACAAGAAAAAATCGTCATATAAATGGTAGCAATTTGAGAAAATTTCCGCTCAGTGGATTTTTAACCTGCCAGACATGCGATCAAAAGCGGTATTATGTGAAATATACTACCACTGGTAAAAGAAAGCCGTACTATTATCATAAGAAAATAATTGATAGGGACTGCTTATCGTTACTAAAGGCAGAAGAAGTTAATAACATTGTTTATTCTCAGTTCATCGAACTATTCAGCAGTAAAAAGGCATTAAGAAAAAAATATGAAGATTTTATTTCTTACCAATGCTCTAATCCTAATACTATCTCCATCCCTCACCTACTTCAACCGCTCGACCTCTATCCTCGAATTGAACAATTTAAGGAGTCACTCGAAAACTACTATAACTTAGTGAAGCAAATGAGAATGACACCAAAATCCTTACAAGACAGAATAGACGGTTCAATCGAATCACTTACCAGTGAAAACAACGAAACATTGCAACAGTTGTTTCTTGAGTATCTTTCAAACGTAATAAAGAATTGGTATAGCGGTGATGATAATATTAAAACTGATCTAATTTTTCGCTATATAAATTCAGCAGAGATGATTTTAAAAAGCTTGTCGATTCAATGGATTCACGCGGACTCTTCTTTAGTTCGACTATCTCCATTGACAGACGAATGGAAACAAAGGATTAAAAACTATACTACCAATAAATGCTTTACAGCAAAGGATCGAAAAATAAAATTGAGTCTTCTTTCAGACTATTTATCGATTTTATGCAAGAAATTATCTGCGGATCAAGCAAAGGTTCTATTCAAAATCGCAAACAGCTATTCATCTAAACTACAAGAACTTGGTTTTTCAACCACAAATGAGCATTTAGAATTATCATCTTTTATTAAATTTCCTATTTGGTCAGACTCTTTTATTACTACATATATATACAGAGATTTAGCGACATTAAAGGTGTATCTATCTTCCAACCATGATGGTATAGAAATCCAGCCATTTTTTGTAGAAGATAGGGTTTTTGCATATTGCTTGAAGGATTCCTTGTATTTTAATGAAGTTTTTTTACATTCACTCCCTGAATGGTTCTATGGCTATAATTATGAATACTTCAAAATTGGAAGGAAAAAAATATGTTTCATAAAGGAACGCAATGGTATTCAAGCATTTGAACTGAAGCGACTTGGAGTAAAAACAGCCATAGAATCAAAGAAAGCAATAGAAATAATTTCACAAGACAATAATGCAAAGTTCATCGACATTGACTAATCACGCCATCCTCTTCCTCTCTGCCTTCACCTGAATCTGAGCCAGCTTCCAAGTTTCCAGTGAAACTATAGGCGTCATATTTTTAATCCGTATTAGTCTAAACCCTTGTTTGACAAAACCTGCATAAGTCATCCGTTCGGCTATTGCTAAAATTCTGGAGGCACCATATGGGTTGTGGCTACTGTCCCGAGCCTTCATATCGTCCAATTTCTCTTTAACTGATGGTAGTGAAGCCCCTTGAGCCAGCATTTCGAAGATTAAACGGATACTTGGTTCATATTTTGGATCAGGGATATATTTCCCATCAACAAGTTGGTAGCCAAAGATGCGACTAAGGTACAGCTCGCCATTGCGTATGTACGTTCTACTACCTGCTCGTCGCCTCTGTTTGTTTACGATTTCCTGAAAAACTTTTGTGAATTCCATTTAGTAGTCCTCCACGGGTTATCTTTCGTGGAGGCTGTAAATCGT
>CAZNXK010000026.1:0-1582 GCA_964576835.1 uncultured Treponemataceae bacterium | reverse complement strand
CCCGTGGCTGTAGAAGTCAGCTAATGTAGGCGAGGTATGCCCATGCGAGGATCAAGCCGTCATCTTCAGATTCAAATAGGAGACGAATAAGGTTTCTCATACCAGAATTTGATAGACTCATAGAAGTATCTTGTTCAAACAGGCATAAAACGAAGGAAAAAATAAAACTTGAAAAATATGGCGTTTATGATATATCTATAAGGAGCCACTTAAAAGGCTCATAGGAGTCTTACATATGGCGAATGAAGAAATAGCCACTTCCAACCTTGTTTTGCTATCAATAAAGAATGAATACTTGAATACCGATCAGGTTATGGAGTTATTGGGGGTAAGTCGTCAGACCATCCATAACTGGACATGCAGTAAGAAAATTACCTGCTATAAATTCGGTAAAACCCTGAAGTTTCATATCAATGACATCAAGGCATACATTGAATCGACACGACAAGAAGCGATCAAGGCAAGCTAATTGATAGAGAACATCAAATCAACAAAACAATACTCCGACAGCATTGATGATATCGGAGTAGTCGTTGTCAATACTCTTGTAGTAATTCGCCGTCATATCACTACCAGCATTCAATGAATGCCCCATAACAACTTTAATTTTGTAGATATTTATATTTGATTTCACAAGAAGACTATTGTAGAAGTGACGCCAGCCATAGAATGTAATGTTATTGTCGTTAAGATAGTTTTCAGTGAGACCCATTTTTTTCGCGGCATATACTACAGAATCACCAAACACCTTATATGGTAATTCCTTTAACTCCTCCTGCCCTTTCCTTTTCTCCCAGAAGATATAATCATCCGGTTTATACTCCATAATATCAATTAGCTGATCAAGCTCCTTCACAAGAAAAGGATGAATTGGTACCAATCTTATACCAGCTTGTGTTTTCGTAGCTTTGTCAGCACTGAATGCACTTTTAATATTGAAATAGTGAAATCCATCCTTGCTGATCATGCTCTTTCGTTGAAGTGCATTGATTTCAGAATTTCTCAAGCCACAGGATGCACCGATAACCGACAATAAATAGTCACGCTTTTCATACCAACTCAGACGAAACGCCATTTTCACCTTTTCAAGCGGGAACGCTCCTCGTTCAGTTTTCTCTCCTGCCTCTGCGAGTTGTTTCAATCCATAAAACGGATTTGATTTTATTTCTTCTTCGTCTTCCAAATAGCTAAATATTTGTCTTAGGGCAGAGAGTGCAGAATTCACGGTCTTTGCTTTGTTTCCTTTATCAAGAATATAATCCTGTAGTTCTCTGAGCAACGAGCGAGTAACATCTTGGACTGACTTAATGCCATTATCCGTAAAAAATGGAATGAAATAATTGATACAGTAGCTCGCACAATGTTTTCTATGAGTAACTCCGATATTCTCACCCCTGTCTGTTCTTCTTTTAAGAATACTACTATCGACCGAGTAGAAATCTGTCAGGAGCTTCTTCAGCGGATCGCCTTTCCGTTCGTAAGATTTTCTAATGAACTTATCCATATTCAATGCCGCCCACGCATGAGCGGCTGTTTTTGAATACTCTCCACTTGAAACTGGGCTGATCTGTTCACCTTCATA
>CAZNXK010000025.1:0-32157 GCA_964576835.1 uncultured Treponemataceae bacterium | reverse complement strand
GAGATGATCAAAAAGATAGCGGTCCGTGAACCCGGACTGGCTGACGCCTTGGCGGATGGCTCCGGGTTTGCCGCGCGCAAGTATGGAAAGAACTCCATAGACTGGGCCGTACAGATGAAGGGAACCGAGATAGCCGCTCATAACTGGAGGGCACAGTACATTTCCGCCCTCAACTACTGTACCGGCGTCGCCTCCGGCCCGAACCACGAGCGCTCCAATGCCCAGCACATCTGGGTCGGCCATATCCTGCTCCCCGAGTGGGGCATCGATCACATAGAGAACGAAGAACGATGGTCCTGGAAACGAACCGCAGAACTCCAAGCCAAGTTCCATGATTATTGCAACGTCATAAACTCGGCGGTCCACTGCAAATTCCAGGAATTCACGTCATACAACCTTACCGACTTGCTCGGCACCATCAACACGGTTACCGGCCTGGGCTGGAACCAGACTGAGCTTCGCAAATGCGGCGAGCGTATCACCACGCTGCAGAAGCTGCTCAATATACGGTACGGCTGGAAGAAGGCTGACGACTTCTCGTATCCGAAGCGTTTCATGGAACCGGTGGACAAGGGCGTAGCGGCAGGCAAGATTCCCGTGGGACTCGACGACGGCATCCTTGACTATTACCGCGAACGCCGCTGGGACAGCGAAGGAAAGCCGACCAAGGAACTTCTGGCCGATCTTGGCATGGAAAGGTACGCGCTCTAGGGATTGTTGTAATGGAGTTTACTGAAATCCAGCATCCCCACGGTGAAGCCCGTGCTGGCAGGCGTGGTGAAAGGATGAACAATGAGTACCGACAAGTATAGCTGGGATTACCGGAATCCGTACGAATGGATGGAACGGATCAAGAAAAGCTCTTTCCCCCCGATGATCGTGCAGGCGGCCATCACCGGCGGTTTCCACGGCAAGGAATCGAATCCGAACCTTCCGGAGACCCCCGAGGAGCAGGCCGACGCCGTCTACGCTGCCTACAAGGCCGGTGCGTCGGTCGTACACATACATGCCCGGGACAGGGACAACTGGGCACAGACGACCAGTTCGCCAGATGATTATTCCAAGATCAACCGCATGGTCCGCGAGCGCTGCCCGGACATCGTCATCAACAACACAACCGGTGGCGGCCCGACGATGAGCACCGAGGCCAGGATGGCCGGCCTCTATGCAAACCCTAAGCCGGATATGGCCAGCCTCAATCCAGGACCGTTCATGCTGCGTTTTATCCAGACCGAGCGTCCTGCGCCGCTACCTAATCCAAGGGAAGCCAAGGAAATCGACGTTGCCATGCCTATAACCTACGGCGAGGTCGACCGCATAGCTGATGTAATGCTTGAAAAAGGCATAAAACCGGAGGTAGAGCTGTTCCATCAAGGGCATTTCCATGTCATCAACGGGCTCATCAAGAGCGGACGCCTCAAACCACCCTATGCCATCCAGTTCGTCATGGGTTTTCCGACTTCAGTCTATCCGACTCCTCAGAATGTCATCGGTCTCATGAATGAATTGCCTGAGGGATCAATATTCCTGCTGCCTGGTGTCGGAGCTTTCCAGCCATACATGACCGCCATGTCGATGATGCTTGGAGGCCATGTACGGGTTGGGATGGAAGACAATCTATTCTACAGGCGCGGTGAACTGGCAAAGAGCAATGCACAGCTCGTCGAACGGGCAGTACGCATGGCCCACGAATTCAACCGCGAAGTTGCCACACCAACACAGGCCAGAGATATCCTTGGCTTGCCTGAGGTTTCCTGATCTTTCAACCAAACGGTCCCGCTGCGGCCGCAGGACTGCAGCGGGACTGGTTCCAGGCAAGGATTGTTGATGCCGTGAATGCATAGTACTAAGGCGTGCCTCAAGGAGCGCTCCGGGCTCATGCCTACTCGTCATCATCTGTACGCTCAATGCGTTTCCGCAGCCGCGGAGTCTCTGCCATGCAATCGTCCGGCATTTTCATGAAACTGCATATTTATGCAATAATATTGTATAAATATACAATAAACTATTGCATCAGGGCTCGTTTTCAGGATACCGTCCACGTGACGCCGCGATCATGCCTGGGTTTCCGGGCCGGTCCGCGGCCTGGAACCGCGGCGTCCTGTACGGCCGCGTTGTTTCCTCCCGAGTCGGGGCGCACGGCCAGGAGGATACCCATTGATGCGACCCGCACCGCAAACCGGACAGCCCCCACGCACGCACCACACCCGAATATTGACACCCGCCGCGCAGGCACGATCAGCATCACGGGCAAAACTCCTGCTGGAAGACGGTTCGGTTTTCCAGGGATCCGCTTTCGGCGCCCGCCGCTCGATGTCCGGCGAAGTTGTTTTTTCCACCGGCATGACCGGCTATCCGCAGTCTCTCTCCGACCCCAGCTATCGTGGCCAGATCCTGGTTTCCACGTACCCCCTCGTCGGAAATTACGGAGTTCCCGTCGACCCCGTCACCTGCAAGGCCGAACTCGATGAGCGTGGCGTGCCGCTGTACCTGGAGTCGGATCGCGTCCAGGTCTCCGGACTCGTCGTATCGGAAGCCTGCGACCGGCCGAGCCACCATGCCTCCGGCGCGACCCTGTCAGAGTGGCTGGAGGCGAATGGAGTTCCAGGCATCAGTGGAATCGATACGCGCGCGCTGACGATGCTCCTACGGGAACACGGCACGATGCGCGGTGCGATCCTGCTCGAGGATGACGATGCGGGCAGCGCAGGCCAGGAGCTTGATTTCTCCACGGCGCGCTTTGGTGAGCTGGATGTCGCAAGATTGGGAGCAGCCGTTTCGGCGCGACCGGTCGCCGATGTCTCGCCCGCCGCTGTACGCGTGTACGAAGCCAAGGAAATCCGCGGGCGTGCGCCCAGGATAGCGCTGGTCGACTGCGGCGCCAAGGCGAACATCATCCGCTGTTTGTCCGCGCGTGGCGTTACCGTGATCCGCGTGCCCTGGGACCACGACCTCTCCGGCATCGAATACGACGGCCTGTTCCTTTCGAACGGCCCGGGAGACCCCAAAGCCTGCGGCAAGACGATAGCGACGACGCGGCGTGCCATGCAGAACGAGCGGCCGGTGTTCGGCATCTGCCTGGGGAACCAGATCATGGCGCTGGCCGCCGGCGCCGATACCTACAAACTGCCGTACGGCCACCGAAGCCAGAACCAGCCGTGCGTGGAGGTCGGCACGGGGCGTTGCCACATCACGAGCCAGAACCACGGCTACGCCGTGCGGGAAGAGAGCCTGCCCCGCGGCTGGGAACTCTGGTTCAGGAACGCCAACGACGGCACCGTCGAGGGTATCAGGTCCAAGGCCAGGACCTTCTCCGCGGTGCAGTTCCACCCGGAGGGCTGTCCGGGGCCACGCGACACCGAGTACCTGATAGACCGCTTCGTCGACGAAGTCCGCCACGACATTTCGAGGCGGGGGAAGGCGTAGCCATGAACAAGCCAACGAAGGTGATGGTGCTCGGCTCGGGCGGCCTGCGGATCGGACAGGCCGGCGAGTTTGACTACTCCGGTTCGCAGGCGCTCAAAACGCTTCGTGAGGAGGGCGTCCGTTCTGTGCTCGTCAATCCGAACATAGCGACGATCCAGACGAGCGAGGGCATGGCCGACGCGACGTATTTCCTGCCGGTGACGCCTGAATACGTCCGCAGGGTGATTGAAAAGGAACGGCCAGATGGCGTGATGCTGTCGTTCGGCGGGCAGACGGCCCTGAACTGCGGTGTGGCGCTCGAACGGGACGGAACGTTCGCCGAGTTCGGTGTCGCGGTGCTCGGGACGCCGGTAGTCTCGATCGAGGCAACCGAAGACCGCGACCTGTTCGCCAGGGCTCTCGCCGGAATCGGGGTAAAGACGCCAAGGAGCGCCGCTACGGTCACCGTGGACGAAGCGGTGAAAGCCGCGCAGGATATCGGGTACCCAGTGATGGTGAGGGCGGCGTACGCGCTCGGAGGGTCGGGTTCCGGTTCCTGCGCCGACGAGAAGGAACTCAGGCGGCGTTGCGGCAAGGCCTTCGCAGGTTCTCCGCAGGTCTTGGTCGAAGAATGGCTCGGTGGCTGGAAGGAGATCGAGTACGAGGTGGTCCGGGACAGATTCGACAATTGCGTCACCGTCTGCAACATGGAAAACTTCGACCCCCTGGGCATCCATACCGGCGAGAGCATTGTCGTCGCGCCGTCGCAGACGCTGTCCGACCACGAATACCAGCTCCTCCGCCGGGTCGCCATCGACGTGATACGGTCGCTGGGCGTCGTCGGCGAGTGCAACATCCAGTATGCCCTGGACCCGGTTTCCGACGACTACCGCGTCATCGAGGTGAACGCCCGGCTTTCGAGGAGCTCGGCGCTCGCGTCGAAGGCTACCGGCTATCCGTTGGCCGCTGTCGCCGCCAGGCTCGCGCTCGGTCATTCGCTGGTCGACATCCGGAACCGCGTCACCAAGGCGACTACCGCGTGCTTCGAGCCGGCGCTCGACTACTGCGTCGTCAAGGTGCCGCGCTGGGACCTCGGCAAGTTCAAGGATGTTGACCGCGAAATCGGCAGCGAGATGAAATCGGTCGGTGAGGTGATGTCGATCGGCAGATCATTCGAAGAGGCCCTGCAGAAGGCCTTGCGCATGACCGGCATCGGCGCGCCGGGACTGAGCGCGGACGAGGCCTTCTCGGGCTGCAACTCATCCGAGCTCGGTTCAGCGCTCGCAAGGCCGACCGACAGGCGGGTATTCGCCGTGTACAAGGCGCTGTCGGAGGGATGGAGCATCGAACGCGTGCAGGAGTTGACCCGCATCGACACCTGGTTCCTGGGCAAGATGGCCAATGTGCTCGACTGCGAGAATCTGCTGCGCGGGGCCGGGGCCGGCGAAGAGAGCGGCGCCGCGAACCTCGCGCCCGGGCTGCTGTCCGGTGCCAAGCGGCTGGGATTCTCGGACGCGCGCATAGCCGGGCTGACGGGAACGACTGAACGGGCCATCCGGTCCGAACGCGAGCGCCGGGGCCTTCGCCCCTCGGTCAAACGCATCGACACGCTGGCCGCCGAGTATCCGGCGGCTACCAATTACCTGTACATGACCTACTCGGGCGACAGCGACGACGTGGAACCATCGCGGACAGGCGTCATGGTGCTCGGTTCGGGCGCGTACCGCATAGGCTCCAGCGTGGAGTTCGACTGGTGCTGCGTCAACGCCCTTGAAACTGCGCGCGCGGCTGGAAGAGTCGGCATCATGGTCAACTGCAACCCGGAAACCGTCAGCACCGACTACGACATGTGCGACCGCCTGTACTTCGAGGAGCTGTCGCTCGAGCGCGTCCTCGACATCTACGAGCGCGAGATGCCCGACGGGCTCGTTCTTTCCATGGGCGGCCAGATACCGAACAACCTCGCCACCGGCCTCTTTGACGCCGGCGCTGTCGTGTTCGGCACTTCGCCCGAATCGATAGACAAAGCCGAGGACAGGCACAAGTTTTCGGCACTGCTCGACACGCTCGGCATAGAACAGCCAGCCTGGCGGGAGCTGACCGACCTGGGCTCGGCGTTCGCTTTCGCGCGCGACGCCGGTTACCCGGTACTGGTCCGGCCCAGTTATGTGCTGTCCGGCGCGGCGATGAACGTCGCCTGGGACGATCAAAGCCTGGAGCGCTTCCTGGGACTCGCGGCGGAAGTGTCGGCCGAGCATCCCGTCGTCGTCAGCAAGTTCGTCGAGGGCGCCAGGGAAATAGAAATAGACGCGGTCGCCAAACACGGTGAAATCCTCTTCCACGCGATAAGCGAACACATCGAGAACGCCGGCGTCCATTCCGGCGACGCCACCGTCGTCCTCCCCCCCCAGAGGCTGTACGTGCAGACGATGCGGCAGATACGGACAGCCACATCGAAGATAGCAGGCTCGCTGAACATAACAGGGCCGTTCAACATCCAGTTCCTTGCCAAGCACAACAGGGTGAGCGTCATCGAGTGCAACCTGCGGGCCAGTCGCAGTTTCCCGTTCTGCTCCAAGGTGGCCCGCGTCAACATGATAGAGCTGGCGACCATGGCGATGCTCGACCTGCCCGTCGAAAAGGCGCCTGCCTCCGCGGTCGACCTGGAATGGGTGGGCGTGAAGGCGGCGCAGTTCAGCTTTTCGCGGCTCCATGGGGCCGACCCCATCCTTGGCGTCGAGATGGCGTCGACCGGCGAGGTAGGTTGCATCGGCACCGATTTCGAGGACGCGTTCCTTAAGGCAATACTGTCTGTCGGTTACCGCATTCCAAAAAAGGGCGTGCTACTGTCCACGGGGCCTATAGGCGACAAAGTCGATTTCCTCGACGGCGCGAAGCTGCTCCGTGACATGGGAGTGCCCTTGTACGCGTCCAGGGGAACCGCCGAATTCCTGTCGTCGAACGGCGTCGCCTCCACGCCGCTGTACTGGCCGCTCGAGGAGACGGAGCCGAACATGGCCAGCGTAATCCGCGAACGCAAAGTCGACCTGGTAATCAACGTACCCAAGGACAACGGCGAAACGGAATTGCGCAACGATTACCTGATACGGCGCACGGCCATTGACTACGAAGTACCGCTCTTCACCAACGTGAAAGTTGCCAGGCAGTTTGCCGAGTCGCTGTCATACGCCCAAAAGCACGGCGTCGAGATCAAGTCCTGGGAAGAGTACCGGTAGACCTCATCCACGTTCGCAAAGATCGAGAATGCAACCGCCGACGATATCGTTGGGAGTCTCGGCCTTTGGAGGCAACACGATACGCCAGGTCGGCGTATCGACGCTGTCGACCCGGCCATTCAGGGATCTGGAGCAAATAATAGAATCCCCCGGGAAGGCAAACCTTTCCGGGGGAGCGCATCGGTGAGGATACTTGCCGAGCGGGATTACATGCCGAGAACGAGGCCGAGGCCCATCACCACATCGCCGGTATCCATCCCGGTGGACGGTGCGAAATCGTAGCCGACCTTGAGCTTGAGGACGGACACCAGCGCGTCCTGCACATTGCGCTCGAAGATATTGTAGTACATGCCGACGCCGACATGTGCTACGGCGGCGGAGTTGCCGACGGCGAGGTTCATGCCGACCTTGTCTGCAAGGCCGTACGCGAGGTTAAGCATGAAGGAATCGGCGAGGCTTCCACCGGAGTTGGAAGTGAAGAGGAATCCGGCGACAAGAGAATTGGTCAGGGTGAGGTTGATGCCGTACGAGTTGGCGGAGCCCATCGACTGGGCGCTGACATCGTAACCGTAGACTATGGAAGATTCGAAACCGACGATCTTGGTGTCGGTGTTCTGCGCTGACGCGGAGGCCGCTGCGGCGATGAAAAGGACGCTGGCGACGATGGCCACAAGTTTCTTGTTCATATCTGTCTCCTTATGCTTTCTTGCTTACAGGCCCAGGCAGAAGCCGGCGGTCATCAGGATCGCGCCGTCGCCGATGCCGGAATCCGGGAAGATATACTCGAGGCGGAGCTTGATCGCGTCGGACAGGGCCGCTTCGCGGACGTTCTTCTTGAGGGTGACGAAGGCGCCGGCGCTATAGTAGGTGAAGGTGCCGTCGCCGCCGAAGGTGGCGGAGAAGCCGAGCATGTCATTGAGGTAGTAGCCGAGTTTCATGGACGATATTGCGGTGGCTGCTCCATCAAGCTTCATGGTCTGCACGCCGAACGTGAAGTCATCCGCTACCGTGAAGTTGAGGAGGAAGCTGGAGCCGGCGGTGATGTCCTCGACGGCCAGGCTGTAGCCCATGACGAGCGATGATTCGATCGTGAAGTACTGCATCTCGGTCACTGAGGCGCTTGGCGCCTGGGCGGATACTGACGCCACGAGTCCGATGGCGAGAAGGGCGATGACCAGGGTTCTTTTCATGATACCTCCCAAGGAGAAGTTGCTGATAGCAATTATCGGGAAAGTCGGCAGATACGATCCGTTCCTGTTTTTAATCGCTATTTTCAAATTGCCGACAACGTCGACTGCGATAGTGTGACCCGTTGGTCGAAACGTGTCAAGCTTGGATTGGCGAATCATTCTGGCATGATCAAGGTGTATGAATCGCCTGATTGTCGCGGCGTTTCCAAGGCAGGGCTGATAGTGCGTGAGCTGGAATGCCTTGCTTCCAGCTTCATCAAGCAATATTCCGGTCGCGCTTTGCTAATCATTTTCTTACGTAGTATGTCATATTTATACAAGCCATTTCTTGGTTTATATGCCTATCATGCTTTGTACGGTGTCAACGCCGATTTCAATTTATCGCTATTGGCCGACAAGATATTCCAGGTTTTCGTTCCGGTTCAGTCGAAGCCGACGGCCCCGACACGTAACCGTTCCTTCATGCGAGAGGAATCAGTCTTCAGGCTGAATACTTACAAGCTGGAAGAATACGTTAGCCTGCGCGGCGGTTGGAGGCTCGTGTCCGATCTCGCCAAACACCCGAACGGCACGCTCCCGAACCTCGGATGAAAATCCTGATTTCTTTGCCCGTGACCGTATCCTCTCAAAATATTCCGACCAGATCATTGGCTATCGCCGTGTAGTTGCCGTACCAACCGCCGTTCGAATGAAAGCCCCAGACTGGAGCAGTCGGAAGCGGGCGGCCCATTGAATCGAACGTGACGCCAGTCCGCTCCATGAAATCGCGGACCGTCGAGTTGTTCGATAAACCTTGAGCCAGAATGCCGCGCGCGTATCGTAAGGATAGTGACCGGGCTGATTTATTCTCGTGCGCTCGGCAGGGTCACGACGAAACTCGCTCCGCCCAGATCCGAAAGCCCGACGAAGATGATTCCACCGTGGGCGTTCACGATCTCCGCGGCGATCGCGAGGCCCAGTCCGCGCCCGCCTGAATTGGAGGCGCGGGATTTGTCGACACGGTAGAAGCGCTCGAAGACGCGTCCGCGTTCGTCCTCCGGGATACCGGGACCGGAGTCGTCGACACTGAATGCGATCGAGCCTTCGGATCCGGCCTCTTCCCGAACCCGGACGGTACCGCCTTCGGGGGTGTATTTGATCGAATTGGCGATGAGGTTGTAGACGACCTCGCCGATGCGCAGGTAATCCCCCCTGGCGACGGGCGGCATGGCGGAAAGGTTCTCAGAGGAGAGCGTTATCCCTTTTGCCCGCGCAGAAAGGGAGAACAGCGCGATCGCCTTCCGCATGGTCTCGCGGATATCCACGCCCCCAATGTCGAGCCGGAGTTCCCCCGATTCGATGATTTCCAGCTCCCGAAGGGTATCGATCAGGCGCGAGAGCCTCAGGGTTTCCTCATGCACGGATTTCAGCGTCGCGGTATCGCACGGAAATATGCCGTCTATCATTCCTTCGATCGTGCCCTGGATGAGGGTCACCGGGGTCCTGAGTTCGTGGGCCGAATCCGCGATGACCTGCTTCTTGGCGGCGTCCAGCCGCCTGAGTTCAGCGACCATCTCGTTGAAGGAAACCGAGAGCGCGGCCAACTCGTCCCGCCCCCGGACGGGCACAGGCGCGGAAAGGTCGCCGGAAACGACGCTCCTGGCCGCCTGGGTAAGGAGGCCGAGCGGCCTGGTGATACGGACAGCCAGGAATAAACCCAGGAACAAGGCCAGGGAGGCGGCCGCAAGGCTAGACCAGAGGAGCGAGCGCGTGACTGATTCCAAATACCGTTCGTTGGTTCCCGATAGAGAGGAATCTATCATGGAGCCGACGAGCACCGTTC
This sequence comes from uncultured Treponemataceae bacterium, assembly GCA_964576835.1. Taxonomy (GTDB): domain Bacteria; phylum Spirochaetota; class Spirochaetia; order Treponematales; family UBA12059; genus SZUA-370. The sequence goes on along the minus strand of CAZNXK010000025.1, from coordinate 22,504 downwards.
CCATCCTCTCGAATTCGACCATGATCGGAATGCCGTGGGAAAGATGCCGGGAGGGATGGACGGTAGAAAGGATGCGGCCCGCGGTATCGGCGATGATGATGCCGTTGGAATCGGCTACCGCTATCCTGTCCGCCATGAAGTTGCGCGGGACGAGGTCCGGTAGTTCCGTGAGGAAGTCCTGTAGGCCATCCCAATTCCCCTTCTCGACATAGTAGCCGCCGAGCACCGCCGCATAGCTCTTCGCCTTTTCCGCGTCTCCTGTGAACACCAGGTTCCGGAACATGCTTTCCGTCGAGCGATGGACCAGGAAGAAGTTGGCTCCGGACGCGATCGCGACGACCAGGAGAAAGCTGAAGGACAGCCGGTACTTGAGCCTCACGCCCCGTCCTTCTGTTCCATGAAACGGTAGCCTATGCCCCGTACCGTCTCGATGAAGCGCGGATCGTCGCTGTCGTCACCCAGGGCCTTGCGTATATTCTTTATGTGCGCGTCGATGGTCCGCTCATAGCCCTCGTACGATGATCCTGAAAAGCCTTCCAGTATCTCCAGCCTGGACCATGCCCTGCCGGGTTCCCGGATCATCAGGGCCAGGATGTCGAACTGCACGGCCGTCAGGTTCAGGAGCCCTCCGCCCATAGTCACCCTCCGCGTCGTGGAGTCCAAGCTGAGGGTTCCCCGGACGATCCTGGCTGGATCCGTTTTTTCTTTCGGACCTGCGCGCCTGAGGACGGCCTTAACGCGGGCTACCAGTTCCCGGGGGCTGAAAGGCTTGGAGACGTAATCGTCAGCGCCGAGTTCGAGCCCGATGATCCTGTCCATCTCGTCGGCGCGCGCGGTCAGAAAAATGATGGGAAGGTCGGACTTCTTCCGGACTTCCCGTGCCACGGACAATCCGTCCATGCCCGACATGTTTATGTCGAGCACGAGGCAGTCGGGTTTCTTCTCCCGGAAAACCGCCAAAGCCTCGTTGCCGTTGAAGGCCTGGTGGACCCTGAAGCCGGAAGCCTCGAGGTACCCGACCAACAAAGCGACGATCTTAGGTTCGTCGTCCACGACGAGTACGGATTTCGGCATCAGGACCTCCTGTCATGCATCTTATCCATAAAACGGTTGCATTGTGAATGCGCCATGAACTCCTGACGCATTTTCGGGGTTTCCGGCGCAAGCCAATCCTCGCAGCGTTGATCGACCCGACCGGAGCGGTTATAATTGCGACCAAGTCCAGAATTGCCGTATTCTGTGAATTCCATAATGGCAAGGGGCGCTCATGCGCAGAAGCAAGCTCGGTATAATGATCGCGCTCCTGGTGGCGGGAGTCGTTTTGGCGGCCTATACGGCGACCATCGCGTCCATCACCTCGGTCATATCGTCATCGGGACGAGCGGAGATGACCTCACTCGTTTCGGCGGGCGAGGACTTCAAGCGAGGAGTCGGGGAAAGAGCCGAAGGCGCCATGGAAATCGAGCGCTCCGTGCTCGCGGCGGCTGAGCCCACCCGCACCAATCGAGACGACATCGAGGATGTTTCAAAGGTGGCCCGGACATTCAAAACAGCATGAGCCGCCAGATCGGAATGACCAGGGGACGCCCCGGCCGCGAGGGGAATGTCCTATTCCAATTCTCCGCTTTCATGTTCCTCGTGATCGTGACGGCCGCAAGCGTCCTTGGGCTCGTCCTTTCGGATTTCGTCCGCGCCCACATCATACGCATGCACGGAACCTTTTACGCCGTAAGCCTATCACCCAATTTCGATGACATTTTGGCTACGGGTAACGAGGCGGAGTTCGAAGCGCTCATATCCGGGCTCGAACGCGCAGGAAGACTCCCGCAAGTAAAGGACCTGGCGGTTTGGGACGCGTCAGGAAAACAATTGTTCGGCTCGGCCGATTTCCAGGAAGGGAGAACGAGCGATGATCCTCTTCCGATCGCTCTCGGCGGATCGGTGCGCTTCGTCTACGGTATCCGCCCGCGCGTTTTTTCGTTCGGTCCGCTTCGCGGCGATCTATTTCTTTTCCTTCCGATCAAGGACGCCACAGGACGGATGAAGGGCGTCATCGGCCTCAGGGAATCCGATGCGGCCCTTGCGGGGGACCTGGACGAAGCCGCCCGTAACATAGCCCTCCTCGTCGCGATCGCGGGATGCGCGATCTACGCTACCCTCTTCCTGCTCTTCTATCGTTCGTATCGACGGCAGAAGGCCACATCTGAGAGGCTCAGGCAGAGCCAGGAAAGCATCATCTTCGCCATGTCCAGCTTGTCCGGCCTCCGGGACCAGGAAACGGGAGGCCATCTTGAACGCTGCAAAGGGTACGTACGCATCCTCGCGACGCGGCTCCAGGCTGAGCAGCGGTATAAATCATACATCAATAATGAATATATCCGTTCGCTCGCAAGCATCGCCCCCCTGCACGACATCGGCAAGGTCGGCATCGACGACGCGATCCTGCGGAAACCCGGCAAACTCACGGACGAAGAATACGAAGCCATGAAGAAACACAGCGAATTGGGCGCAGGGATTCTGGAAGCCGCGCGCGAACGACTCTCCTTCCCCTCGCAGCTCGAACTCGCCGTGGAATTGACGCGCCACCATCATGAACGATGGGACGGAAAGGGTTATCCTGACGGTTTGACAGGGGAATCCATCCCCCTGTCCGCCAGGATAATGGCCATTGCCGACGTTTATGACGCCCTCCGATCTGAGCGCTATTACAAAAAGGCGATGCCGCATGCCGAGGCGATCAAGGTTATGAAAGAATCGGCGGGAAGCCAGTTCGATCCGGACATAATCTCGGTATTCCTCGGAAACCATGAGGAATTCAACGCAATATTCATGGACGCGACGCCATGAAGTCATTCAGGTTCAAGCTCGGAATCTTACTCGCGTTAGTTGCCGGAGCCTCCCTTGTTTCGCAGTTCGTCTATCGGAATATCGTTGCGTCCCTGCACGAATCCCTCTTCTCGTCGATCGGTGCCCTGGAGTCGGTCCATGCCGCCGAGAATTTGCACGCAGCACTTCACGAGCTTCTCACCACCGCTATCCTCGCGGGTGATTCCGGTGTTCCGGGTTTTCGTGAGGGATACGAAGCCGTCCGCGTCAGGACGAGATCCTCTTTCGCTTCGGTGACCGCGCTTATCGAGAGCGGGGATGACCGTGAGGGCCATTTCAATCCAGCATCCGAACCCGGGCGCATCGCGGAGTTGCGTATGCTGTTCGATGATTTTTTGGATGAAATCGACAAGTCCGTCATCGGTGTCCAGCCGGACAGGACAATCCATCTCGGCAAGGCGCGTTTCCTGTTCGACGAAATTTTCGAGCGGCACCTGAGTATTCAGCATGGTTACCACACGGCCCGGCTGGAATCCCAAAAAGCGGGCGCCAATGCGGTGAACCATAAAACGGACATATTCTTTTTCGTCCAACTCGGTATCCTCACGCTCGCACTTTGCGCGGCCCTCGTATTCTCGGACAGGGTCCTCCTCCGGGGATTCCGCGCAGCCGAACGGGGCGCGTTCCTGGACGGGCTCACGGGCTTGAAGAACCGGAAATACCTTGAAGGACCCGCCGTGTCGGAGATTTCGGCCATGATCAACACGAACGAGCCATTTTCCCTGATCATCGCCGATATCGATCATTTCAAGCGCCTGAACGACACCTTCGGCCATCAGGCCGGGGACACGGCGATAAGGGAAACGGCCGAACGATTGCGGATCGGCTTGCGGAAAACGGATACGATCATCCGGTACGGCGGAGAGGAATTCCTCATGATACTGCCCGGAGCCGATAAGGCTTCCGCAATGGCTACCGCGAACAAGATCAGGGAGCGCTTGTCGATGACTGAAATCGCCTTGCCCGCCGGGGAGCGCGAAACAGTCACGGCGAGTTTCGGCCTCGCCTCCTTTCCGGAGGAGGGTATCGAAGAATACGCCGCCCTCCTTAAAAAGGCGGACGAGCGGCTCTACGCCGCCAAATCCGGCGGACGGAACAAGGTTGCCGGATGAGCGTAATACCTTCCTCATCCGGGCGGAAAACGCGCGGCTCGATGCAATCCTATGATGCGGTCCGATAGAAATGGGATATTCGTACGACACAGGGACCAGCCTCGCTCTCGCTGACAAAATCGGCAGGGGTGAAAATCCCCGCCGATTTTGTCAGCGGGCGTTGACGACCGTCAACATACCCCCGTCCTCATGGTCGATCACATGGCAGTGGAACATCCATTGGCCGCTTTCCGTCATGACGAAGGCCAGGTCCACGTAGCCTCCCGCGGGGACGGGGATCGTGTCCTTGCGGATCGGCCGGGCCTGAGCGACGCCGTCCACGGACAGCACCTGGAATACGGTACCATGTAGATGCATGGGATGGTCCATCCTGTGACCGCCGGCAGTAACGGCGTCGTCGTTGAAGATCCGAAGCTTCACGAGCTCTCCTGTCTTCACGTTCAGGGCTTCCGTTTCCGGAAAGGATTTCCCGTTGATCGTCCATCCTGCCATCCCCATCGCCGACGAACCCATGCTTCCCATGCCCATGCTTCCCATGCCCATGCTTCCCCCCATACCCATCTGCATCATGCCCCCCATGCGGGTAGCCACGCGGAGGACGAAATCGGGCGCTTTTTCCAGCGCCCCGGGAAGGAAACGAAGGTCCGGAGGGACGAAGGGCGACGGCACGCGGGCGACGCTTCCGGTTCCGTAAGCAACGGGAATCGAAATTCCCAAGTCCGGGCGATCGCTCGCTATGGAATAGAGCGCGCCAGGCTCACCGTCCGCGATGAACTCGGCGTCGACCCGCTCCCCTGGAGCGATGTCTATCGTATCGCTCTCATACGGCGCCGCGAGCGCATGCCCGTCCAGGTGGGTGATCCTGAAACGATGGCCGGACACCTTAAGTCGATGAGTCGCGGCGGTGGACGCGTTGATGAAACGCAGTTTCCAGCGCTCCCCGCGGGTCACGGCGAGAGGTCCGATTGCCTGTCCCGTCTTTCCATTGACGGTTTCGACATTGCCGAATCGTTCCATGTCTCCATCCGCTGTACCGGGAAGCCTCTTTCCGCGAGCGTCCAGGTACCAATCATCGAGCACGAAAGTCCTATCCCCCGAATAGTGAGAATCCTCGGGAGCAAGAACGATGAGCGGCGCGTAAAGGCCCCGGTCAAGCTGGTCGAGCACGGGCCTGAAGTGCGGATGATACCAATAGGTTCCCGTTTCGCGGGGCGTGAAGGAATAGACGAAAGTTGCCCCTGGCTGGATGACTATGGCCGGTCCGTCTTGGTCGTTGGGGACGACCAGGCCATGCCAGTGGATGTTGGTGGGGACGGCCAGTTTGTTCGTCACCTCGATGCGAAGCAGCTCGCCCGGCTTGGCTACGATCGGAATGCCGGGCACGGCCCCCCCGTAGGTCCAAGCCGGAGTCTTCAAGCCTGGCGCGAGTTCCCAGTCGGTCGGACTTATATCGATTTTCCAGGTGCTTTCTAAAGCCGTCGCTGCACCCAGCGCGGAGAGGCCGACGATTGCCGTCGCGATGGATAGACTGAATCTGTTCATTGGAACCTCCTGATCAGCGTCAACCCTGTGAGCATGAAGAATACTGAAGGCGGGACGGATCGGGGAATCGTTCATGGAATCCGCATGGAAACCGCATGGTCCGTTCACGCAGGGTCGACGATCACACAATCTCCTGCGAGCCTATCGACTCGGGTTCGACGGCATCGGGGTCACTTTTTTCCCTAAAAGACCCGCAGATGATGAACAAGAGAGGCAATTGATCGAGCAGGGTCGCGACCAATCGCTTCCTGTCCGGATCGATATCTTTCATCGCGATAAAGCATAACGAACAGGAAAGGTCGATATTGCGCAATCATCTGGTCGCGACGGTGACGCCGTCTCCGATGCATTCGAAATATTTTTCGTTTATCAATTCCTTAAGTACCTCCTTCAACCCTCTGTATCGGGACGATAAGGACCGACGACAGGCGAACGAGGATTCCCTTCCCATCCTTCCAGTTGACGAGTAGGACGGGAAGGTCCATGAATGATATGCGGCGTCAGGACGGCCATGCCGAGGTTCGGGTGCCCAGGACCATGCGAGTATGGCCCCGGCGCGGCTATCGGATTTTCGCTCCCTTGACCCTGAGCGCATTCCCCAAAACCGACACGGAACTCAACGCCATGGCCAATCCGGCCAGTATCGGCGTAAGGAACCCCAAAGCGGCGATCGGGATACCGATGATGTTGTACGCGAAGGCGAAGAAGAGGTTTTCCCTGATATTCCGCATGACCAGTACGCTCAAGCCCTTGGCGCGCGCGATGCCGATAAGGTCCCCTTTCACCAGGGTGATGTCGGCGCTCTCCATCGCCACGTCGGTACCGGTCCCCATGGCGATACCCACGTCCGACTGGGCCAAAGCGGGCGCGTCGTTGATGCCGTCTCCGGCCATCGCGACGAAGGCTCCTTCGGCTTGCAGCCTTTTCACCTCGGCGAATTTGTCTTCCGGCATGCACTCCGCCCTGAAGCTGTCCAGTCCCAAGGATTCCGCAACCGCCGCCGCGGTGACCGCGTTGTCTCCGGTGAGCATGACGATCCGCACCTTGCGTTCGTGCAGCAGCCGTACCGCTTCGGGCGTTGATTCCTTGATCGGATCCGCGACGCCGACGAAGCCGATCACCTTTCCGTCCTCGAGCACGAACATCACGGTATTGCCTTTGCCCTGCAGGTCGCGGACGTATTCCTCATCGTAGGGAGCGGCATGGCCGCTGCTTTGCACGAGCCTGCGGTTTCCGACGGAGATTTCGCGTCCATCGATCCTGGCCTTCACACCCATGCCTGTCAGGGATACGAAATCGCTCGCAGCGGTCAGGGACAGGCTTTTCTCTTTCGCCGCCGAAACGATGGCCGCGGCGAGCGGGTGCTCGCTGAGCGCGTCCACCGAACCCGCCAGCCTGAGTACCTCATCATCGGCATGGCCGCCGATTCCCTTATGAAGCGTGACTTTGGGTTTCCCGAGGGTGAGCGTTCCCGTCTTGTCCACGAGGAGGGTATCCACTTTCCGCATCTGTTCGATCGCCTTCGCGTTCTTGATGAGGATGCCCGATTTCGCTCCCCTTCCCGTGCCCACCATGATTGAGACCGGCGTAGCCAGGCCGAGCGCGCAGGGGCAGGCGATGATGAGGACAGCGATGGCGTTCACGAAGCCGAGATCCCATTTGCCGAATACGATGCCCCATATAAGGAGCGTCGCGATGGAAAGCAGCACTACCGCCTGCACGAAATATGCGGCGACCGTATCGGCCAGGCGCTGTATAGGCGCCTTGGACCGGGAAGCCTCGTTTACCATATCGATGATACGGGCCAGGAGCGTATCACCGCCCACCTTGAGGGCCACCATGACGAAACTTCCGTTCAGGTTGATCGTTCCACCGGTTACGGCCGCGCCTGCGCCTTTCTCGACGGGGAGAGGTTCTCCGGTGATCATCGCCTCGTCCACGACGCCGTTCCCCTCTTCCACCTCGCCGTCCACCGGTATCTTCTCTCCGGGCTTCACGCGGATACGGTCGGCGACGCGGACCTCCGCGAGCGGAATCTCGGCCTCCTTTCCATCCCGGATCACGAGCGCCGTGGGAGGTACCAAGTCGAGGAGTTCCTTTATCGCGCCGTTCGTTTTCGCGTGCGCGAGGAGTTCGAGCATCTGCCCCAGGATGACCAGCGTAAGGATAACGACCGTCGCCTCGAAATACCCCGCTACGATGCCGTCGTGTCCCCTGAGCGATGCGGGAAAGATCCCGGGGAAGAAAAGGGCGACGATGCTGAAGGTCCAGGCAATACCCGTTCCCAGCGCGATGAGCGTGAACATGTTCAAGTTCCGGCTCACGACGCTCTTGAGGCCTTTGACGAAGATGAACGAACCGAGGATGAATATCACGGGGATGGAGAGCGCGAACTGAATCAGGAGATTGGTTCTCATCGAGAGCACGGCCCCGAGCGCATCGCCGAAGCCGGGAACGAGCTCTCCCATGGATAGGATGAATACCGGGACGGAAAACACCGAGGCGAGTATGAATTTACGGCGCATCGCCCTATAAGCGATAAGCTCCTCGCCCTCGGCCTCCGAGGTCCGGGCGCCGAATCCGACCACCTTGACTAGATGCATGCCGCAGACGGGACAATCGCCGGGCTCCGGGTAGGTCTTGTCCCCTTCGTCCCGCATGGGACAAATATAGCGGGCCCCTTCAGCAGGCTTCGCGAGGCTCAGCTCCTGGAAGGAACATTGGCAATTGGCTACGCACGAACCGTCGCAATCTTCGGTCCCGCAGATGCATGTCGGCCCCCGGGACGCCGGGCCATGATGGTGTTCCTCGTCCGTTCCTCCGGACTTGCCGTGATCGTGCCCGCCGTCATCGCGCTCATGACCGTGATGGCGGTGCTCCACCCCGGATTCCCCGCCTTCAGCGACAGGAATGAGCGTCATGCCGCACTTCGGGCACTTGCCCGGTTTGTCGTAGGTCCTGGTTCCTTCGCACTTCATCGGACACTGATAGTTCATGATGGCCTCCAGCGGCAAAGTATCATCAAACCCGACGGTTCCCGCAAATTTGCCTGCAGTTCGATTGGCGACGCCCAAGATACTGCTTTAAGCTTCCGTGACCTGCATCATGTCCCCTGTCCTCGTGCATGAAAAATGCATCAGGGGACGGGCTGGAAGGAATGGAAGTAGACCAGCGGCTGAAGTCAGCGCGCAAACCCCTCCAGGAATGCCGTACCTGCGCGCCGATCCGGTCAGTCGCCTGCTTTCCCCGCTCAATGCATCCTCTTGCCTTCCTTCTCAATGCCGGTCAGCCCCGATCCTTCAAAACCGCGGACATACTGAGGTACTCTTCGCGGCTCAATTCGCCGCTCGCATACCGCCTCTTCAATATCTCCTCGGCATTCTCCCCGCCCGCGTCATTACCGTTTCCAGGATGATTCAAGTCCTGCCGCTTGAAGTATTGGACGAGAATAACGACACCGGCGATGATCGCCAACCAAATAATTACCATCATGATCTGCCCCCTCCATCCTGCCGCGCATAGTCAGTAAAGCCACCGCGTTCGTACCTCGATAATCGATGGCTCGGTTCAGGAGATAATGGAACCGTAACGAATCCGCCGATAACGAGAACCGAAAGCGCCGTATAAAGTCCCATATCCATCCTCCGTAACAAAAGTATTGTATGTCGATGTCTCCGACCTGTACACAGATGAATATAGTCAGAGCGTGTGAAGGCAGTATGAACGGATGATGGGTATTCGGAGGATACGATGAGCGTCTCGCGTGACCGACTCCGGTTCAGGGATGAGGTCCGATTTTTCCAGGAACTACGCTTTCCCGATCAGGACCATCCGAAGCCTCGGTCCCCGGCATTTCGAGCAGCGCTTCTTTCGAGAAGGCTTCAACCGCGGCCTTCGCCCTGTTCAACGGGGCCAAGGTACCCGGGCCGCCTATGCATCCATGGGGACAGGCCATACCGGCGACGAGGAGCGGCCGGAAATCAATCCGTTTATCATCGATCCTCTTCAGAAGACCGAGGCAATCCTCCAAGGTATCCGCGCTTGCATGCGGAATGTCAGCGGACGACTCCGCGTCCATCCGGTACTGTCCGAGTATCGCCTTCACGACGTTGCCGGCAACGGGGTACGAACGACCGGCGGCCGTTGCCCCGGCTTGCCGTTCCCCGTCCGTAACGCGAGCCGGATCGACATTCTTGGCCATGAAAAGCGCCGCCAATTCTTCAAACGTCATGACGAAATCGACGAAACGCGATACGAGAGGATTGAAGCATTCCATTTTCTTGGATACGCAGGGCCCGATGAAGACGACGCGCGCGGCTTTGTCGGCTTCTTTGATCTTCCTCGCGGTCTCGACCATCGGCGTGAAGGAGTCCGATACGTATCGAGCGATGCCTGGATAGGCGCGCCGCGCCGCCAATACCCAGGAAGGGCAGCACGATGTGCCGACGAACGCGGAATCATCTTTTTGGGCCGTATCGTTCACGAGTTCGGCGAGTTTTCGACTTTCATCGATTATCGCGAGATCAGCGCCTGAAGCGACTTCCGCCATTCCCGCGAAACCTACGAGGGAGAGCGCCTTCTTCATATTCTCGGGCCTCACCAAAGGCCCGAACTGTCCGACGAAGGATGGAGCCAGCTCGGCGTAGACTCGATCGCCTTTTTTTATGGACAGTAAAACCTGAACGATTTCGGATTTTTCTCCGATCGCTCCGAAAGGGCAAGAAACGATGCAAAGGCCGCATGAAACGCAGGTTCCGTAATCGATCTCCGCAAATCCTTCCGCGTCGGAACCGATCGCTCCGACGCCGCAGGCGGCGGCGCATGGCCTTTCGCGAAAAAGGACCGCTCCATAAGGGCAGACTTGCTTGCAGCGACCGCATTTGACGCACTTGTTTTGATCGATGAATGATTTCCCGCCTATCATGGAGACGGCGCTCTTCGGGCATACGGGTACGCAAGGATGAGCCATGCAGCCCATGCAACTGTTCGATACGAAATAGGATTTCTCCGGACACTGCTGACAACCGATCTTGATGACGTTCACGAGGGGTTCTTCTATGACCTTGCTCGCGACGAGAGCAGGCTCGGCATCGTCGATGATCGGAGCGTGCGCGCCGAATTCCTTGAGATCGAGTCCCAGGGCGAGCCGGACCCTTTCCCGTACAACCGCCCGTTCCCGAAATACGCTTTCCCTATAAGTCGGCGTTTTTTTCTGGATGATGGTATAGGGTATGGTCTCGACGTAATTGGTTTTCTTGCCCGATTCGACCATTTTTGCGACTTCGATGAGCACCTTCCGTCTGATATCCATTACGGGAGTGTAGATGCCGCGCATTTTTTCAAAGATGTCCAGATCGGGGAGCGGCATTCAACTCCCTCCCTTCGCCGGTATCGGCTCGATGAGCGCGAGCAGGAGATCCGAAAGCTTATCGGCGGTCATCGAGGTGTAGATCGTGCCTTCGATGATGACGACGGGGGCGAGGTCACCTTTCCCGCACATATCCATGCATTGCTCGTAGGCGATGGAGACGGCGGACCTCAATCGGGGATCGGATTCGACCGTATCCATCAGTTCCTGCCCGCCCCTGGCCGTGCACTCCATCCCGCAGCATACACTGACCTTCACCACGGCAGCCTCCCGAATTCTTCTACCAGTATAACAAGCCCGCCGTCAGGACGCAAACCCGTCGGATCGAAGATCGTACGAGCCGATCGGAGGAAGCGGAGAACCGGCGATGTCGAGTCCCCCGTCATGACATCGCGGCGACTGCTACTATTCGGTATAACCCGCTTGCAGGATGAACAGGGGCACCTCGTCCTTCCCGAGGGAAGCCGCCGCCGCCGCGCCCGCCGGCGCAAGGGTGTACTGGACGACCGCCGCCATTTTCAGGGCCGCCGCCGCAAGGCCGATATTCTGCGCCGCGAAACCCGCGGTCGCGTGCGCCATCTGCTGGAACAAAACGGGATTGGCCTTCAGGAAGGACGGCGTCAGGGCATTGTCGACAGTGAAGAGAATCAGGAGAGCCGCGTCGGGTATCGCGGCGCGCGAAACGGCGGAACGCGAATCGGTCCCGCCCAGGAATTTGAGGACGTTCGACTCCGGAAGGTATTTCCAGGTCCCCTTATCGGTCAGGACGTAGAGGTTGATATAGGGATTGTCGCCGGAAAAGGATGCGGTCCTGCCGGACTTGGTGGCGCTGGTTACCGCATCGACGCCCCTCGGACCGAGACCCGCCCAGAGCAGGGTCGACAGGTCGGCGGGGGAGACCGCCTTTTTGACGAAGGTCTTGGAAACCCGGCGGTCCCGGATCGCCGTCAATAGGTCCATGCCCGCTTTGGTACCGGGATCGGGAAGACGTATGTCCTGAGCGAACATTACCGCCGCGGAAACCAGAAAAGCAGAAACGATCAGACTGCGCTTCATTTTCTTCCTCCTGAATCCAGAATCGCCGTCGCACCGTAGCGCGATCGGCTCGATTGACGAATTCCCGTTCTATTTCAGGTCGAAGGGTTTCAGGAGCTTGCCGACGAATACCGTTTCCCCCGCTTCGTCCTTCAAGCAGGCAATGTTCTGATAATGCCCCTCGTCGTTCCTATTTTTAAATTCATAAACAACTGCCTCGAAATATATTTTGGAATTATATCAGTAAACTGTTCAATCTCGTTTATAGAAAGTCTTTATAATTTACTTACCTGTTTCATACATAGTCAATATTTTCTGTATGCTTTATTCTTTCTTTCGTGGTCAACTCTTACCTGTGCTGGATTTCAACCAGCCGGGAAATCTGTCATCGCCTGCTTTCCTGTCGCACATCGTCCATCGTACATGATCATCGGTGGCAACAGGTGTTGGTCAGGTTTGTTTCTCTTTCCAGGCTGAAGACGGGGGGCGACTCCCATCTGGCGCTATCATGCAGGCCCGCCCGCCGCCTGGCCTTGACGCTGCCTACTTCTGCATCCCCTCGCGCACACCACGGGCGATTGCGTCAGCCATCTTCAGGAATGTATCTTCTTCGGGCTTGGGCTTGGTGAATATCTTGACGTAGTTGAGATGCACCTTGACCGTAAAGGACACCTTGTTGGCCAGCTTGCCCTGCATCTTCTGTATGGCGTTCCGCGTCGCTTCCTCGATGGTGTTACCCGGAACGATGAGCGCACTTCTCTCTATCACTTCATCGGTGTTGATATCGAAGAGGTAGCAATCAAACAGATAGCGCTTGTCCGATTCTTCGGGGAATACGTCGAAAGTCTGTCCCTTTACAAACTGCTCCTGGTTCATGCTTTGCTCCTTGTGTTCATGTGCTTGAGCAGCGCTCGATGGCTGCTCTATCTTTGACTTGATGAAATCCTCATACAAAACCGGATTGTTCGTCTTGATGACGACCTCGAAATTGTCGCCTGAAACAAAAGCGGGCGTCCGATCCATCCAATATCCGAAGCCTGCATTGCCATTGACGAATTCAATGATCTCGGGTTTGGCCAGGTACTGAGTATCGTAGCTGAACGAGGGAATCTCGAGACTGGACAAGGATCGGAATAAATATCCGAGGCCATGATATTCCTGATGGTCTTCTCGTCAACCTGCAAAACCCGGGCTGCTGAACTGAAGCTACCATTCAAACTCACGGATTCCGTTACAATCCTTTTTCTGAATAGCCTGATGCGTTCTTTTAGCGGCAACCCGGCATCCCGTAGTTGATCCTTCTTGTCCGTCTCCGGTTTTGCCATGCAAAGAGAGCATCCGGTACGCTTTATCGCCTCCGGGATGGCAGCATCATTCGACTGGTATTGCAGAAAATATACCTGGATCCATAGTGCCAGGCTGATCAGGTCACGCAAGTTCCCGGGGAAGCCATAGGAAGCGAACCAGGACAGCAGGGCATGATGCTCGGGATCGACGACGACATCAGCGATCCTCCCATGCTCCAGCCATACCTGCCGCCAGATTCCAGGCAAGTCCTCTCTGAATTCCCTCAATGACGGAATCCATACCGTTACGAGGCTTATCCGGTCATAGAGGTCGGAATCCAGCAAGGTTGCAAGCTCCTCGGGAGTCTTGTGGGAGGCAAAGACAAGCTCTACATCAGCCCTGAACTCTCTGCCCGAATAGCTGGCTCATGGCCAATTCCGGCTGCAATGAACCGCACAGAATGGTATGCACGTCCCTGCCACGAACGGATCCAAGCACGCTTTCAACGAGTCGAGTCTTGCCCGTCCCCTTTTCTCCCAGGAGCAAAAGGGGAAGTGATGGAATGCGCGATGCCGTTACTATAAGGTCAAGACTGGCACGTAGAATCGGAGACTTGATTTTTTCGCAGTGATAGATTGCCTTGCGGAATCCGCCTTCAGTTTTACGCGATCTCAGGTTGAGCGATTCCACGGGCAATTGCAGGAGGGGAATCTGACCGCTCCCGAGGATGCGGTTGAACGCGTCCATACATTGACCGGATGAGGCAACTGTCCGGAATAGAGCAACATCACCCATACTGCGTGGGCGACAAGTCCTACGGAACTGGAATCGACATGGAATGCATTGCCTTTTCTTTTCTCCAGGTACGGAAGTACTTCAGCCATCAGAGCATCCCATAACTGGCGGTGTTGCGTATCGGGGGCAAATCCAACTTCAATGAATGTCATCAAGCAAGCGGATTCCCGGAACAGCGCCAAGGCTTGCAATAGCAGCTTGACCTGCTCGGCGTCCGTCCTGTTGACCATGCAGATGAACTCCCCGGGCGCTTCATCAATGATTCGTTGTATGCCTGAGTAAAATTCCTCAAGAGCGGTAATGCCCAGCGATGGATTGAACCAGGAAATCAGGACCTGTTTATTCATTGAACTTGATGCCACCATGGAAAAACCAGATTCCAAACAGCTTCATTGTATCATGGATATCGCCAACAGCCCTTCCGCCGACTCTTCGGCACGGCGGGTTTCCGCCCAGGAAAGAACGCGCTGGTACGGCTCGGCGGGATCAGGCCCTTCCCGTATCGCCTTGGCTATGGCAATGGCGTACGAGACGTTTCCATGGAGGCAGACCGGGTGCTGACCATGGCCATCCGAATCATCCCGTCCTTCCCCATCGCTCAAAACGCTCGGCAAGTCGTTCCCGATCAGGATAGTTCATGATCCTTGCGGGCAGGGTAATGGGTAGACCATCCAGCTCCTGCAATCCATGCTTAAGCATGGGTCCGTCGTGCTCAAGCAAGATATCTTTCCTGATATGCACCCGGTAATCCGGGCTGATTCCCAAGATTGCCTGGTCATACGCGGCGTGATGTATCTTGCAGAGTGACAATCCATTGGTGACTATCGGCGTCCCGCGCATCTCGTTGTCGGGGATGATATGCGCGGCATCGAGCAATTCGGGATGGTTGAGCCTGCAGATGGCGCATCTCTGTTCATATGCCGTCACGACAACTTCCCTGAAGGCTGTCTGATGCAGGCGCTGTCTGGTCTGGGTCCATGCGTAACGTCTTAGATCGAGAGGAGAGGCATTGATGTCGCCGAAGGACATTCCGGATCGCAATTCGCTATATGCAGGATCTATCGCAGCTCGAATGCATAGTGATTCAGGAAAATCCTCGAGGACAATCACCGGCCAGATAGCCTGGTAACGATGGCCTAGAATTTCCTTGAAATAAATAAGCGGCGTGCGAGTCCTCATCGCCTCACGCAAACCCTTGTTGTCACGAAGATCGGGATCGTTGCCTCGATACGCGTATGTGAGAAGCCCATCAGGTCCGATGTCATCAAGATCATACGGTCCCTGGTTTGAAGTCGTTATTGAAATCGGAATCGAAAATCCCCCAGGAAACCAAATGCCTGTTTGACCCTTCAGGGTAATGCGCCGGCCTTGATAGTCAAACCCCGTGTTCAGTTCAGTACCGTCAAAGACGCCTTCGTTGAATAGCCCCCGCTGTTTGATCCAATCGAAAGCCGCGAGGCGGATTGCGGTTTCATCAGGCATTTACAGCCCCTTCCCATATGTCAACCTTCTTCACACCATCGCGCTGCGTGCCACTTCCAGGCCTGCCTGAAGCGCCGGTCGAAGGCGGCTGATCGGGCTTGCGCCTTCCGTTCGAAAAAGCGGCTGACGTCTCGCAGGTCTATGAAAAACACACAATGCCCGGCTGAATACTAGACCCGGCAAGCGGCGAATGCAATGTGGGCCGGGCCTCGTCACCAGGAACGAGCTTGAGGCGACTGGCTTCGTTTACACCGACTCGACGGCTCCGGTCGACGGCGAAGGCATCTGCGGCCTTTATGGACTACGACCTGGTGAAAATCCTGTCCAACGGCGCAGGACCGGATTCGTAAATCACCTTGGCAAGTCAGCGCGGATCATTCATCCTCGTCGCCTTCGTCATCTTCGAGGCCTATGAACGTGGGATCGACGTTGGAGGCTTTTTCCTTGACCGACTGCGAAAAGTTGAACTTGGGCGCCATCGCGGCGGGCTTGGCCGGCACGAGTAGGTCCTCGCCTGTCTTGAGGTTCTTGACGATACGCGCCTTCCGGGCAGCCTGGTGCCGGAGGCTGGCGCTTCCGAGTTTGCCGACCGACACCCGTTCGCCCAGGAGCATGCCCGTCTCCAGCATCGACAGGAAATCGTCTATTATGCCGCGCGCCGTGATCTGCGTGACTCCGTTCTTCTTGGCGACGTAGTTGACGATTGCCTTTGCCGTGAACTGGTCGACTTCGCCGGCACCCTGGAGCGACAGCGTCCTGTTCAGTTTAATGAACCCGTTGGTAAGGTAGACGGTAGCCTCGCGGACGCGGCGCTCCTGTTCGTCGGGGCTGGTTCCAGCCGGGCACACGGCTATCCGGTACAGCGCCGATGAGCGTTTGAGGCTCGTTCCCTCGAAGGCGGCCGCCTGGTCAAGCACGGCCGCGGCCGCCAGGTTTGCCTTGTCGCCCCTGACAAGTTCGGGTACGTCCACCCTGAGCTTGATGGACGCGTATTCGAGCCAGCGATCCTTGCCGCGCCGCGGTCCCAGGCTGATGAGCGAGCCTGAATATGTCAGGAAAATGGCGGCGCGATCGTCATCGGCGGCGAGCTCGCCGACCGACACCATGCCCAGCGCCTGGGTCTGTCCGGTGAACAGCCGGAACTTCTCGGACCAGACCGAAGCAAGACGCTCCCGCGCCTCGGGATCTTCGGCCCTGCCCGAGTCGGCCAGCAAGCCATCGAGCTGAGACCGTATCCTGACCGGCAGTTCATCGTATTCGCTCTTCTTCATTGGTGCCTCCATTGACAGTATATACACAATTCCGGGACCAAAAATCATTATTTTACTTATTTTCCGTATTTTTCCATTGATAATTCGAATTTTGTAGTACATTGTCTTGGACAGGAGGAATCATGGACACATTCAATTCACTGAGTCCGGAGATCCAGCAGCACCTGAAGCAGATAGCCAAGACCTCGGGACTTCCCCTGAACGATGAAAGCTCGGAACTCCTGGCCGCCGCGTGGCTGGAGAAAAAGGCCATTTTCGAAAAGACCCTGGCTGACAACAAGCTCGTCGAGGTGGCATTCTATGGCCAAGCCGAGGCCCGTGGCGCGCTGGCACTTACCTGGTCGGGTTCGATACTCAACATCGGTCCGCTCGTGCAGGGAGTCCGGCGTTGCGACTACACTTCCATAGGGCTCAGGGCCGATGTGCCGCCAGCCGCGACGGACGACGCTTCAGAGCTGTCCGCCGACCTGGAGGTGGACGAGCCGGTCCAGTTCGCCAAGGGGCCGATCAAGACGAGCTCGCCGGTGTACAAGATAGCCGTAGCCAGCGAGGCGCTCGAGCCAGAGGAAGAGGAAGCCATGCTCACCCAGGTCAGTCAGGAACTTGCCGAGGACTTCGCCACGGTGAACAAGACAGTCGTCGGGTAAGAGGACGCGAAGGAAAACGGAACCAGGCATGAAACCGCGCAACCCTATGCTTACGGCATTCCTCCGGCCCGATCCGCCCCCCGCGAAAGGATACGCCGCGCTGGCGGATGCCACCACGGCGGTCCTGTCGGGGGAACCGGGTTTCCTTCGTCCCGCCGATTCGCGGGGGCTGCCAGGCGGACTCCTGCGGCTGGATGCCGGCCTTCCGACCATCATCGTGCCCGACCTGCATGCACGTACCGGTTTTTTCCTGAGCCTGGTCGAGAGTCCCCTGCCCGGCGGGGGCACGGTCCGGGACGCCCTTGCCGCCGGCCAGCTGCAGATCCTGTGCCTGGGCGACGGCTTCCACGCCGAGGCCCGCGCCGTCGACCGCTGGAAGGTCGCGCTCGGGGAGTACGAGGGCGGGTACCGCCGGCACGCAGCCATGGATCAGGAGATGGCCGAGAGCATGGCTCTCATGGAGATGGTGATGCTTGCCAAGCTGTCGTTCCCCATGCATTTCCACTTCCTGAAAGGCAACCACGAAAACGTGCTCAACGAAGAGGGCGGAGGCAACCATCCGTTCCGCAAGTTCGCGCTCGAAGGAGACATGGTCCTGATCTGGCTCAGGAAGTTTTACGGCGACGATTTTCTGGCCCGCTATGCCGCGTTCGAGCGCGCGTTGCCCCTCTTCGCCGTCGGAGGCAGGTTCCTCGCGTCTCACGCCGAGCCGGAGCGGCCCTACGCCGAGTCCGAGATCGTGAACGCCCGCAGCCTGCCAGACGTCGTGGACGGCCTTACCTGGACAGACAACGGAGCTGCCGAACCCGGATCGGTGACCACGCTTCTTGCCAGCTTTCTGCCGGCAGTAACGCGGGCCAGGTTTTTCACGGGGCACCGGGTGGTACCGAACCTCTACCGGGAGCGCTCGGGAGGCGCCCACCTGCAGATTCACAACCCGAGGAAATATGTCGTAGCCTGGGTGATGCCCGACCGCGACGTTGAACCATCGATAGATATCGGAGAAATACGGGATATCAGCGGCCGCGTGGCCGGTCGCTGACTCGAGGAGAAGCAACATGGCCGAACTGCCAGAGTACATAGGAAAATACAAGATCGAGTCGCTGGTCGCGCGAGGCGGCATGGGCGCCGTGCTCAAGGCGGTGCACCCGACCCTGAAGCGGCACGTCGTGCTCAAGAAGCTGACCATCAAGGGCAGCTCCGCCATCGCGGAGCGATTCAAGCGCGAGGCGCGCATACTCATGGACTTCAAGCACGACAACATCGTGCAGGTGTTCGACCATTTCAAGGAAGGCAGTTCGTATTACATGGTGCTGGAGTACGTGGACGGCATGTCCCTCGACCAGCTCATCAAGAAACAGCGATTCCTGTCCAGCGAGCTCTCCCTCACGATACTGCTCCAGGTGTGCAAGGCGCTCGCCTACGCGCATTCGATGGGCGTGATACACCGCGACATAAAACCGGGCAACATCCTTATATCGAAAAAGGGAGACATCAAGCTTGCCGACTTCGGCATTGCCGCTTCAGAGGACGAAGACGACTCCGGCCTGACCAAGGAAGGCATGACGCTGGGAACGCCGTGCTACATGCCGCCCGAGCAGATCGAGAACTCCAAGAACGTCGACAAGCGGGCCGACATCTATTCGGTGGGCGTCATGCTGTACGAAATGGTGACCGGCAAGAAGCCCTACCCCGGCAACTTCTCGGCCGAGACGCTGGTCAAGATACGCAAGGGCAGCTACCGCCGAGCCGGCAAGATAAACGGCCGCATACACCGCTTCATCGACAGGCTTATAAAAAAGCTGATGCAACCCACCCCCGCCAGGCGTTTCCAGGACGTGGACAAGCTGGTCGTTGTGATAGAAAAATACCTGCGCCGTTATAAAAACGAACCCGTCGCCGCCGCTCTCGCCGCTCTCATGCACGGGTCGATCACGGACGAACCACGGTACCCCAGGGCGCGGCGCAAGCGCTCGGTACTCCCCGCGCTGCTCATGCTCCTGACCGGCCTGGCAGCCGGGCTCTGGTACGCCTTACATGAAGGATACGCCTACCGCTGGATCATGCCCGACTCGTACGGCGAGCTCCGCTTGACCGTGCGCGTGCCCAAGTCGGGCAAGCGCGCCGACGAGGTATTCATCAAGGCAAGGCTTTTCGTCGACGACGGCAAGGAAATGCCCGAGTCGAAGGCCTCCCCTCTCGCTCTTGCGTTCCTCCCGACAGGCGAGTCCGACCCCTACCACTCGCTCGAGTCGGAGCGCGTGTTCCTGGCTCCGGGCCCCTATCGCCTCAAGCTGATCGTCGGCGGCACCGTCCGCTGGGAGACTTTCCGGATACTGCCGTTCTCCGCGCCCGGGGGCGGCGCCGGTCTCGCGTTGCACCTGCACACCGAAGAAGAAGGAAGGCGCACGCTGTCCGTGACGGCGACCGCCAGGGACGCCGTCACCGGACTCGAACTGCCGGCGCGGCTGTCGGTCATGGCCAACGGTTCGTGGACCGTGCCGGAAGAGCTTCCCGAACTCTGGCTGTCCACCGCCGCGGTGCGGCAGTTCCGCGTCGAGGCTGACGGGTACGAACCTCAGGTTTTCTCCCTGAAGATAGCCGCCGACCAGGACAGGTTGTTCCTGTCGGCATCTCTTCCGTCATCAGGCGGACACAAGTAAAAGGAGTCAATCATGTCGCTTGTCCTGAAACGGATCTTCCTGGCCGTGTTCGGCCTGCTCGGGGCGCTCGCCCTCTGGCCGATCCTCCTGACCCTGCAGTATTTCCAGCAGGCGTTCCCGAGCTATCTTCTGTTCTCTCTGTCTCAGGGCGTCCTTTTGGGTCTTGTCTTTGGCGCGCTTTTCGGCTCGTTCGAGGGCATCGTCGTTTCGTCCCGCCCCAAGGCCTTCAAGGGCCTCTTCTTCGGGGCCGCCTTCGGTTCAATCGCGGGAGCCTTGGGCGTCATGGCCGGGCAGCTGTTCCTGTTCGCCGCGGGCTCCACCTTGTGGCGGACGGCGAGCTCGCGCAACGGTGTCGGACTCGCAATCGCCAGCGGCGTCGCGTGGACCATCATCGGCCTGTTCCTTGCGCTGACCGAGGGACTCCGGTCGCGTTCGACCCGCAAGCTCCTCGTCGGGCTGGCGGGGGGCCTGCTTGGCGGGCTGGCAGGCGGAGCGGCGCTCGCCGGACTCTCGTATTTCTTCCCTGACGAGCCCTTGTCCCTGCTCGCCGGTCTGGCCCTCTTCGGCCTGTCGCTCAGCGTATTCTGGTCCCTGTTCGAAAACCGCTTCTCGTCGGGAGCATTCATGCTCCTGAACGGCACGCTCAAGGGCAAGGAGTACAGCATCCTCAGCCGCAGGATGAAAATCGGCACGGCTCCGGATTGCGACATAGTCCTCAAGGGCTACCCCGAGGTCGAACCCTGGCACGCCACCGTGCGCCTTACAAAGGGCAACGTGATGCTGGAGCAAGAAAAGGCCGGAGCCCGCCTGCTGGTCAACGACGAGCCGCCCGCGGGCCGTTCGCTCAAGCCGGAGGACGTGGTGGCCGTGGGCAAGGCCAAGTTCATCTACGGGTACTTCGGATGAAAGGAAGTGCGACAAGGAGTCGTATCATGAAAGCAATCAGGCACTCGCTTGCCATCGCCCTGTTTATCGCGGCTTCGGAAATCGCCGGGGCCCAGGGCATGTCCATTACGCAGATAGGCACCGAGAATCTGCTCGGGCTCCAGAAAACCAGGCTGTACATTTCGGCGCCCATACTCGGAACCCTTCCAGGAACCCAGCCGCCTTTGTTCGAAGTCTGGGAATCCGGCGACGGCAAGGACTGGCAGCCCAGGCCCGTGATGCAAGTAGCGCTCCAGCCGAACGCGGACGCGGGCATATCGTTCTTCCTGCTCTTGGACAATTCAGGCAGCATGTGGACCGACATGGACGGCAGGGAAACAACCGTTGACGCGGAGCTGCGCGTCGAGAGGGCCAAGGCGGCCGCGCACTCGTTCCTGTCCGCCCTGTCGCCCAAGGATCGCGTCGGACTCGCGGTATTCAACACCAGGTACTGGGGCGCCGTTCCGCCGGGCGGCCAGAGCGCAGACGCGGCACGGAGCCTCGACGAGATCAGCCGGCCCGTATCGGAGGACGCCTTCACCGAACTGTACCTGTCCATGAGCCGCGGACTCGGGGAGTTTGCCGCGGAACCGGGCCGACGCGTCCTCATCGTCCTGTCGGACGGCGAGAACTACCCCTACGCCCTCACCACAGGCAAACCCAATCCCGAAACGGGCACCGCCGGCGCCACGCCGGCTGGCGTCATAGACCAGGCCGTGCGCGACGGAGTCACCGTGTACGCGGTACGCTTCGGCTCCCGGCGTGACCCCCTCATCGCGGACATCGCCAGGGAATCGGGAGGGCGCGCCTTCGACGCCATGGACGGCGACGAACTCGCCGGCGTGTACCAAACAATACGCCAGGACGTGCTCGCCGAGATATCGGTGGATTATCGCGCCGGCATGGCCCGCGGCGAAAAGCGCTGGGTCCGAGTCTCGGGCGGCACCACGGACGGCCGCAAGCTGTCGGCCACACGGTACTACTTCGCCGGCACGGTATTGGGCCAGAACGCTGACAAGCCCCAGACGTGGTACCTGCTGTTCATCGGCGTGACGGCGCTCGCATGGCTGGCGCTGGTCCTGTTCAAGCTCGAACGCGAGACCGACCGCGCCGGAGTGAGGCTCCTCTTCGGCCCCGGCGGCGGCGGGCAGTCGACTCGTTTCTTCGAACTGGCCGGCGCCCAGACCGTCATAGGCGCGGCCCCCGATGCCGACATAAGCATCGCCGGCAACCCGTCGCTCAAGGCTTCCCACGCCACGATCCTTTTCGACGGAGCCAGGAACGTCTATACGGTAGTCTCCGAATCGCCCGTGACCGTGAACAACCGCTCGGTGACGAGGAAACGCCTCGAATCAGGCGATGTGATAAACATGGCGGGTACGGTTGTCGTTTTCGATGAGACCCTGGTCAGGAAAGCAAAGAAAAAATAAACAGATGGACGACCGGGGATGGCTCGGCCCTCCCTAACCCGGATATCTCACAGCAGAATCGG
>CAZNXK010000024.1:30119-32882 GCA_964576835.1 uncultured Treponemataceae bacterium | reverse complement strand
CCCTGCGAAGAGTTCGGACAGGAAGGCTCCAGCCTCGGCGGCGTCGTACGAAGGCAGAATCACCGACAACATCGCCAGGGCGGTGGGTATGCAGTTGACGCTGTGCTGGCGCACGTACAGAACCGACTCGGTAATGGCGACAGCCCTCGCGCGGAGTGCCCGCAACTCCCCGGCAAATCGAGCCTGAGCGCCCCGAGCTTCGAGCAGTTCGGCCGCGCGGTGGTAGGTGTAGCAAACAAGGAGAACGTGCAGGCTCGGCACGCAGAACAGGTGCGGATCGACGGCGTAAACAAAAGCCAGCCTGAGGCTCGGCGCACGCGGCGGGCGCCTCGTTGTCGACAGGCAACGGCCGTAAACGCTCGATGCGTCGGAATAGCATCGCTCGATGCCTCCCAGGAAATCGGCCAGGTCCACGTCGAAGGAGGGTCCCATGTGCTGCCTCAGGTAGCCGATGGCCGATATCCACAACTTGACGAAGGAAAGATATATCCTGACCGCCTCATACCGTACTGGAATGCTCGAGTCAAGCGGGTGCTCGATGTTCCGGACAGGTACGGAGCCTGGCCTGAACTTGTGTACGAACTGGTCGAAGAAGAACCGGCGTCCTATCGTCGCGACGAGCGAAAACACGGCCCTGGTCAAGACCCGCTTGCGGAGAACAGAACATGCCAGCCGGAAGGTACTGCCACGCAGTATGGCCTCGCCATCCGGCCGTTCGCCGCCACGCTCCAGCCCGGCCGGCGTATATCCAAGGGCCATCCTATGATTGCTTCTTTTCTATCTTGGCCCACGTATCCCGCAGCGATACAGAGCGGTTGAATACTAATCCGTCTGGCCTTGAGTCGGTATCGCAGCAGAAATAGCCAAGGCGCTCGAACTGGCAAGAATCGCCTGGCCGCGCTTCCGCAAGGCTCGGCTCGGCGAAAGCGCCGCGCACCGTCTCGAGCGATTCTGGGTTGACGGTCGTCACCCAGTCGACGCCGGCCGGCACGTCCATGGGTCGTTCCGCTGTGAACAGATGGTCAAAGAGCCTGGCTTCGACAGGCAGGGCCCGGTCCGCCGAAACCCAGTGGATCGTCCCTTTTACCTTGCGGTTGTCGGGGGCGTTGCCTCCCTTGGTCTCCGGGTCATAGGCGCAGCGCACGGCCGTTATATCGCCCGAAACCGGATCCTTGTCGAAGCCCGTGCAGGTGACGATGTAGCCATAGCGCAGCCGGACCGAGTTGCCCGGAAACAGCCTGAAATATTTTGGCGGCGGGGTCTCCGCAAAGTCATCACGCTCTATCCATAACGTACCCGAGAACGGCACCTTGCGGGTGCCGGCGGCGGGATCCTCGGGGTTGTTGACTGCCTCGAGCTCGTCGACCTTGCCCGCGGGCCAATTCTCGATGATAAGCTTGAGCGGCCGTAATACGGCCATGACACGGCGGGCCCGCTTGTTCAGGTCCTCGCGCAGGCAATGCTCGAGCAGCTGGATGTCGACGAGGCTGTCGGTCTTGGCGATGCCGATACGAACAAGGAAATCGCGTATCGCCTCGGGTGTATAGCCGCGCCTCCGCAGGCCCGCTATCGTCGGCATGCGCGGGTCATCCCATCCGGATACCATGCCGTCCTGCACGAGCCGCAGGAGCCAGCGCTTTGAGAGCACCGTATGGCTTATGTTGAGCCGGGCAAACTCTATCTGCCTCGACGGGAAGACCCCCGCCTCGCGGATGAACCAGTCGTAGAGAGGACGGTGGATCTCGTACTCGAGGGAGCAGAGCGAATGCGTCACGCCCTCGATGGCATCGGACATCGCCTCCTGGAAATCGTACATCGGGTAGATGCACCAGGCGTTGCCTGTACGGTAATGTGGCTCGCGCTTGATGCGGTACATCGGTGGATCGCGCATCACGAGGTTGGGGTGCGCCATGTCTATCTTCGCTCGGAGCGTCTTGGCTCCATCAGCGAATTCACCGGAGCGCATCCGGCTGAAAAGATCCAGGTTCTCTTCAACCGATCTGTCGCGCCAGGGACTGTTCCTGCCCGGCGGCGTGCTGGTGATGTTGTTCTTGTCGGGTACGTCCGTGCCGCGGTACTCGCTCATCTCCTCTGCGGACAGGTCGTCCACGTACGCGACGCCTTTCTTTATCAGATTCACGGCGAGTTCGTGCATTTTCTCGTAGTAATCCGACGCGAAGAGAACGCGATCGCGGCAATCGAGGCCGAGCCAGAACGTATCGCGCTTGATCGCCTCGACGTAGGACATGTCTTCCTTGGCGGGATTGGTATCGTCGAAGCGCAGGTTGCAGGTTCCTCCGAAATCCTTGGCGATGAAGTAGTCTATGCTGAATGCCTTGGCGTGGCCGATATGCATCCATCCATTGGGCTCGGGAGGCAACCGGGTCCTCACGTAGGTGTAGCGTCCGCTCTTGAGATCCTCCGCAACGGCTTCCCGGATGAAATCCAGTCCGGGCCCGCCGTCAGGCGCGGATCCAGGTACCGCGCCCGTGTTTTCGTTCTCGCTCACGATGGTCTCCTTGTACCGCGCTTCAGGGGCGCGGCACGGCGAGTATGCCCCGTGGCCAAAGCGCCAGTCAATGACAGGTTCAGCCGGCGGCTTTCAGCGCCGCTATCGCCTTGTCCGCACGGGCCATTGCCTTGGCGGTGCCCAGCACGGCGATGCTCTGGAACAAAGGCGGGCTCACCCTGGTCCCGGTTACAGCCACGCGGAGCGGCAAGAGAAGGTCGCCCAGTTTGAGCCCGAGTTCGGCAGCCTTCGCC
>CAZNXK010000024.1:28479-30109 GCA_964576835.1 uncultured Treponemataceae bacterium | reverse complement strand
GGTGCTGTCATGGTCCGCTACGTCGACGGTCGAAAGCAGGTCCCTCGCGGCGGACAGAGCGACGGCGGTACGGGCGGCGTCGAGCTTCTTTGGAATCAGCTCAGGCACCGGTGGAACGTCCGGCGCGAGGAAGAGGAAGCGCAGGGCTTCAGGAGCCTCTGACAGGTACTTGAGCCGCTCCTTGACAAGTGGCGCCGCCGCGAGGAGGACCGCCGCCTCCTGCTCGTTCGGCGGCGACCATACCAGGGATGCGTCGATCATGAACGGCGTGATCCGCTCCACGAGCTGTTCGTCGGACAGCATCCTGATGTACTGCCCGTTGAACCACTCGAGCTTGACGTAGTCGAAAACCGCAGGCGCCTTGTTGATATGGTCGATCGAGAAGAGCCGGCACAGGTCGTCGAGCGAGAATATGTCGCGGCCGTCCTCGTAGGAGCAACCGAGCATCGCGACGTAGTTGATCAGGGCGGCCTCGAGATAGCCCTTCTTGCGGAATTCATCGACAGCGGTGGCACCGTGGCGCTTGGACAGCTTGTGGCCGTCCTGGCCGAGCACCATGGGCAGATGGCATAGCTTTGGCGGTTCCCAACCAAAGGCCTCGTACATGATCATGTGGAGCGGCGCCGACGGTATCCATTCCTGCGCCCTCATCACGTGGGTGATGCCCATCAGATGGTCGTCGACGACGTTGGCCAGGTGGTACGTCGGGAATCCGTCGCTCTTGAGCAGGACCGGATCGGGATTGACATCGGCATTCTTCCACTCGATATGGCCAAGAAGGAGGTCGTCGAAACCGGTAACGCCGTCCAGCGGAATCTTGAGCCGAATCACGTGGGGCTCGCCGGACGATGCGCGGCGGCTGGCCTCGACGGGATCGAGGTTGCGGCAGGTGCGCTGGTAGCCGAAGCCGGCCAGCGCCTGGGCATCCGCCTCGCTGCGCTCCTCCTCCGGTTCGTCCTTTTTTGCCGACTTGTCGTCAGCGCAGAAACAGTAGTAGGCCTTGCCCATTGCGACGAGGCGCTCGGCATGGTCGCGGTACAGGGCAAAACGCTCCGACTGGATGTAGGGACCGTCGGGTCCGCCGACATCGGGACCTTCGTCCCAGTAGAAGCCGAGCCACTTGAAGGTATCGTACAGGTTCTTGACAAAGACATCGGATGACCTGGTCCTGTCTGTATCTTCGAGCCTCAGGATGAAGGTTCCACCGACAGACCGAGCGAACAGATAATTGAACAAGGCGGTGCGGACGCTGCCTATATGCTGTAGTCCCGTGGGGGACGGTGCGTACCTGACTCGAGCCTTCATGTGGCGCTCCTGTTTGTTGCCGAGTATTGTCGGAGCGAGTATACCGGCGGCCTTCGGGCCTGATCAAGCGCGCCACCCTATGGAGCGGGAGCCTTTCTTCCGATACTATTGATGATATGAAAGCGATAAGCCCAGCGATCTCGGCCATCATCGTCGCCTTGGCCTGCATTTCCCCAATTTTTCCGCAGGAAGGCGAAGGTGCGGTCTTCGCGCCATACCCCTCGAGGATACGCGTAGGAGTACGAAGTCGGGAAGTCGTCATCACATGGGAAGACAGTCCCGATGTGAGCTCCGGCTACGCCGTATCCCGCCATTCGGAGTTCCC
>CAZNXK010000024.1:20483-28469 GCA_964576835.1 uncultured Treponemataceae bacterium | reverse complement strand
CCCCGGCGCATCAAACTTCGGGAAAGCCATGCTTCTAGGCTATTCCGATAGCGGGAGCGTGGAATACGTGTACGAGCCTATAGACGAGAAGCCGTACTACTATTTCGTGCTTGGCCGCGTGGCAGAAAACGAGGCCACTGCCGGTGAGACGGAATACCGCTTGTTCATCCCGCTGCGGAACGTGCCTATTGAAGCCGTCGCGGTAAGCTTCCAGACGCCTTCCGTACCCTCGACCGTCAAGGCGGCGGACAAAGCGCCACGCCTCTCCGGAATCATCGCACGGGCGGAAGCCGACGCCATAATCGTTTCGATCGATGCGTCGAGGGACGTCGGGAGGCTCGTTGTCTACAGGGGCACCGCGCCATTGAAAAGTTCGTCGTCGCTGCTCGACGCTGTACTGGCGGCAATAATAGAACCGGATTCAGGACCCTACCATGATTTCCCTGTACCCGGCGTCGATTATTACTATGCCGTCATCCCCGAACGGGACTTCATAGGCGGACGCGTCATCCTGGAGGCCGGGGTCAACGCTACCCTCGTCCCCGTATCGATACAGGCGGGAACATACCGCATCGGGCTTCCGATGGCAGGCGCGACGTCGAGGAACATGCCGCTGCCCTTCCTCGTGCTCACCCGCGGTTTCGAGGACGCCAAGCCCATGGGAGTTGACGATCCGACGCCGCGTTCCCGCACGCTGTCGGCCGAGACCGAAAAAGCCATAGCCACGCTAGGCTCGACGTTCGGCTCGGCAAGCAAGGCGAAACGCCCGCCCATCACCATTTTCCCCGAGGACCTTCAATCCGGCGGCGGCGGCGAGGAATACGCGTTGCGGTCCATCGTCACGAATTTCCTTGCCAAGGGAAACCACACGGAGGCGGCGCGGCAACTGACGCTGTACCTGTCATTGCCTCGTTCGCCAGCCAACGCAGGCAAGGCACGTTTCTACCGCGGACAGGCCCAAGCCATGGCGGGCGCCTGGAGGGAATCGTTCTTCGACCTGCTGCAGGCGCAAGACCCCTATTACCTCGAATCGTCAGCCTGGATAGACTATATCCTCGAGGAGCTTCGTCGTCGCTGACGCTAGCCGTCGTCGTCGCTGACGCTAGCCGTCGTCGCTAGAAGCCGAAACGATACTCGATGACATGGGCATAGGGCCGGCCGGGGCCGAATACGCATGACGGGAAGTCGGGTCGGTTCGGGCTGTCAGGATAATACTCGGCCTCAAGGCAGAATCCGGCATGCTTGTCGTATATCGATCCGCGCTTTCCGTGGATATCGGCAAGGAAGTTGCCCGAGTAGAACTGGACGCCCGGCATGTCGGTATGCACCTCGAGGGTCCTGCCGCTCTCCGGTTCGACTACGGAGGCAGCCCTGACGATTTTCGATCCGTCCCAGCCATCCATGGCGAAGCAGTGGTCGTATCCCCCCGCGGCTGTGATGTCGCGGCCTATTGCCTTGCGCTTCCTGAAGTCGAACGGAGTTCCGCCGACCGGAGCAGGATCGCCTGGCACAGGGATCAGGCTTTCCCCGACCCGGACATAACGCGACGATGCCAGTTCGAGCTCGTGGCCGAGTATCGTTCCGTCGCCTTCACCCCGCAGGTTGAAGTAGGCGTGGTTGGTGATGCTGATTGGCGTGCCGGCATCCGCGTCCGCCTCGTACCCGATGGCCAGTGTACAGTCGCTGCGCAGGCAGAAGGTGGCACGCACGTCGACGCGACCGGGATAGCCTTGGTCGCCGTCCGGGCTCGAAAGCGTCATTCGGACCAGCCCCTCCCCGCCCGCGCTTCCCGTCTCGGCCTTCCAGACGCGCCTGTCGAAACCCTTGAGCCCGCCGTGCAGCGAGTTTGCGCCGTTGTTGGCCGCCAGCTGGTAATCCTTGCCGCCCAGAGAGAAACGCGCCTGGCCTATCCTGTTGGCGAAGCGGCCCACCGTCGCGCCCATGTACGGATGCCTCGCGGCCAAGCCGGCCAGGGTGGAAGATCCGAGCAGCACGTCGACTTCTCCGCCCCTGCCGTCAGGCAGGACGGCCGAGGTCAGTATTGCGCCGTATTCAGTTACGCCAACGCGCATGGAACCGTTGTCCAGGATAAAAAGACGTGGTTTCGATCCGTCGGACATCACGCCGAACGGCAGGGTCTTGATCGATGGAGCCATTAAGCTATTCTCCGTTTCCAGCGTTCAGCTTGTAGTAGACCATGAATATCGTTTCGTAGAGCCAATGCGGCATGAAGCGCTTGAGCACCATGGCGAATTTCTGGATTCCCGGCCCGACTGTGTACCTCGAGCGGAGTTTTTTATTCGCGAGCAGTCTGAGCACGAGCCTTGCGACTATCACCGGATCCGATCCCGCGCGTTCGCTGTCTTCCATCACCCCGATGGCGCGGCGGCCCTGGACCGTGTACGGACTGCCTGCTCCAAATCCGTATATCCTGCGGGCCGCGGTGAACCCGGTCCTGAAATCACCAGGCTCGATCAACGCGACACGTACCGGAAATTGACACAATTCCATTCTAAGCGATTCGACGAAGCCCTCGAGGGCGTATTTGCTCGCGGAATAGAACGACTGGTAGGGTATGCCGGTCAGGCCAGCCATGGAGCCTGTCACCAGGATGGTACCGCCGTTCACCCGCATTCCGGGAAGGACGGCCTGGACGACCCTGACGACACCCATGAAGTTGACATCCATCTGGCGGGACGCCTCGACGATCGGCGTCTCCTCGACGGCACCGGCTATGCCCATGCCGGCGCAGCAGACCAGCGCGTCGATGCGATCCTCCTTGGCCAGAACGTGAGCGACCGCCTTCGACACCGAGTCGTCGCTGGCGACATCCATCTTGATAGGCTCGAAAAATTCATCGGCCTTTCGCTGTCTGGTCTCCGCGGACCGGCTTGCGCCGTAGACAGTGTAGCCCTTCTTTGCCAATTGCGTGGCGCAGGCGTTCCCGAGGCCGCTCGATGCGCCGGTGACCATGACGACCGCGCGCTTCCTGTCAACCATGGAATCGTCCGCCTATCGCGGCCACGACCACATCGGCGATGCGCTCCGGGGTCATCCTCTCGGTATTGATGACGAGGTCCGCGAAGTCGTAGCGGTCATTGTCGATGCCGTATATCGACAAGTAGCGCTCCCGGTCGGCCTCGTCGCGGCGCTTGGTGAACGCCAGCACCGCGGCGCTGTCCCCTCCCTCGCGCTTGCGTATCCGCTCGGCGCGGACCTCGCTCGAGGCGTGCAGGTAGACCTTGAGGTCAGCGTCCCTGACGAGCCATATGGCCAGCCTGGACCCGATGACGCAATCACCCTCATGGGCCATCGCCACCTGATGCTCGTCGAGCGTCCTGTCGTACGACGCATCTGCGCTCGCCATCTCGAGGAGCTTGACGAACGGTATTCCCATCTCCTCGGCCATCGTATGAAAGGTATAGTTGACGAGCCTGCGCTCCAGCCTCTCGGCCACGAGGCGGGAAACGGTGGAATTGCCGCAGCCGCTCTTGCCGGAAATGGCGATGATCGAAGCCTTGCGGCCTTCGTTTTTTTCGCTGTTCACTCGACATTCCTCACTTGCTCGCGGATGTTCTCGACGGCGTCCTTCATTCGTATGACCGAATCGGAAATCCTCGTGTCAGCGCTTTTCGAGCCTATCGTGTTGGCCTCGCGGTTCATTTCCTGGCATATGAAGTCGAGTTTTTTCCCGCATACCGGCTCGTCCATCGCCTTGCGGAAAGCGTTCATATGGGAGCGAAGCCTGACGATTTCTTCGTTTATCGTATGCTTGGCCAGGTACGACGCCAGCTCGCCCAGTATCCGCGCCTCGTCGACGAGATCGCCCATCACTTCCTCGAACCGTGCCCTGAGAGTTGTCCGTATGGAAGCTTCGATGTCGGGCGTCGCGGCCTCGACGATGTCGAGGGCCGCCTCGAGCGACGAAAGCTTGCCCGAGAGGTCAAGCCTGGTCTCTTCGCCTTCGCGCTCGCGTTCGGCATCGAAGGCGTCCAGGCAGGATGCGATGGCAGGTGACAGCTCCAGCCAGAGCGCGTCGGCGTCGACGTTCCGCTCGTACGACAGCATGCCGTCGATACCCAGGATATGCGACAGCCGAACCGGTTCGTCGATGCCTGCGGCCTCCGCCAGATGGCGGATGGCGTCTGCGACAGCCCTGGCGCTCGCGGAGTCGACGACGACAGCGCTTGGCATGTCGCCGCCGAGCACCCGTATCGACAGCTCGACCTTGCCGCGGGCAATCCTCGACTCCACCAGGTCGCGAACACGCCTGTCGAGGGAACCGAGGTAGCCTGGCATCGCCACGGAAAGCTCGAGGAAACGGTTGTTCCAGGCTTTCGCCGTCAGCGACGCTTTTATCGTCGGCGTGTCCAGTCTTGCGGCGCCGTAGCCAGTCATGCTTTTCATCGTGATCCTTTCGCGGAGGCAGCTTCAGTAAATGTTTCGTACAGCGCCTTGCCGAGCCGCCAGTTGTCGCCGGCTCCCATCGTGACGAAGAGGTCGCCGGGACGCAGCAGGTCCTTCACTGAGGGAAGCGAGTCGAGCGGGTCCTCGAAATACACGGCGTTGGCGCCAGCCTCGACTGCCCGATCGAAGAGCAGTCGCCCGGTCATTCCGGGGTCGGGAGCCTCCCGGGCCGACGGGTAAATCCTGTGGAACACCGCAAGGTCCGCGTCACCGAACGAGGAAGCGAAATCGTCCAGCAGGGCTCGGGTACGGGAACAGGTGTGCGACATGAAGTCGACGACCAGGCGGCGTTCCGGATAGAATTCGCGGAGCCCCGCGAGGGTTTTCTTTATGGCGGTCGGATGATGGCCGTAATCATCCATGAACATGACTCCGCCGGCCTCGCCGAGCAGTTCTGACCGCCGCTTCGAACCGGTGAACGAGTCAAGCGCCGCGGCCATCGAGGCGAGTTCGTCGATTCCCAGGGCTCCCGCCACATCGGCGCTTCCGTTGCGGTCGGCGACTATTGCCGAGCACAGCGCTATGGCGGCGGCGGCGTCGAGCGCGATATGGCGGCCGGGGATGCGCACGCGCCACTCTGCCTTGAAGCCGCGCAGGCTGAAGACGCCGCGTTCGCCTGTCACCCGGTAGCCTTCGATGCCGAATGCGCCACCGGCGTCGAAGCCGTACGGAATGCCGCGTAGGTCTGGTCTCGCGAGGCTGGCGCGGTTCCACGCGTCGACGGCACCCGGGTCGTCGGAGCAGTAGATGACCGTGCCTCCGGGCGGCAACGCGGAAAGGTACTCGACAAAAGCGAGCGCTATCGATTCGTAGTCGGGGTAATAGTCCTGGTGATCCGGCTCGATGCTGGTCAGCACGATGCGCCTTGGCCTGAAACACAGGAAATGCCGCCTGTACTCGCACGTCTCGGCGATAAGCAGCTCACTGCCGAGCGTCAGCGTAGAGCGGCCTCCGAAGGCGCCGACCGCGCTCCCGACGAGCACCGCCGCCGGCAAGCCCAATGACCTGGCTATGGTGCCGGCCAGCGCTGTCGTCGTTGTCTTGCCGTGGACTCCGCATATGCCGCTCGAGTCGCGGGTGGACGACAGGGATCCCAGGGCCTCGGGGTACGTCATCACGGGTATGTGCAGTTCCCGCGCGCGGATGAGTTCAGGATGGGTATCGGGGCGATAGGCAGCCGAGTGTATGACGAGATTCAGGCCGCGCCCGACATTGGAGGCCGAGAAGGGGTGGACAGACACGCCTATGGCCGCAAGTACCTCGTCGGTATAGAAGACATCTTCAACGTCCGAGCCGCTTACGACTGCGCCCGCTCCGACGAGCAATTCAGCCAACGCGCAGACACCGGTTCCCTTGGCTCCGACCAGGTGTATCCTGGCACCGGCCAGGTCGGCAGGCAACGAAACGGGCAACGGCTTCATGTCGTCCGCCATCACTCGTGGAAGGACAGGAGTATCTCCGAGCGCCAGGTCGCGTCGGCACCGAGGTGGATGGGCCAGACGAGGAGGAACGCGAAGCCCTGACGGATGTCGCGGCCGACGACCGAGGCTTGGGCTGAAGCTGGAACCGACATGGTCATTGATATCGACTTGACCGGTCCGGCTGTTCTGATCGACAGTTTGGAAACCGTGCCCAGATTGGTGCCCCGTTCAGCCGACAGGGACTCGGGCTCCAGGCTGGAGGCATCGGCCATGATCTCCTCGAGCGGCTCAGAACCGGGACTGAGGTTGATCTCGACGCCCAGCCAGAACACGGCCTCCGCGTCGGATCGATTCTGTACGCTGTAGGAAACACGTACCGCTTTTTTGCTGAAGCTGAATCGCTTCGTGATGGCTATGGAGCGCTTGGTGCCGCCCAGGCCTACGAAGCCGTCCTTGAAGAAGGACAATGCCTGAAGATCGCCTTCTGTATTCGTTTCGTCGTACAGGTGGCTTGAAAAGGGTCCGTGATCTCCGGTCCAGGGTGAAAGCGACCTGTCGGCATCGGGCTCCCGGACGTATAGCCTGTCCACGAAGGATGATTTGCTTGCCCGGTCTCCCTCGGGAGCATCGGTGAACAGGTCGCACAGGTTGCGCCGCGCCTTGAGCGCGTCAAGCTCGACGAGCACCGCCCCGCGGGGGTGGATGTAGGCGTTCATGTCCACTCCCTGGTAGATGTATTCCTTGGAGGAGTCGAAATCGACATCTGTCTTGATGATGCCCGGAACGAAGGCGCCCTTCTGCCTCGTCGTGAGTTCGGCGTCTATCAGCGACCGGTACGCAGCTTCACGTATCGATGGTTTCTCGATACCGCCCCCCGGGGAAAGCCAGTAGGCATTCCCGCATTGCCCCTTCCAGAGATCCTCGATCGCGGTCTTTTTCCGCGATTTGTCTCCGCGAAGCTGGCCGATGAGGAGGTGTACATAATACATCCTCGAATACAGCGCCGCTGTGCTCGCATAGCGTATGATGGAGCGCCGCAGGCTTCCGCATGCGTGGCTGGAACCTGGGGCGGCGCTTGCCGTCATGAATCGCCCGGTAGCCGAACCCGGGAAATAGAGCTTGGTAGCCACACGCTTCGTCTTCAGGTAACGCGAAGGCGTAGTTGTTTCCGTCTCTAGGGCATTCTTCCGGAACCACGAAAATGTCCGTTCCATATAGAGGTCCGGCGATTCAAGCCCGGAGGCTTCCCATAGCGACGATATGTTCTCGCCCGGCGCCATCAGCACCGTCAGCGGCCTGGGCCCGACTGCCTCGGCAGCTTCGACGAGGCCGATCGGATCGGTGAAACCGGTAGAGCAGTCAAAAACGGGGAGTACCGTGATGCAGCGCCCCTGGTCCTCGGTGACGACAGGCGCGAGATCCGCATCGTCTCGGCCCAGAGCCTCCCGGAATTGAGCGGCCGAAAGGAAGGTATAATCCATGCCGGAAGCCTGCAGGGTCGACGCCAGCCACGGTTCCCACGCATATTCGGCCAGCCAGCAGCCGCGCGGGCGCTTGCCGAAGCTTTTCCGCAGGTACGTCGTCATCATTTCTATCTGGCCGAGGCGGTCGGAGGTCGGTATCAGGGGTAGTATTGGCGCGTAGAATCCGCCGCCGAGCAACTCGATCTGGCGTCTCGCCGACATCTCCTCGAGAAGCATCAGGTATTCCGGGTGCCTGGCTTCGAAGCGCTTGAGCAGGCTTCCGGAATAATACAGCGAAGCCTGGATCTCGGGGAATCTATTGAGGGCCGAAAGAAATGGCCGGTAACACGACTGGTAGATGGTCTCGAACGCTCCTTCTTCGAGACCTTCCGGAAGATGGTTGTATGTCCCTAGAACGAGGTGCGTCTTGAGCATGCCGGAACATCCTTTTCAAACATTGTCGATGAGTATATCGCAGTTCGAATCGGCACGGAAGGCGAAAAGTACATCGACCGATCACGACTAGCCGTAAAAGACGGTAAAAAAGCTGGCATCGACTCCCGAGAAGGCCATGGCTATAAGGCCGGCGCTTATGAAGCGTATCGGGGTGCCCCGGAAGAGTGCCGGAATCGGTT
>CAZNXK010000024.1:8002-20473 GCA_964576835.1 uncultured Treponemataceae bacterium | reverse complement strand
AGTTCCAGCCTTGACATGATCGCTTCGAGAAAGTAGGTCGCGGCGATATAACCGAATGCCGCCGAGGCGCCGCCGCCGAGCAGGTACCATATGGACGAGAAGCGACCCGTCGCCATCATTCCTACCGCGTATAGCACCATGGTCGCCTGAAACGTCCTGTCGCCGTGCATGTCCAGCCGGGCTTTGCCCGCAAGCGCCCGTATACCCTGAAATGCGCCGGCCATGCCGAAGAGCAGCAAAGCGAACAGGACCGGAGACATCGACTCGAGTCCGAGCGGCGCCAGGACATGCCGATAGACGAGGCCATCGAACAACGCCGCGAATGCCGACGCGACCATGAAGGTGATGATCGCAAGTGGTGAAGCCATTTGTATATCGTCTCCCGCTGGAAGCAAGCCCCATTGGATGAGCACATTGCCGCCGAAGACGAAGTAGAATACCAGCCCGATACCGCTCATCGTGCCGCCCCCTTGACCGCTGACAGCAGGGCCTTGAAGCCCGCGGCCGCCAATCCGAGCAGTATCATGCCGCCCGCAGGCTGCGAAGCGATGGGCAGAAACCTGGACTGCGTCTGCCCCAGCATCATGGAGATCGCGCCCGAGGCGATAAGCTCGCGTACGGCGCCTACCGCGACGACCGATGCGGCCGAACCCAGACCGCGCATCACGTTCTCCCAGGCACGTTCCCGCTCGGATATCGTATCAGGAATCAGGCTGGCCCTCATGACGGGTATCGTGAATGCCGCAAGGAAAAGGCGCCAATAGGTCGCCTCGAAGAGGAACGGGTCCAGAAGCCGTATCGTCGACGCGGACAGCGACGCCGCGATCGCCGCTCCAATAACCGAAAAAACGAAAATGCGATCCCGACCGAACGAGACAGGCAGGAGGAGCGCTATGGAGGCGGCGGTGCTGTGGACGACGAGAAACGTCAATCCGAGCGCCAATCCGATCGTCAAGTCCGTAGAGAAGATATACAAGGGCGCCAGAGCGGACAGTGAAGTCCACGCGGCGAAGGAGCCGGATCGTTGGTCGTTCATCGCTTTCTTTCTTCCGTTCTCTGTCGTTCCATCCTGGCAATCGACTCGATCGCGTTGATGACCAGTGGTTGTATCGTCACGTCGAGCGGGCTGTGATCGTCGCTCAAGCCGCCTGTCATGGTCCTTTCGAAAAGCAGCCCGAGGCGCCTCGCATAGATGAAACCGTTGCTCGCCCCGAGCGGAGCGGTCTTGATGACCGAGCCATCGGCATCGACGCTGATGGCGATCCGGTACTCGCCGCCTGGCCGTCTGGCGATCACGACATAGGCCGCATTCCCCTTCTTGGGATCGGCGCGCCCAAGTACATAACCATCACGGAGCGTCGCCCACGTCGAACGCCGGGACGGGGCACCAAGCGCCTCATCAACCGTCTGGCTGAAGTACTCGTCCGCCTGGCCGGAAACGTAGCTCGAGGCATAACCCGCTACCGCCAACGCCAGAGCGACGACAGCTATCGCTGAGGCAAAGCTGGGATCGAAAACGGGTTTGCTCATGCTTCGCGCCTCTTCCCGCCGAGTCTATTCTTTGACGAGATGACTTTCTCGATGAATGGCGTCAGGACGTTCATGACAAGCACCGCGTATGCGATGCTTTCCGTGAACGCGCCCCATCGTCTGAACACGAAGGCCAGCGCGCCGATAGCCGCCCCGTATACCAGCCCGGCCCGCCGGCCAACCGGGGAACTGACCGGATCGGCGGCCATGTAGAAAGCTACGAGCATGATCCCGCCCCCGGACAGCGCGAACAGAACGTCGCCGGACAGGAAATCCTCTCCGGGAAGTCCAGTCCCGAACA
Organism: uncultured Treponemataceae bacterium; assembly: GCA_964576835.1. Classification (GTDB taxonomy): domain Bacteria; phylum Spirochaetota; class Spirochaetia; order Treponematales; family UBA12059; genus SZUA-370. The sequence goes on along the minus strand of CAZNXK010000024.1, from coordinate 18,642 downwards.
ACCTGACCAGCACCGCGAAGGTACCGATGATCGCGGCCGGGATGCCTGCGCTGACGAGGCGGAGGGAAACGAGGATGATCGAGCCGAGAACGACTGCCAGCAACGCGCTCTCGCCGAGAGTACCCGGCTTGAGGCCTATGGCAAGGTCGATGTAGCCGTTGGGAAGCCGCGCTCCGAGCCTCGAGAAAAAAGAGTCGTTCATGAGGCCGGTGATGGTGGCATCTATGGAAGACAGCGGATAGCTGGCTCCACGCAGGGCGTCCATCACGCGCCCGCTGGAGCCTCCGATGAGGCCTTTGGCAAAAGCCAGCGGGGTGGTAGCGCTGACGCCGTCTACGCCCGAGACAATGCGCGGAAGAACGTATTCGCGCATCGCCTGCGGCCAATTCGCGTAGGCAAATGCGACACCCGCCAGCGCCGGGTTCATCCAGTTGGCACCAAGCCCTCCGAAAGCTGCCTTGACGAGCAAGACGGCGAAAACCGCCGAGGCCATCGGAATGTACCATGGAACGCCGGGCGGCATTGCCGTGGCGATAAGCAGACCAGTGAGCACTGCGCTGCCGTCGCCGAGCGTCCAGCGCTTCTGCATGCCCGAGGCCAGGGCCTCCGCCGCTACGGCGGAAACGAGAGCGACCAGCCAGGACTGCATGGCGGACCTGCCATAGAGAGCCGATGACCAGGCGATCACCGGCACCAGGGTCAGCGTGCATATCCAGGTCGCGTTGGCACTCGTCTTCCAGTCGTGGATATACGGCGGATAGGATAGCGAGGTTCCCTTTGATCGATTCATCATGATATTCCGTTCTCGCGCGCCGCGTCGAATATCTCGACCAGGGCTATCCTCGAACGGCAAGAATAAGCGCAGGCTCCACACGAGGTGCACCGTTCGAGGCCGGCACTGATGGCGTCGCCGAGTTTTCCTGCTTTCAGGAGCTTCAGCAGCCGATAAGGATCGAGCCGTTCCGGGCAGACTACAATGCAGTCGCCGCAGCGGACGCATGCCCGTACAGGCGCGGACTTCGTCTCTTCCGGCTTCAGGCCAAGCACCGCCCTCGTCGTCCTGGTTACAGGCGAGTCCAGATCGATGGCTGCCCTGCCGCTGAACGGCCCCCCGATGACTATGGTATCGGGAGGACCCGAAAATCCGCCGCATTCCTCTATCAGGTCGCCAATCGGGGCTCCGATGCGCGCCTTCAGGATGGCCGGATGCTTGATGGCGCCGCCCCCGACATAGACGTATTGCTCGATATGCGGTTTGTTCGAAACGACCGCATCGTGCAGGGCGACGAGGGTGCTTGGCTCGAGGACGAACAGGGTCGAGGCATCCAGGCCCAGAGCCTCGGCTATCTGCGATGGCATCTCCTGAGGAAACCGGCGCTTGAAAGCCTGGACGGTAGCCTCAAGCCCCGAAGCCGCCAGCACGGCCTCAAGCCTTTCCACGACAACAAGCGTCATGTGTTCGTCTATGGCGATCATAATCCGGGCGGGAACGGCCATGCGGGCGGCAATGGCGCATCCGTCTATTACGTCCTCAGGCCGGAGAGCGAGGAGTTCTTCCTCGGTCCTTCTATACGGGTCCATCTCGAGCGCGCTGACTACCATGGTAAAGCCCGGCCTCGAGGCTTGCTCGGCTATGCTCTCCGACAGCGGCTGGCCGCTCGAGACATGAACTATGCCTTTGTCCTGTACGATGTGGACGATATCGGCCTTGTTGAGGGATTTCCATAGATATCGCTCCGGCCGCTTGCCCGATACGCTGAACGAGCCTTCGAGGGAAACGACTATGGCGCGCGCTTCGTAGCCGCCCGGAGTCCTGACTGTCTCGATTCGCCGGACTATGCCCGGAATCGGGGAATGTACGTTGGAAGAGCCCCTGCCCGAAGACTTGGCGATGAGCTGCCCTTCACGGACCTCCTGGCCTACCTTGACGACGGGATTCGGTTCTGCGGCCGCCTTGGTTTCCCTTAATATGACCACAGCATTCATCGGCAGGAAAGCGTTTTCCATTGATCCCGCGTGCAGCGGGACTCGATGATCCACCGGTATGCCTCCGCGCTTGAAGCTGCGAACTCTTGTCATGCATCCATCCTGCCCGATCAAACCGGTCGTCGTCGCCGGTTCACGTGTGTTCAAGGCTCGCTCAAGCGATCCTGGTCGTCGAATCAAATCGGCTAATCAATCTGAAATCGGCACATTATACAGAAAAACAGGCCCATCAGTGCAAGGGCATTCAATCATCGGGAGACTGCTTGACCGTGGTTTTCGTTATCCGCAACGGCTTGCGATCAGCGAGCACCAGAAAGACGGCACGGAACGAACCGGAGAGCCTATCCTCGAGGGCCGCCAATCCGTCCTTGTCGCCGTCGTCCGGGTCGCGGATCGACAGTCGCCCATCCTTCTCGCGGTAGCGATACGCACTTGAAAACGAACGGCTGCCCCACGCGGCGTCACCGAGCCTCCCGAAGGTAAGCGCATACTGGTAGGCCAGATGCTCGTTCATCATGGCAGTGGCGCTGGAGATTCCGCCGCGGCTCCCGGTCTCAAGCAAGAGGGGGTCGGTTGACCCGTCACGGTTCGACAGCTGCCCGGGGAACGCAACGGCGACTGCCAGGATCGCCGCAAGCGGAGCCAAGGCGGCGCGTCTGATTGCGGTGGACGCGGCGGACAGGCCTGACCCGGTCAGCGGCCTGAACCGGGGAGGCTTATGGAGCCATCGATTCAACGACAGACGCTCGATCCGCGGGAGCAGATACGCCAAGGCTCCGAACATAGCCGCGGAGGCGGCCAGATACCACAGCAGGGTCGGTTCCAGGCAAACGACGACGAAGACGGCTACGGCATAGGGCCACAGCGATGCGACAAGACGGGACGACGAACCCGAGATATAAAGCGGATATGCAATGGACGTGGCTGCCTCCAGGACGACGACCAGGGTTGCCGCGAGAGGACTCGCCGCCGCCAGCACGGGTAACCAGGCGACCGACAGAATGGAGCGGCTAGTCCGGTCGTAGCGTGGCTTGCGCGATACGAGCCATGCCGCCCAGGCGATCACTGGTAGCCACAGATACTTTGATCCTGACCGCCGCTCTGGCGCGTCCCAGGCCCAGTCAATGCCCAGGGCGTCAAGAACGCCAGCCACGACTTTGTCCTTGCCGGGAGTGGAACCGGGTACGTGGACGACGCGCCATGGAGTCCCTCCAGGCCCCGCGACAGTGAACCTGCGTTCAAGTTCGTCGAGGAGAGGAGTCCTGCGGGGGTCGCCCCCCGAGCTGCGCCGGGTCGCGTCGTCGAATGGTACCGTAACTATGGCGGAAAAGTCGCTCAGTGGTACGGAGGCAACCGAAGCGCCGATGACATCCCCGACGCCCGCCGCGGACAGGGCATCGAGCACCCGCTCTTCGCTCTCGGAGGCGGGAAAGGCGACCATTCTGACATCGGCCGGATCGGCTCCGCAACCCGCCAAAGAAGCCGAGGCAAGGATAGTCATTGCGGCAGCGACGAGCGCCAGCGTGGAGGAAGCGCGTATTGGCATGGACACGCGGCTACAGGGTATTCACCGCCAGCGCGATGAAGAACCCCATGATGCTGCCTGCGAATACCTGGGGAAAGGTATGGCCATGTATTTCCTTGACCGGATTGAAAGGGAGATGGAAACGCCGCTGTATCCTGATTCCCAGGGAATTAAGCGCCTTGGCCTGCAAACCCGAGGAGCGGCGGACGCCCATGGCGTCCCGAATGACGACGAGGGCGAAGAAAAACGAAAGGGCGAATATATCGGATGACAATCCGCTTGAAAAGGCAACGGAGGTCGTTATTGAAATTGCCATGGCGCTGTGGCTCGAAGGCATGCCGCCGGTCCTCCACAGGAGGGTCGAGAAGACTTCCCTGATGCCGGCTCTGCGATTGGTGAGCAATACTATGAGCGCTTTGGCGAATTGGGCGGTGAAGAGGCTCAGGAACGCCGAGACGAACACGGCGTTCCTCAATATGGAGGTAATGATCAGCGCCCTATGGTTTTCCATCACAAGAATTTCAGTTATAATCGCAATCCTTGTCAAGCCGTCGCTGGCCTTGCCTGAGGTTTCAACGTGGCCTCATAACGTGCGGAGTTACAAGACAGCCTGCTCCATAGCGGATTTTGTGAGGATTTGGAGTTATGGCATACCAAAAGCGAACGTTCGAAATTGGCCCCGATGACGCCGGTCGCCGTCTGGACAGGATAGTCAGGTCGTTGCTGTCCACAATGCCCCTCTCGATGATATACCGGCTTTTTCGCGAGGGGGCCGTACGCGTCTGTGGTAAACGGGTCGATGGCACGCACCGCACGGTAGCCGGGGAGACAATCGAGGTCCGCCTCTCGGACCGCCCCGATGATGAAGTGCCCACCCGTAGCGCCCCTGATAAAACCAGCCGTGCGGCGGCGGCGTTTTTTTCGGGCTTGATAATTGTCGAGACGCCCGACCTCGCTGTCGTCAACAAGCCCCATGGCGTCTTGTCGCATGGCCCCGGCGGCATCGACGAGGCGGCCATCGCCTATTACGCTGACCGCGTGGCCGCGTCGTTGGCGTTCACTCCGGCTCCGCTCCACCGCCTCGACCGCAATACCTCGGGAGCCCTGGCCGTATCCGCCAGCCTCGTCGGCGCCACCACGTTCAGCCAGGCCCTCCGGAGAGGACAGGTCGAGAAATCGTACATCGCGGTGCTCGGCGGCAACCTGCGTTCAGAAGAAATATGGGTGGACGCGCTGACGCGTGACGATGCGTCGAGGGTCAGCTCTGTCGATGTGATCGGCGACATGGCTCCGGTTCCTCGTGGCGTGGCACGCCGGGCCGAAGCCAGAGCCATGCCATTGCTGAGCGGGGACGGCGTTACGCTGGCGCTCATACGGCTCGGTACAGGGCGTACCCACCAGATACGGGCCCAGGCCGCGGCCCACGGCCACGCGCTCGCCGGCGACGCCAAGTATGGCGGCCTCCCCATGAACGGAGGCTACATCCTCCATTGCGCCGTGCTCGCGACGCCTCCTGGCGTCGGGAAACCGGAAGGCCTCCGCATCGCGGCACCACTGCCGCAAGCCGCCTCGCAGACGATAGCCCGGCTTTTCGGCGAGGACTGGATGCGGCGTCTACCGCCGATAGCCTCTGCCTGACGGGGATTGCACGCATATTTTCTCGTATCGTCTTGATTAACGCCGGTGTCGGCGGTACCCTAAAAGATGGCAAGGAGGTTCCATGGCAGACAGAAACGTGACACCGATCAGGGGACCGGTTAAGCTCAGTATGATAATCCTGATTATCGCAACTGTAGCCGTAGTGGCATTGTTCGCGACGAGCTTCTTCGTCGTTGACCAGACCGAGCAGGCGGTGGTCCTGACCCTCGGCAAGTTCACCGGAATAGCGGAACCAGGGCTCCATTTCAAGATGCCCCTGGGCATCCAGACGAATTTCAACGTCAAGACAAAGGTGGTTCAGACCGAGCAGTTCGGCTTCCGTACCGACCAGGCCGGGGTGCAGACCGTGTACAGCGATCGTTCGTTTCCAGAAGAATCGACGATGCTGACCGGCGACCTCAACATCATCGACGTCGAATGGATAATCCAGTACCGCATTACCGACCCGAAAGCCTGGCTGTTCAACGTGGACGACAGGAGCAAGACCATCCGTGACATAAGCCAGTCGGTCATCAACATGCTCGTAGGCGACAGGACGATACTCGACGTACTCGGCGCACAGCGCATAGCCATAGAGCAGGCTGGAATAGACCTCATGAACAGTACGCTCAAGGGCTACGGCCTCGGCATAGAAATCATCGCCGTCAAGCTGCAGAACATCGTACCGCCCGCTGGCGTGCAGGCAGCCTTCGAAGACGTGAACAAGGCCATCCAGGACATGAACAGGCTGATAAGCGAAGGCAAGGAAGCCTACAACAAGGAAATCCCGAGGGCGACAGGAGAAGCCGACCGCATCGTCCAGGTGGCCAAGGGATACGCGGCCGAGCGCGTCAACAAGGCCAACGGCGACGTTGCCAGGTTCAAGGCTGTTTACGAGGAATACCGCAAGGCGCCGGAAGTGACCCGGGATCGCCTCTACTACGAGATGATAGAGTCCGTGTTCGCGGACGAGAAGGGCGTCGAATTGATCGACAGCGAACTGGGGAACTTCCTTCCGATAAAGAGCCTCGGAGCCCAGACTGGAGCTACCCGATGAAAAAGCTCATCACCATGGCGGTCATAGCGGCCATTCTCCTTGGCATGCTCGTAATCACGGGTCCATTCTATATCGTGCAGGAAGGCTATCAGGCCCTGGTCGTGCGATTCGGGCAGATAACGAGCGTCGAGACCGACGCAGGGCTCAAGCTCCGCACGCCGTTCATCGACAACGTCGTCATCTATCCCAGGAAGGTGCTTCCGTGGGACGGAGAGGCGCAGCGCATCCCGACCAAGGAGAACCAGTTCATCTGGGTGGATGCGACAGCCCGCTGGCGCATATCGGATCCCATCAAGTTCTACGAGTCGGTATCGACGATGGAAGGCGCCTACGGCAAGCTCGACGACGTCATCGACAGCGCAGTCCGCACGGTCGTTTCCTCCAACTTCCTTCGCGAGGCGGTACGAAACTCCAACGACATCATGCAGTCCACCTCCAGGGAGACCTTCGAGACGGGCGACGCCGAGGGTTCAGATTCGCTGCGCCAGCTGACGCAGACCGACGCGTCGTATGATGTCATCGAAAAAGGACGCAGGCAGATTTCCACCGAGATGCTGACCATGGCGCGCCTGCTGACGCCTGAATACGGCATCGAGATATTGGACGTGGTACCCAGGCAGATCAGGTACTCCGACGAGCTGACCGAAAGCGTCTACAACCGCATGATAAAGGAACGCAACCAGATAGCGCAGGCGTTCAGGTCGTTCGGAGAAGGCAAAAAAGCCGAGTGGCTGGGCAAGCTCGAGAACGAGCAGCGATCCGTGCTGTCCAAGGCGTACGAGCAGGCGGAGACCCTCAAGGGAACCGCCGACGCGACCGCCACCAGGGTATACGCTGACGCTTACGGCCGCGACCGGGGATTCTTCGACTTCTGGAGGGCCATCGAGTCGTACCGCCTGACCATGCCGAATTTCACCAAGACACTGTCCACCAAGATGGACTACTTCGATTACCTGTACGGTCCTCGCGGCCGCTGATCACAACCCATCCTGAAACAAAGGCCGTCCACGGTTTCCCCGCGGACGGCCTTTGTTGTTGGCTTGATATACTGAATTCTTTGCCACAGAGACACAGAGAAGATGAGACAAGAAAGAAGAAGTCAGACAACGGAGACACGAAGGCACGGAGACAAGAAGAGAGAGAGAGGAGATTTGAAATTTTATTTATCCTTCCCTATCTTTCTTTCTCCGTCTTCTCTGTGTCTCCGTGGTATATATTCCCTTATCCTCTTCATTTATCACATTCGCTTCGCTGTACCCTCGTGGCAAGAATTTCCTGTGAAAATCCAAATCAGCCCAGGAACGAAAGCATCACGCCGGCAGCAACCGCGCTGCCTATGACGCCGGCGACATTCGGTCCCATCGCGTGCATGAGGAGGTAATTGCCCGGGTCGGCCTTTTGGCCTACCACCTGCGATACGCGCGCCGCCATCGGCACCGCCGAGACGCCGGCCGAACCGATGAGCGGATTGATCTTGCCGCCGGAGAACCAGTTCATTATCTTGCCGAAGATGACGCCTGCCGCCGTGCCGCAGGAGAAGGCGAAGAGTCCGAGCGTAATGATCATCAGCGTCTGCGGCTGAAGGAAGCGCGCCGCGTTGGCCGTGGCACCTACAGAAACGCCAAGGAAGATGGTCAGGATGTTGATAAGCGCGTTCTGGGCGGTGTCGGACAGACGGTTTGTCAGTCCCGTTTCCCTGAAGAGGTTGCCGAGCATCAGCGAACCGATGAGCGGCACTGCCGACGGCAGGATGAGCCCGATGAATATGGTCGACGCAATCGGGAAGATCACTTTTTCCACCTTGGTGACTTCGCGGAGCTGGGCCATCCTGATGGCGCGTTCCTTCTTGGTGGTCAGAGCCATCATGATGGGGGGCTGTATCATCGGGACCAGAGCCATGTAGGAATATGCGGCTATGGCTATCGGGCCCAGGAGTTCGGGTTTGAGCTTGCTCGTCAGGTAGATAGCCGTGGGGCCATCAGCGCCGCCTATGATGCCTATGCTCGCCGCCGCCTTCAGGTCGAAGCCCAGGGACGGGAACGCCTTACCAAGGTAGTACGCGATGACGAACGGAATGAATATGCCTATCTGCGCCGCGGCGCCCAGGAGGAGGCTCTTGGGGTTGGCGATGAGAGGGCCGAAGTCGGTCATAGCCCCGACGCCCAGGAATATGAGCGGCGGATAGATGCCCATCTTCACGCCATAGTACAGGTAGTAGACGAGGCCGCCGGGCGTGCCGTCGGCTGAGGCAGGGCTAAAAATGCCTCCCAGGGGTAAATTCGAAAGGAGCATGCCGAATGCTATCGGCACGAGGAGGAGGGGTTCGAATTTGCGCCCTATGCCCATGTACAATAAAACGCAGGATATCACGATCATGATAAGTTCCCCGGGAATGAACCCGAAGACCATCATCGAGCTGTTCGCGAATCCTGCGTATCCGGTCGCTCCGAGAAAATCCAGGATATGTTGCCACATACGCTTGTACCGCCGCCTCGCTTACGCGAGGTCGATCATCGGGTCGCCGGTATTGACGGTGGAACCTGCCTGCACGCGAATCGCCGCTACGACGCCATCGGACGGGGCGGAGATCTCGTTCTCCATCTTCATCGCTTCGAGTATCATCAGCACTTCACCGCGCTTGACCGCCTTGCCCGCGGCTACTTTAAGCGACAGCACGGTTCCCGGCATCGGAGCCTTGATCGTGAACGCTCCACCGGATGCGGCGGGAGCTGTCGCGGGTACCGCGGCCGGAGCGGCGACGGCCGGCGCCGCGGCCGAAACCTGCGCGACGGGAGCCGCGACTGAACCGGCCGCCGAACCGACATCCTCGACGCCTACATCGTATGACTGACCGTTGACCGTAACCCTATATTTCTTGACCATTGCTTACTCCTTGTATTGATATTCGCGCCGTTCAGGCGCGGCCGTTGGCGCCCGATGACGCCACTCTATCTGCGTATCCCCATACGGGCGTGTTGAAGCCGGACCTCTCCACCGAGGCGATCCTGATGGCCGAAGCCGGCGCGCCGCTCGCGGCGGCTATGGCCGCGACGATGGCCGCCACAACCGTGCCGTCGACACCGCCTGCCTTCGGGCTCTCGGTGGCCGTCTTCTCCAGGCTGGCGGCTATCGTCGGAGCGATCTTCGAGCTCCGCACGAATATGAATTTGAAGAACCCCACCATGGCAACCAGCGACAGCAGGCACAGGAATACCGTGCTGATGCCGATGACCACGATGGTCCACATGAACGCTGCTGTTTCCATGGAGCCTTCCTTATACCGGCGTATTGCCGTGTTTCTTGGCCGGGCGGGTTTCGCGCTTTCCAAGGAGCATGGCAAGGGTCGAAGCGAGTCTCGCCCTGGTTTCGGAAGGATCGATGACATCGTCCACGTAGCCGCGCGCGGCAGCCTTGTACGGATTGGCGAAGTTGCGTTTGTACTCGTCGATCTTGTCCTTGCGCATGGCGACGGGATCCTTGGCTTCCTCTATCTCCTTCTTGAAGATGATGTTGGCGGCTCCGTCGGGCCCCATGACGGCGATTTCCGCGCTCGGCCACGCCAGGACCTGGTCGGCCCCGAGATGCCGCGAGCACATCGCAATGTACGCTCCGCCGTAAGCCTTGCGGATGATTATGGTGAGCTTGGGTACGGTTGCCTCGGAATAGGCATAGAGCAGCTTGGCGCCGTGGCGTATCACGCCGCCGTGTTCCTGGCCGACGCCGGGCAGGTATCCTGCGGTATCGGTGAGGGTGACGAGCGGAATGTTGAACGAATCGCAGATGCGGATGAAGCGGCTGGCCTTGTCCGACGCGTTGATGTCGAGGACGCCGGCGAGCTCTTTGGGCTGGTTGGCTATGACGCCGACCGACCTGCCGCCGAGCCTGGCGAAACAGGTGACGATGTTCCTGGCGTACAGGCTCTGTATCTCGAAATAGTCGCCGTCGTCGAATATCTTGCCGATGACGGCGCGGATGTCGTAGGGCTTGTTGGGCGAATCAGGGATGATATCCGCGAGGTCCGGGCAGGAGCGGGTCACAGCGTCGTTTGTCGGCAGAAGAGGCGTGTCCTCGATGTTGTTCGAGGGCAGGTACGACAGGAGCTTCTTGACGCCCTCTATCGTCGCCCGTTCATCGGCGAACATGAGGCTGGCAACGCCTGATATCTCGTTGTGCACCTGTGCGCCACCGAGAGCCTCCGAGGTGACATCCTCTCCGGTGACGGCCTTGATCACCTGCGGGCCGGTGATGAACATGTTCGACGTCTTCTCGACCATCACGGTGAAGTCCGTCAGGGCGGGCGAATAGACGGCGCCACCGGCGCACGGTCCCATGATCACCGATATCTGGGGAATTACGCCGGAGGCGAGCGTGTTGCGGTAGAAGATGTTGCCGTATCCGAAGAGGGCGTCGACGCCTTCCTGGATGCGCGCTCCG
>CAZNXK010000024.1:0-7992 GCA_964576835.1 uncultured Treponemataceae bacterium | reverse complement strand
GCTCCGCCGGAGTCGTTGATGCCTATGCACGGGCAGCCGACTTTGATCGCCATGTCCATGGCCTTGCATATCTTGGCCGCGTGCATTTCACCCAGCGAACCGCCTATGACGGTAAAATCCTGGGCATACAGATAGACAAGGCGGCCGGCGACGGTGCCGTAGCCGATGACGACTCCCTCGCCCGGGGCTTCGATGTCGCCCATGCCGAGATCGGTGGCGCGGTGTTCTACGAAGGCATCGATCTCGACGAAGCTGCCGGCGTCGAGAAAGGATTCTATCCTCTCGCGAGCCGTCATCTTGCCCTTGTCATGCTGGGCCGCGACACGTTTCGGCCCTCCGCCTGCGGTGATGCGGCCTCGGCGTACCGCCAGATCCTTCAGCTTCGTTTCCATATGGTTCTCTCCATCCTTATTGGGAAATGAATCCTATTCTATCAATCGCGCTGACACAATTCTACTAGCACGCCGTTGGTGGCCTTGGGGTGGAGGAAGGCTATCCTGGCTCCGCCTGCGCCGTAGCGGGGCTTTTCGTCTATCAGCCGGACGCCCTTGGCCTTGAGTTCGACGAGAGCGGCTTCGATGTCGTCGACCCTGAAGGCGATGTGCTGAATGCCCTGTCCCTTGGCCTCGATGAACTTGGCGATGGGGCCCTCCGGCGAGGTGGATTCCAGCAGCTCGAGCTCGGTGTCGCCGATCGGCAGGAACGCCACGCGAACCTTCTGTTCCTCGACGCTCTCGGTGCCGCCAAGCTCCATGCCGAGCATTTCGGTGTAAAGCTTCAGTGACTCGTCGAGATTGGATACAGCCACGCCGATGTGGTCAATCTTCACGACCATGTGTTTCCTCCTTGGGAATGTAGAAGCCCTTGTCAGCGGGACCGGATCAAGGCGTCTTCGAGCGCGTCGAGCGCGTCGTAGAAATCGATTTTCTTGTCAAGTACGGATCGGGACAGTTCACCGACAGTTTCCTTGCGCTCGTCGCGCTCGAGGGCAGCCAGTACCCGCTCCGCCGCGGCATGCCCCAGTTCCCAGGCAAGGTTTGATTCTCGCCTCATCCTGAGATAGCCTGTCGACGTCAACGTTGCCTGGTGGACCTTGATCTGCTTGACGAGCTCGTCTATACCTTGCCCGGTCTCGGCTACGGTAGTCAAGACAGGAGGTATCTCGAGGTTGGGGTGGCCGGGAACCTGGGCCGCGATATGGTGGAAAGCGCCCTGGTCGGCGATCGACGGCTTCGGGGCGTCCACGCCCAGACTTGCCCTCGCGGCGTACAGTCCCGAAAACCTCGTGGCTGCACCGCCCAGCACGGCGGTCTCGAGCATCGCGCGTATCTCACGTACAACCCTCTCTGCGCCGTCCTTGTCGGCCTTGTTCACGCAGAAAATGTCGCCGATCTCCATGACGCCGGCCTTGATGGCCTGGATGTCGTCACCGAGTCCGGGCACCGAAACGAGCACCACGGTATCGGCGATGCGCACGATGTCCACTTCTGACTGGCCGACGCCGACCGTCTCGATGATTATGTCGTCGTAGCCGGCCGCGTCCAGCACGCGGGTAGCCTCGGAGACCGCCCTCGACAGACCGCCGAGGTGCCCCCGCGTCGCCAGGCTCCGTATGAAGACGCCTGAGTCGGTCGCGTGGCGCTGCATCCTGATGCGGTCGCCCAGGATTGCGCCGCCGGTGAAAGGGCTGGACGGGTCGACGGCAAGCACGGCTACGAGGCGGCCGCGCGTCCGGAGCGCTCCGACTATCTTGTCGGTGAGCGTGCTCTTCCCCGAACCGGGCGGTCCGGTGATGCCGACGATGCGAGCCTTGCCGTCGTAGGCATGCAGCGCCTTCAAAATGGCCAGGCGCGCCGGATCCTCCCGTTCGACCATGCTGATCAAACGGGCCGTCGCTCGCTGGTCTCCGGAGCGAACGAGCTCCGCAGACATGGCCAGTCCGTCCACGCCTCAGGTCCCGCGTTTCAGGTTGTTCTTGATGAACTCGATGGTCTCGGTGGTCGGCGTTCCAGGCGTAAACACGCCGGCTATGCCCGCGGCTTTGAGTCCCGGTATGTCCTCGTCGGGTATGACTCCGCCGCCTATGACCAGCACGTCGTCGATGCCTTTTTCAGCCAGAAGCTGCATGACCCGGGGGAACAGGTGGTTGTGGGCGCCTGACAGAATGCTCATCGCTATGACGTCGACATCTTCCTGTATCGAGGCTGATACTATCTGCTCCGGCGTCTGGCGGAGGCCGGTATAGACTACCTCCATGCCGGCGTCGCGCAGGGCCCTGGCTATGACTTTGGCTCCGCGGTCGTGTCCGTCGAGGCCTGGCTTAGCGACGAGAACCCTTATTTTTCGTTCCATGACTACCTACCTTAAAGGATTACCTTCTGCTGGTACTCGCCGAAAATGCCGCGCATCACGTCGCATATCTCGCCGAGCGTCGCGTACGCCCTGACCGCCTCGAGTATCGGGGGCATCAGGTTGTCGGTGCCCTCGGCCGCTTTCCCGAGCGCCTTGAGCGCGGCATCCACCCGCACATTGTCCCGCCTGGCGCGCAGCTCCCTGAGCCTGGCCGACTGCTGCTCGCCGACCGCGGGGTCCACCCTGAGAAGACCGGTAGGAGAACCTTCCTTTATCTGGAACTTGTTCATGCCGACGACGACGCGTTCTCCCGACTCGATGTCCATCTGGTACGCGTAGGCCGCGTCCTGGATTTCCTGCTGGACGTAGCCGCGCTCAATGGCCTTGACCGCGCCGCCCATGCCGTCGATCGTGGCGATGTAGGCCTCGGCTTCCATCTGGATGCAGTCGGTCAGGCTTTCGACATAGTAGGAGCCGGCGAGCGGATCGATGGTCTCTGTCGCGCCCGACTCGTACGCGATGACCTGCTGGGTCCGGAGGGCTATGCGAACCGAAGCCTCGGTCGGCAGGGCGAGCGCCTCATCCCTGGAATTGGTGTGCAGCGACTGGGTGCCGCCGAGCACCGCGGCAAGCGCCTGGATCGCGACACGCACGATGTTGTTGTCAGGCTGCTGAGCGGTCAGGGTCGATCCGGCGGTCTGCGTATGGAAACGGAGCGACAGGCTCTTCGGGTTCTTTGCGCCGAAACGCTCCTTCATCACCTTGGCCCAGACGCGTCGGGCGGCGCGGAACTTGGCTGCCTCCTCGAAAAGATCGTTGTGCGAGTTGAAGAAGAACGACAGACGCGGACCGAAGGCGTCGACGTCGAGGCCGGCCTTGACTGCGGCGTCGACGTAGGCAATGCCGTCGGCTATCGTGAAGGCGACTTCCTGCGACGCGGTGGAACCCGCCTCGCGGATATGGTAGCCGGAAATCGATATCGTGTTCCAGTTGGGCACATCTTTGGAGCAATAGGCAAAGATGTCTGTGATGAGGCGCATCGACGGCTCGGGCGGGTAGATGTACGTGCCGCGGGCTATGTATTCCTTGAGGATGTCGTTCTGTATCGTTCCCTCGAGCTTGTCCGGTCCGATGCCCATCTTCTCGGCCACCGCGATGTACATCGCCAGCAGCACAGCCGCGGGCGCGTTGATGGTCATCGATGTGGAAACCTTGTCCAGCGGGATGCCGTCGAACAGGATTTCCATGTCGGCCAGCGAGTCTATGGCTACGCCGACCTTGCCGACTTCGCCCTGGGACAGCGCGTGGTCCGAGTCGTAGCCAATCTGCGTCGGCAGGTCGAAGGCCACCGAGAGGCCGGTCGTGCCCTGGGCGAGCAGGAATTTGTAGCGTTTGTTCGATTCCTCGGCGGTCGAAAAACCGGCGTATTGACGCATGGTCCAGAAGCGGCCACGGTACATCGTGTTCTGGACGCCGCGCGTGTACGGATAGTCACCGGGGAAGCCTATGTCCCGTACGTAGTCTCGGGTGCTGTCGTCAAGTGGCGTATACAGCCGCTTGACCGGCGATTTCGAACCGGTCGAGAAGGTCTTTTTCCTTTCGGGAAATTTGGCGAGTGCCTTGTCGACTCCCGCTTCGTAGGCTTCGAAGCCTTTTCCGATAGTGTCGTTCATGCCGGCTTCTCCTGGGACTTCTTCGCGTTGGCCGCGAGTTCAAGGCCGGCGCGCAGCGCCTTGAGGTTCAGCTCCTCGGTGCCCTTGGGAACGCGGTTCAAGACGGCTTTCTCGAGCGTCTTGGGAAGGACGACGCCCGATATGCCGCCAAGGACGCCCAGCGCGACGATGTTGGCTACGACCTTCTTGCCGATGACGTTGGCCGCGGTGTCAAGGATGGGTACCGAGATTGTCCTGGCCTTGATCTCCGGATCGAGTGTCACCGACGAATCGACGATGATCATTCCCTTGCCCTGGAGTTTTCCGTAGGTCCGGTAGGCATCGCTTGTCAGCGCAAGCAGGTAGTCCGGATCGTTGGCTTTGGGATAATAAATATCCTCTTCGGAGATGACCACCTCGGCCTTGCTCGAGCCACCGCGGGCTTCCGGGCCATAGCTCTGGGTCTGCACGGCGAATTTATCATCCAGGATAGCCGCCTCGGCGAGCACTATGCCCGCGAGCAGGAGGCCCTGGCCGCCCGAACCGCTTAGTCTGAATTCTGTGCGCATTCGCGTACTCCTCCCTGGAAGTTGTCGAACTTCCGCCTGACGCCCTCGATGAGCGCGGCGTACGCGGCGGTATACTCGGGTGCGGTCTCGCTGTGGAGCTCGCCTACGAGGAACTTTCCCACGAGCTTCTCCGGAGCCATGACCGCGGCGGCCTTGACGTTGACGGCGTGGTCCCTCTGCCACTCGAACAGCTCGACTGCGCCGCCGAGCTTGTTCTTTCGGCCGAAATAGGTTGGACAGCCGGTCACGGCCTCGACCACCGAGAAGCCTTTGTTGAGGAGCGCTTTTTCGATGAGCTCGCCGAGAAGCTGGACATGGTACGAGGTCGAGCGGCCGACGTAAGTCGCACCTGAAGCGATGGCCAGCTTGGCCAGGTCGAAAGGACGTTCGACGTTGCCATATGGTGCCGTCGTTCCGAGCATGCCCGTCGGGGTCATCGGGGAGTACTGGCCGCTCGTCATGCCGTATATGCTGTTGTTCATCACGATGGTAGTGATGTCGATGTTGCGTCTGGCGGCATGGATGAAGTGGTTGCCGCCGATGGCGGTGCAGTCGCCGTCGCCGGTCATCACGATGACCATGAGTTCAGGCCTGGACAGCTTGATGCCCGTGGCGAATGCCAGGGCACGGCCATGGGCGGTGTGGAGCGTGTCGAAATCGAGGTAGCCTGGAGCGCGGCTTGAGCAGCCTATTCCCGAGACGACGACAACATTGTTCTTGTCGATGCCTAGCCTGGCGAGGGTGCGTGTCAGGGCTCCCGTGACGGTGCCGTGGCCGCAGCCGGGGCACCATATATGGGGAAGCCGGTTCTGCCTGAAGTAATCGAGGCTAGCGCTCATTTGGAGCCTCCCATGATGACCGATAGTATCTCTTCCGGCCGGAATAGCTCGCAATTGACCTTGCCTAGCCTCTCGACGGGAGCCTTGCCCGCTACGACGCGTTCTATTTCCAGTGCAAGCTGGCCCAGGTTCATCTCGGGTACGACGATGCGCTTGACCTTCGATGCCAGCGCGCGAAGGGCTTCCTCGGGAAACGGCCAGATTGTCTTGGGCCTGAACAGTCCGGCCTTGATGCCCTTGGCCCTGGCCTGGATTACAGCAGAGGTCGCGGACATCGCCGAGGAGCCGAACGCCACAACCAGGACATCGCAATCTTCGGTGCTCACGGTGGCATAGTCGCGAATCTGCGGCTCGGCTTTCTCCACCTTGCGCATCAGGCGCATGATGAGCGACCCGGCGATTTCCCCCTTGTTGGTCGGGAAGCCGGTCTCGTCGTGCGAAAGGCCGGTGACATGCCAGCGGTATCCCTTGCCGAAGGGAGCCATCAGCGGCACTCCGCCATCCTGGTCGGCCTTGTAGGCAACGTAGCCTGCCGGGCTCGACGGAGTCTTGCGATTGACGACCCTGACCGACTTGAGGTCTGGCAGGACGACCTTCTCGCGCATGTGCCCGATTACCTCGTCGGACAGGACTATCACCGGCACGCGGTATTCCTCGGCTATATTGAAGGCCTTGACGGTGAGCTCGAAACATTCCTTGACGTTGCCCGGAGCGAGGACGACGACTGGATGGTCGCCGTGCGTGCCCCAGCGCGCCTGCATCACGTCGCCCTGCGCCAGCGAAGTGGGCATGCCGGTGGATGGTCCAACCCGCTGGACGTTGATTATCACGATCGGGACCTCTGCTATCGACGAATAGCCGAGGAGCTCCTGCATAAGCGAAAATCCCGGTCCGCTCGTCGCGGTCATGGCTTTGCGGCCGGTCAGGGATGCCCCGATGATTGCCGCGATGGAACCGATCTCGTCTTCCATCTGGATGAACTTGCCACCGATCTTTGGCAATTCTTCGGAGCACAGCTCCGCTATCTCAGTGGATGGAGTGATGGGGTATCCGGCGAAGAAATCGAGGCCGGCGGTAAACGCGCCGAGCGTGCAGGCCTCGTTGCCCTGCATCAGTTTTGCTTCAGGCATGGTTGGCCTCCGGGGGAATCGAATAATCCTGGGTCGAAGCATCTTTCTCGACAGGCTTTTCAAGCCCCGTTTCCTTGATTTCGATGGCGTAGTCGGGGCATCGCAGTTCGCAGAGCCGGCAGCCGATGCATTGCTCTGGTCGCTCGGCGAAGACCTTGCCATCACGCAGCGTCAAAACATGCTTGGGACAGAAGGACACGCATACATTGCAGCCCTTGCACCATCGCTCGCGAATGATATGCTCGAAAGTTCGTTTCGCTAGTTCGCTCATAGCCTACTCTCGTATGATGATTTGCCGCCAAGGGCTGATGGGGTTGAAGACAGAAGAGTCCCGATGGGGACAATCGTCGGTTCGGGGGATGCTCGCATCGAAGAATCACCATACTCCGGACGTTCGAATGTGTCAAAGATTATCGAAAGAGAGCCGGTGCCCGCATAGATGCAATCCACAAGGAAACTCCTTCCGCAATGAATAGCCCTGGTTTCACCGAGTTATTCCATCTGGTGGTATAACCTGCAGGCTTTTCCAGTTCAAGAGAATAACCAGCACGCTGTTTGATTGTCAAGTACACTCACAGGACGCGGTGGGTCGACATGCTGGTGCAATGTCAGGATATTTTGTTCTATTTATATTATATATATATTTAAGAGTATTAAAATATGACGTTGATCAAGCTGCATATACCGTTTCCAGGCCTCGGTTCCCCGGTCTTGACAGAAATCCCTTAATGCTATATTCCCATTCTATGAGATACAATACCACTGTACAGAATTACCGATCGACGCGAATCATGGAAGGCACAGCATGACCGCCAAGGACACGCCCGTCAGGGCCATAGAGCGAGCATTGGACATACTGGACTGCTTCGAGCCCGGCCGGCTCGAGCTGTCGCTGACCGACATCGCCGGCAGGATCAACCTTTCGATGAGCACGACATCCCGCATCGCCGCAACGCTCGAGAAGAGGAGCTACCTGGCTCGGAACGTGGACAGCCAGCGCTATTCCCTGGGTCCCAGAATCACCCAGATTGGCGCCTTGGGTCTCTCCAACATGGAGCTGCGCAAGGTCGCGCTGCCCTTCATGCGCGACCTGAACACTTTGTACAACGAGGGCGTAAGCCTCTACGTCATCCGCGATGACCAGAGGATATGCGTGGAACGCGTGGAGAGCACCTTGCCGCTCAGGCGGGTCATCAACGTCGGGGACAGGCATCCGCTGACCCGCGGCGCTGCAGGGCGCGTCCTCCTCGCCTACCTTCCAAGGGAACAGAGGGATGCACTGCTTGTCAAAGACCCCTTCACGACGGAGGAAGCCCTGGAGGAACTGCGCCATGGCGGCTACACCGTCAGCCTTGGTGAAAGGGAAGAAGGGGTCAGTTCCATCGCCGCTCCTATACAGGATGCCAATTGCGAGGTCGTGGGAGCCCTGTCGATGTCCGGTCCTTCGGTC
>CAZNXK010000023.1:21884-33145 GCA_964576835.1 uncultured Treponemataceae bacterium | reverse complement strand
CAACACAACGGAAACTTATACTGCTACTATGATTTCTACCAAGGTTACGACGCCGACCTTTGCTCAGCTCGAGGCTGATTCTTTTAAGTAATCCAATTCCTGAGGGTGATGAACCGCCGGGGATTCCGGCGGTTCATCATGAGTTATGGATAAACATTGAGTAGCTCACGAAAAGATACCAATCAAGAAGACTTGGACTAGACTGCTCGAGCCGTATATACGGAGTCTAGCCCGGATATCTCACAGCAGAATCGGGCTTAGACGTCCTTCCAGACCTTGCGGTACTTGGCACGGTAGGCGTCAGAGGACTCGGCCACTATCCGCTTCTGGGCACGTTCGGCCAGCGCGGGGTCGCGCCTGGCGTCGTACAGCTTCTTCATGCAGACGAGTATGTCGAAGCGTATCAGCGTCGCGTTCCTCTCGGCCGCGCAGTCGTCGTAGCGCTCCTCGTAGAAGTCGAGCACGAGCTTCCGGTACTTCGGGCCGGCCAGGCCGATGCGGTACGTGGCCTGGAGAACGTGCCTGGCGGTGACGAACATGGGGTCCTTGGTGAGCCGCTTTATACCGTCGAAATAGTCTAAGAAACGGCCCTCGGAGTCGCTCCTGGCCAGGCCGCAGAGCAGCTGGCCGCCAATGGAGCGCACATGGTTGTCCTTGGAGTCCATGTAGGCCGCGATCCGGTCCCAGAGGCCGGTGGCGTCGAGTAGCCCCTCGGCCATGTCCATGAGTTCGTTGCAGGCCCGGGTGCGCCGCGCGGGATCGGGCCCTTCTATGTCGTCGAGGTAGTCTGCGATCGTTTTCACGCGGGTTTCTTTCCGCCGCTCTTTTCGCGGCTGTCTGTATCGGGGAGAGGCAGCCATCGTACCGCTGTGGCGATTGACGCGACGAGGCCGGCCGCGATATGCACTATACCATGGAAGCAACGAACGAAATAAGGGCATTCTTCGACGCGCTCAACCACGATTACCTCGCCGTCCACAGGCGCAAGGAAGACCTCTTCTGGGCCACCTACATGGGCACGAGCGACGACCACGAGCTCTTCGCGGCGGCCGAGAAGGCCTGGAAGGCCTTCGTATCCGACCCGGTACGGCTCTCCGCGGTACGCGGGCGCCTGGCCGCGCTGGATGGCGCGGCCAGCTCCGGAGGCGACGGAGCGGATGAGCGAGGCGAGCTATTGCGCGGTCTGGTCGGCTGGCGGGCCCTCTTCGAGGCCAACATAGTCGAGGGCGAGGCGGGCCAGGCCGGCATGGACCGCATCGTGACGCTGGAGGCCGAGCTCTTCGGCAAATGTCAGAAGCTCGTGCTGCGCCACCGCGACGAATCGGGCACGGAGGTGGACGCGACGCTCGGCAGCCTCCTCGTGAACGAGTCGGCGAATCCCGACGAGGAAGCCCGCAGGACCAGCTTCACGGCCCTCCGCGGGCTCGAGGAATGGGTCCTCGGGAACGGCTTCCTCGACGTCGTGCGCGAGCGGAACGCCTTCGCCCGCGGCCAGGGATACCGTGATTACTTCGACTTCAAGGTGAGAAAATCGGAGTCGATGACGAGCGGGGAGCTCTTCGCCATACTCGACGACTTCGAACGGCGGACATCGGGCGCCAACCGCCGCGGCCTCGAGATCATCGCCGCCGC
Organism: uncultured Treponemataceae bacterium; assembly: GCA_964576835.1. Taxonomy (GTDB): domain Bacteria; phylum Spirochaetota; class Spirochaetia; order Treponematales; family UBA12059; genus SZUA-370. Next base: position 31,513 of record CAZNXK010000023.1, on the reverse strand, counting down.
CAACGGCGCGGAAGCGCTGCGGCCCTGGAACCTTCGCTTCCACATGTCGGGAGACGTCGTGCGCGAGACGGACCCCTACTTTCCCTTCGACACCGCCCTGGAGCGATGGATCCTGAGCTTCAGGCGGCTTGGCATCCAGTACCGCGGCGCGAGCCTGCGGCTCGACCTCCTCGAGCGCAAGGGCAAGTACCAGAACGGCTTCTGCCACGGCCCCGTCCCCGCATACTTCGACCGGGGGACCTGGGTGCCGGGGGCTATCAACTTCACCTCGGAGGGCAGGCCCGACCAGGTCGGCTCGGGTTTCCAGGCGCTCATCACCCTCTTCCACGAAGGCGGACACGCGGCCCACTTCGCCAACGTGACCGGGAACTCGCCATGCTTCTCCCAGGAATTCCCGCCCACCTCGATGGCCTACGCCGAGACCCAGTCGATGTTCTGCGACAGCCTCATAAGCGACGCCGACTGGCTCTCCCGCTACGCCCGCTCCGCGGACGGCAGTGCCATGCCCGCCTCTCTCATACGGAAGCGCATCGAGAAGAGCCAGCCCTTCCACGCCTTCGAGGAGCGGCTCATCCTCGTCGTGCCCTACTTCGAGCGCGAGCTCTACGCCATGGCCGACGCGGAGCTCACGGCCGGGCGCGTGCTCGCTCTCGCCCGCGATACCGAAACGCGCATACTGGGCGTCGAGAGCCACCGCCCGCTGCTCGCCATCCCCCATCTCCTCAACCAGGAAAGCGCGGCAAGCTTCCACGGCTACCTGCTTGCCAACATGGCTGTCTACCAGACACGCGCCTGGTTCCTGCGCGAGTTCGGCTACATAACGGACAATCCCGCCGTCGGCCCCCTCCTCGCCAGGCACTACTGGGCGCCGGGAAACGCTGTCACCCACGACGAGACCCTGCGCTCCCTCACCGGCGAGGGATTCTCGGCGCGCTACCTGGCCGACGACTGCAACCGCTCGGCCGCCGAAGCCTGGACCGAAGCCGAGGCCTCGATGTCCGCCGCCCGCGACAGGACCTACCCGGCCGCTTATCCCGACAGGCTCGACGCGACCATACGCATCGTCGACGGGGCCGCGACTCTCGCCGACAACTCCGTCTCCGAGGAGAAGATGGCCGCCGACTTCGCCAGGGTCGTCAGGGAGCGGTATCCGGGAAAGGCCTGAGGCGACAAGGGGTCCGTGCTATCAAGCCTCATGACTCGGTTCCGGGTTCGAAGCATGGATCGCCAGCATAAGTTCAGCATAATACCCGGGGGCCGAACCATGAAAATCGACCGGCTGCTTTCGATAGTCGTCTACCTCCTTAACCGCGAGCTCGCGAGCGCCAGGTCACTGGCCGAGCGCTTCGATGTCTCGATCCGTACGATACAGCGCGACATGGATACCATAAACCTCGCGGGCATCCCCATAGTCAGCGTGCAGGGCCCCTCGGGCGGTTACGGCATCATCGATACCTACAAGATGGATCGCCGGCTCATGAGCACGGACGACCTTTTCTACATCATTACCGCGCTGAACGGCATATGCTCTTCGATGGACGATGTCAGGATCGACGATACGCTCGAGAAGATGAAGGGGCTGATGCCGCACTCCCCGGCCGATCCGTTCAGGGAGAGGCAAGAGAAGCTGTACGTCGACTTCAGCATGCTCGGGGGCGGCCCCGCCCAGCGGGAAGTCTTCCGGGTCGTGCAGTCTGCCGTAGACTCAGGGCGCCTCCTGCGATTCATCTACACGAGCAACCGGATGGAACGGGTGACCCGCGTCGTCGAACCGATGACCGTGGTTTTCAAGTGGCGCGCCTGGTACCTCTTCGCCTACTGCCGGCTCAGGGACGACTACCGGCTGTTCAGGATATCGAGGATACAGCGGCCCGAGGTCCTGGACGGCGGTTTCAGCAGGCGCGGGCTGAGCTTCGAGGATTTCAGCCGGGAGTACGATCCCGAGAGGACAGGCAAGCTCCTGGAGCTGGTCCTGCGCTTTTCCGCGGAGATGGTTCCGCTCGTCGAGGAATTCCATAATGAAGAGGATATGGAGCGATCGGGCGACGGGAGCCTGGTCGTCAGGGTCAGGATGCCCGAGGACGGATGGCTGTACGGCTATATCCTCGGCTTCGGCCAATTCGTCGAAGTGCTGGAACCGGCGCGCCTCCGGAATATCATCAGGGAATCGTCCAGGAAAATAACTGAATTGTACGAATAGCGCCGTGACCATGACATACAGGTGTCGTACTGGCCGTGCCATGATGCAGGTATCTTGCGACAAGGAGGACGATATGGAAATCGTCGAGATCAAGGAACGGAACACGCTGGCAGTACGCTACAGGACTCCCGTAAAGGAACTGCCGACCACGATGGGTCCGATCTACGGAGAGATCGCTGCCTACATGGGCAGGAAGGCCATAGACTTCGCGGGACCGCCCTTCGCCATATACTACAACATGGACATGGACGACCTGGACGTGGAGATAGGCTTCCCCGTGGCCAAGGCCGTCCAGGGCGAAGGCAGGGTCAAGGCGGGCGCGCTGCCCGGGGGTTCTCTGGCGACGGCCAGGCACCTGGGATCCTACGCGAGCATCGAGACCACCTACAACAAACTCACGGCCTTCGTGGCCCAGAAGGGAAAAGCCGTCGAGAACTTCATGTACGAGGAGTACCTCAACTCCCCCGAGGACACGCCCGCCGAGAAGCTCGAGACAAACATCTATTTCCCGCTGAAATCCTGAGACAGACCGCGGCTCGGCAAGGATGCCTGGCCGCGTACATGGGCACGAACGACGGCTGAGAAGGCATGGAAGGCAACCAGGGAAAATGCGGGCGCCTGCCTCGTCGCGTGTACGCTCCTTCGGCACCGCGCTTTCCGCTTCAACTCCTCGCCGCCCTCGGGAGGGCGGCTGCGGGGTTTACGCTGCAATCGCTGGCGCTAGGGTATCGGCGACAATGCTATTTTAATAATAGAAACCGCCCCGCTTATCGGTCGCGTCCCTTGTATATCCAAGACCATGAGCTTGTTTTAGAAGTCCTTTCTGTAGAATGCACTCGCTGAATCTGACACGACCACCTTCATTTCCGTAAGGCCTACCTGACGGGTCTACCATGATATACGAGGCGAGCATTGATGCAGCTGTTTCAGGAACTATAGTGCGGACACCACGATGTCTGGTGACGAATCTGTTATACGAGTCTGAATCTACTGCCATCGCCGAAGAACCCTCATTCTGGCCTTGCACTACAAGATGCTGCATTACCTTCCATCGATCAGGGGCGATAGTTTCAATGAACCCTGAGAAGTCTTCTGAATGGTTCAGTGAGTTGACGACTGTATTTATCTTCAGGAGGATGCAGCGTTGCTTCACTCCAGAAGCGATTGACATGTACTGGCCGGCACTTATTGGCTTTCCATCATACACACGCCCGAGGATTTTATTTGTCGATTCAACGATAGAATCAACCGATAGTCCGACCCACCCGATTGATCCATGGATACGATCCAGAAAACCTTCGTCGATCAGGCTCCCATTGGATATTATTCCCGTAAGCATTCCCAAGCCATGCCCATGCTTTATGAGCTGTGCCAGGAATGGTAGCAGGGTTGGCTCACCGCCAGCAAACATGAGCTTTACCCTGTACCGCCCCTCAGTCTCGTTCGCGATGATATCCAGTACATTCATCCATCCAGAGGAGCCAAGTTCATCTATATGTCCATAGTGGGCAAAACAGCCCCGACACGACATATTGCAGCGTTGGGTAAGGTGTAGATTGATAGATAGAGTTGGGAGGGTTTCGCGTTTCATAGAACACCGTCCGTACCGCCGAACCGGAATCGCTCGTCCCGGCCGTAGATGGTTACGATGGTCGATCCGTCAGGCGAGAGAACGACCGCCACGCCTTGTAACTGAACGAACCTACGATCCCCACCCAGTACCGAGAAGTAGGATTCTGGCATGAAGAATACTCCTCGGTCGGTGCGATCGTCCCTCCGGAATTTACCGTGACCTAGTATGAAGTCTGCGTCGCGAAGGCTAAATCCTCGTCTCGAGGCTTGGGTGCGCGCATGAGGCGTAACGAAGAAACCTCTCAGTGTCTTCAACCTGAGCACAGGCGCATTCGACTCTTTGGTTACCCTCTGTTTCATGTCCCATCCTTGGAACGGAGGCGGATTTGCCTTGCCTTCCGTTCATCTTGAGGATAGGGCTTTATAAAGGAGCGTTCAGGGGGTAATAGGTGCTACAAACAGGTCTCGTTTTGTCAAAGCGCTCTCTTGGCGGCGCCGCGGCGTTCCAGGAGCTCCGTCATCGTCGGATCGCCTAGCTCCCGCTGTATCTCGTCCGCCATATCAAGCGGGTAGCGGCCATTCGGCTGGAGCCTGTCCTTGTCCGCGCAGGCATCGAGGAGTATTTCGACTATCTTCCGGAGTTGCGCTGGTGTTTCCGCAGATACGGATAAAAGTTCTCCGGCGTTGCGATGCATGAGCTCGAGAAATTCCTCGGACATCGCCGCTTCCATTTCACGCTGGCTGACGGCTCCTGGCAGCAAATTCGCAAAGAATGGAGGTATGACCATCCTGGTCAGGTTGACATCGGGGCCGCAAACCCTATTCCAGGACTCGACCCCGTCGGAACCCAGACGCAAGGTCATCGAGACCCTAAAATATTCGGAAAGAGCGTAGTACAGAGCGGTCAGCTCATCACCGCCTATCCCCAGCTCGAGGGAAGCTCCATTGTTTGCTAGCAAGGCGACGATCTCCGGATCGGCGGCCTCGATTGCCAGGCTCAACGCGCAAGCGTTTCGAATAAAAGTAGTCCTATCGAGCGTCCGATGGTCTTTTCCGATTCGCTCAATAAGAGTAAAAACGATCGATCGATATGCGTCTCGGGTGGAGATGCTTTTCAGGTTTCCGAAGTTGACATACCCTTGCAATGCGAAAATGAGCGCGGTACCGTCATCGCCATAGGATCCTCCGCAATCCTCGGAAACCACGCTGGGCTTTGCCCCGGCTTCCAGCAGAGCCTCTACAAATTCCTTTTTCCCAGATGAACTAGCCAACATCAGCCTTGTCCTACGATACCGCCCCCATACCCGTAACTGGTCGATGCGGTCTCGACGATAGTCAGCGATCCAATTCAGGGCGGCTGTAAAATCTACTTCCGAAACTGGAAGCGCCAATCCTTCAATCATGTTTTTGGTGTACCGATGCCAAGCCTTCGAGCGGGAATATGGCGTACAAGCCATTTGATCGAGTGTTCTCTGCGCATGCACAGTCTTGATCGCTGAATCGATGCCCGCGATTCTTGCCGTCTCATACACGAGTTTTTCAAACCGAGCGTACCCTGGTCCAAACCTATTTCTCAGCGCGGCAGAAATCCGGAACAGGTCCTTTGCATCGGGCGATTCGACATCGGGATCATTCGATTCAGCAATAATAGCCTCGACTATTGCGGTAATGCTGATGGATAACTCATGAGCTCGGTTCGCTTCTGATGCATTCTGGATCCCGTTCCAGAATTTGAATTGAAGGGTTGTCTGAAAATAGTCTTCGGTATCGTTGAGAAAGCGCGGTGATGGTATTATGGGCATCTCTGTCCAATTTTTCGAGAAGTGCTCGATCGTTTTCACCATTGTTGTGCCTACGACTTCAACTGCGTTCCATGAGCCTATTCCATCACCCCATGATATGAGAGCCTGCCCGAATGACACCGCGATGATCTGCGATCTGAAAACCAACGCTTCACTTTGATACCCACGATTTTGCAGGCGCCTTTCGATCAATGCTCGGAGCGTATCCAGCCGGGGCGTAACATCACCGGAACACCAGCTCGCGATATTGGCAGCGAGCTCGTCACGGACATCATCGGATTCATCGCTGGCCAGTACATTCGCGAGACCATAAAAGCGTTCAGCCGTTACTCCCAGGCCCATCTTCAGATCATCGAATATCGCAGCGTACGGCGCAGGCTTGGCAGAATCAGGAAGAAACCAGGTGAGCTTCGCCTGTGACAGACGATCGAGGACTGCCCCTTTGGATCGAGACCACCTGAAGAGGCTCATCGCGAACCATGACGCTACTATTTCGGTGATAAAGGTTGCTATGGTCGTCTCCGTCGCTCCGAGCACGGAAATATTCCTGGCAAGCTGGGCATACGCCCCCAGCACTTGGTTCCAGCGGGCAGGATCGAGCCAGTGAGAACCGAGGCCTGACAGCAGATCATTCCATCCGGAGAACAGCATATCGCGAGCGCTACCGAACTCGTCGAAATCTACCTTTTTCTCGGCGGCAAACCTCTGTATAAGCGTCCTCTTGCCACGACCGGGATCGTTTGATTTGGTGAGGATTTGCCCTGCTTCTTCAATGAGTCCGAGTATGGTACCGATCGTAGGAAGGGCGGGCGTCGCGCTCATCGTTTGCACGAATGAATCGACGAAATCAGCATTCGCGTCAGAACCTGATTCAAATAACTCACTCATGCTTTCCCGCCATCGCAAACTTCCCACATCAGCTCTTCGGTCAGAGGCCCCCCCTCTATCGCTTCTTTTACCGACTCATCAACATATATAAGCACAGCCTCGTTAAAAGTATTTAGACATCCAAAATTCGGGTTTTGGGGTAACACTCTATTCGAAGCTCGACAAATCCTCATGATCAAACCTTTTGATCTGATTCCTGGTTCGAAGCATAGATTGTCAGCATAAGTTCGGCATCATCTATCAGGTGGTACTCGGGCATCCTGCCGGACAAGCGACTACTTTCAGACAAGATAATCGGAACGCCTTCACCCCGTTTATCCATCATGGAACTTCGACCCAGGCCATCGGCCGTCACGGGACAACGCGATATAAGGGTAGCAAGCAACTCGTTACGAGTCGACTGACGAAGGGCAAGACTATCCAGAGTCATGCTGTTGGGTATCGACCCAGGCGAGTATAGCTCGAGGCGATTCTCGAAGAGGAAAAGCCGTATCTTTGACCCGCTAATGGAATAGTCACGATGCGCCACCGCATTGACGATAGCCTCGAAAACCGCCCTGGAGCTGTACTGCGGTATGTCCAGGCGTCCGGGAGCCTTCGTAGCGCTCGTCCTCATATTTTTTACTATGAAAGCCAGGGCTTCCCGTATCTGGACGTCCAGCGGCCCCCGTATCGATCGCGCATCAATTTGATAGTTCGAGTCGCGTATTGACCCGCGGTAAGATACTGCCTCGATCATGGCATTAGACATGAATCGCTGCGGGTCGGACATGCCCATCAGCACCCCGGCGACGGTGACGCGCTGGTTCCCTATATCGTCTTTCGCTATCAAGCGCAGCTTATTAAGTAGAATTTCCGGGCTTTCATCGAGTCCGCCCGCGAATCGCCTCCAAAGCGTTTCTTCCAGATCCGCCATTACCGTCATGGGTACCGTCTGCTCGTCGAACCTGATTATCCTGGCCTGGCTTCTTTGCTGGAAGAGGCGGGCCAATGCTTCGGGGCTCAATTCCCGCTTTTTATCGCCCAAGCGATGAAAATATCCGCCAGGACTCTTGTGCACAAAGAGGCTTCTGGGAATATCGACTTTCAATATAGGTTTTGAGACGCCGGCTTCATTCGGCAGTGTCATCTTGATGATACGGACATAGACGCTTGGCTTGATGACATCGCTGACAAGTTCACTGACGAGGGCCTCGACCGCATCCAGCTTTTCCAGCGGTATTCCCTCGATGGAACGCGTCTTGTCATCTACTCCAAAGACGATGACGCCATCCGAAGAATTGGCGAAGGCGGCTATTTCATCGGCCAGCGCATCGCGGGAAAGCTCAGGCCTATTTCCCTTGAAGCGAACCGACTTAAACTCGATAGTCGAATCTTCACCCAGCTGTATTTTACCAAGCAACTCTTCGGGAGAATCAAACATATTCATCTCCGATATTTATACGACGATAACGCTCCACAAGAGCATCTCGTCCGCCTTCCATGATGTCACAGATGCTACGGCGAACCTTGAACTCTTGCAGGCAGCCGTGTACATCCACGACAGCTTGACCATTTCTGGATTCCATTGCCAGTATATGTTCCGCATCGCCGTTCACGACGATATTCGGATTATGAGTAACGACGATCATCTGCCGCCGCCCTTTTTTATCCCGCATCTGATCGACGACAAGATTGTATATTAGGTGATTGTCCAGATCATCCTCTGGCTGATCAAGAATGATCGGCTCATGGCCATGCGAAAGTATGAAAGCGAGAATTGCGGCGGTCTTTTGACCTGGGGACCCCTGTTCAATAGGAGCGAACGAAGACTTCGATTTCCCGCTCCTGTTGTAGGAAACGGCTACAGAATCTTGAGGTATCCAGAGCTCCAGCGAATCCAAAGCTTCGGGTGATAGCTTGGCGATAAAATCCGAAAAACGCTTTCCGAAGGATTTGATATTTGTCCCAACATGGAGATCAAGAAGCGTCCGCTTTATATCTGAGAACACAGTCTCCTGGTATTCCTTTGCAAGGGGCGAAAGTATCCCTTGGGTGTGAGCATCAGAGAGTATGTCATCCTTGAACGCCATGTCTTCCCGGCCAATAAAAGACCTAAAATCCGACTCGAGGAAGGCTATATCCTGGCCTCTTTCAATAAGCTCCATACGAACTACAGCATTGTCGGCAAGAGCGTGCGCCAGAAACTTGCGACGTGATTCAGATAGCTTATGGCTATGGGCGTCGATAATAGTGAGCTGTTTAGCCGCCTGGCTCGAAAGCTCCGCTACCCTGGTTTTTAATCCTTCTATCTCCGCGAGACGACGCTCGAGCTGCTGCTTTTTTTGAACGAAAAGCCCATATTCGTTGGGATTTCCTACGCCCGCAGCACTGAGACTCTGTACCAAGGCCTCATAGTCTAGGCTTGTTTGCTTATACCGCTTCTGCCACGCTGATTCGGTAATAGCCGCCTGGCAATCTTCAGCGAAACGTCCGGCTTCGGCTTGAATCTCGGCGAGGCGCTTATTCAGGATCTCTACTTTGGTCGTAAAGACGCTAATACTTTTGAGGACAGCCTCATCGGCGGCGGCTCCCTCGAAAGATTCTATATTTAGCGATACTACTTCGAGCTTCGCGGTAGACAAGCTCGATGAGCACTCCGATAGCGATTCCGTGAAGGCCTCGATCTCGCGCGCCTGGGTTCTCCGCCTTTGGTACTCCTTTAAGAGACGAGCGTTCTCGCCCTTCTCGAAGAGGCGTAACTTTACCAGCACGTCCTCGAGTTCCCCTCGGAGCTTTGCCTCTTCTCCAACTCGAAGCTCGATCTCGCGGGCCTGAGCCTTTAAGGAACGGTACTGAGATCGCAATCTTTCATTCTCAGCCGCCCACTCTCTATATCCAACTTCGGGGGCCACATCGATTATCGACAAAAGGGCCTCTGGCTTTGTCGCCATCTCGTATATCTGTTTCTGGCTATAAATGCTTATAGGAAAGCGCGTCAGTACTTCCCCTTCACTGACAGCCCACGAGCCATCTTCTAGTTCTCTCTCGATAGGCGGCAGACCGCCATCATCAGTCCATTGAATCCTATAGTTCTCGCCGTTGAGTAGACATTCGATGCTCATCGCGGTGTTTACCGCAAGAGCTCCTCGGTCAAAAGGAAACTTCTTTAGTTTGTCCGACATAAT
>CAZNXK010000023.1:13086-21874 GCA_964576835.1 uncultured Treponemataceae bacterium | reverse complement strand
GCTCCTCGGTCTCGTCGCTCCTCTGGCACACGGGCGAAGCTTTCGAACGCCGCGACGACTTCCGAGCCCTCGCCAAGTTGTTCTCTAAGAAAAGCACCCCGCCGCATGCCAATTCTGAGCATCTCAAGTACCGTAGACTTACCGCTTCCCCTGCCACCGATTATGCAACTGAGCCAAGGACTGAAGCCGAGTGAAAGCGGAGTACCATGCCCGCAATACTGTCCATCGCTAACGGAAATAGACTTGATGACGAAGTCAGCGATGGCGTTCGGATCGCCTTCAACTTCGTCCCAGCGACGAGCGGAGAGTTCTCCATCCATCAAAGCTAGCTTTAGGCCCTCAAGGCAGGGTCTGCCCATTTTTATCCACGTATAGCGTCGGCCAGCCTCAGCCGGCACATGCGAATCGCTCCCCGCGATTTTTGTCCATTTGGTCTTGTTCGATGCATACAATTCGGGGAAATGATAGGTTTTGTCGACTATCTCCATTGAATAGAGCAATGGATTTGTTAGTATCGCGGGCAAGGTATTCCCATCTACAATCTGAATGAACAGCCCTGCCGCTTGATCTGCATGCGCTGGTATAGCGACCCCTCCGAATTTGACTACGGCTTCAGCGACCTCGAGGAATGACCTGCTCGTTGAACTCTTACTCTCACCGTTTTTACCTTCATACCCGCAGACACCAAGCAATTTATCTATATCAGAAGTAGTCCTCGTTGGATCGAGAATGGCTAAGAGGTGCACATTCCCATTAGTCGTAATCTCCACTCCAGGGAAGATAGCGAGTTCGCGAAAGCCCTCGGGTCGCTCAGCCTCGAGCAGGGCATACCCGCGCTTTAGCTGGTCGATCCATCCCCCGCCATTATGGTCAGTAACTGCGACGCAATCCAGGCCCTTAGCCATATGATCGAAAAGCCACTCGCGCGGCGTCCTCTTCTTGAGAGCCTCATCGCCGCGCCCGTAATCTGTGGAATTCGGAGTATGAGCATGAAAATCGAACTTCCACCACCTAGATCCTTCGAAAGCCCATTCGCCCATGATCACCTCCTCAGTTACGGCCAGGTATCACCACCATCTTATCGAGTTTTCTATGTATAAGCGACAGCATACTGAAGGTATCAAGCGCATCCTGCTCGCTCATTATCCAGTTCGCCCTCGGATTATGGGCCAAGGGATTCCGGATCATCCCGAAGACGCCCTTTAGCAGATTCGCGAAACCCTTGTGCTCGGATTGTTCGGATTCGGTCTGCAGAGTATTAATTGCCGCGCGGGGATTCTTGATCGAGAATACCTGATCTACCAAGTCGCCGCCATCGTCTGTCAGGCCTGTCTTCTCGCGAATCCGTTCGGCTACTCCCTTGCACGCTTCGAAGACAGCATGAAAGTAGTTTTCGGCCACGAGTTCCTGAGTGCAGTATCGGTAGACCTCGGGATGGATATTCCGGTCCGATAACTTCTTTCGCAGGGAATTGACTCGCCGGAGCGCTTCGTCGATAGTCGTTGCCTGCTCCGTTTGGTGGAGTATTCCCGCCTCATCGATGCTCATACCTGAGAAGGCTAGAATAGCATTCAAACCATCCCGCCATCCAGAAAGCCTTTGGGGATTTCCCAGATGCCTGACAGGCTTCATGGCGGCCATGATGAAGGCGCCGACATGGTTGCCGCATCTGTCCCTTCCCTGCATAAAGAGGAAACTTTGGTATATTCGATCCCATTTCGTTAATGGCCCCGGATCGTGCATCTGGCATTCTTCCAGGAGCCGAGCGATTTCGCTCCCGGTGAATCCGCTACCGGTATCGCCGAAGAGCCGAGCGATCTGCTCCAGTACCGGTGAATCGAACAGGGGAATCATACAGTTCCCTCACCCTCGAACGCCTCCCTCAGCACCTCCCGCATCAGCTCCCCGGTCAGCTTCTTCCTCGACGCCACTTCATTCTCCAGCTCGTCGACATGGGCAAGCAACGCCTCGACCCGCTCGACGATGGCGGTTTGTTCGGCGAGGGGGGGGAGGGGGGCATAAAAAAGCTCCAAGTTGTACTTTGGTAAGCCTTCTCTTCCAGCACCTGTAGTTGATGCGAAAATAGATTTTTGGAAGTAGGGGGACCTGACAACGATGTGCAATGCACCTTGAAGAATTAGAACTGGTCTTATAATGCATACATGCTGGCTGACATTGCCTGCGGCTAAACTAGCTGGTATTGAAGCGCATCTTCCCAAAGAGCCTCCTGTAATGTTCAAGAGCAAGTCATTCGAGTTAACTGATGTTCCTTCCATAGCCTGATGTTGTCTATCATTTATGTACTTAATATCATCGAGCTCTATTCCACCATCGTAAATATTCTGAGATCTAAAAAATGGGATCCCAGAGTCAGAATATTTGCCACCTCTTGGTGTGCTTCCTGATCCTATCTTGCTACAGATTTCGCCCAACCTACACCACACCCATCCCTCCGGAATTTCGAAAGGCTCTTCCCCCGCCTCGATGGGAGCAAGCACTTTCCCCTTCTTAATTTTCCCCTCCGCGACGAGCTTATTCTTCTCCTCGCGTATCCGCTCGAGCAGGGCCGCTCCATCACGTTCCGGGTCGCCTTTCTTGTATGGATGCTTCTTGCGCCAGGCGGCTGTAAGCTTGCCCTCTATGGCTTCCTGAAGGATGGATTGGCGGAGAGCTTTTAGATAACCCGCTTGTTTGTCCTGTTCATCGTCGAGACTCGTAAGCTGATCGTCATAGATACGTATGCGCTTTAAGAAAGACACCTGTTCATTGATAGGGGGAAAACGGAACTCGAATGCGTAGAAGAGTTCTTTCTGTAAGCGAATGCGCTGAGTCTCTCCCTTGCTCGATTTCTGGCAAGCATCCAGAAACAGAGGCGTACTCGTAAGCCAATAAAAGAAATCACGCTTGACTATCCTCTCATCGACATCGAAGCACCAGAAATCGTTGGTGATTATCGCGCCATCGAGTTCATCGGGCACGATACCGAAGGCGCCTTGCCGTGCGTCGATACCGGAAAGGATGAACTGGCCTTTCTTGATACGGTACATATTAGAACCGAGCAAGACACCTTTTTTCTTTTCCCTAAGGACTACGCCCTTGTGATGCATCTTGACGGTTACGAGAGAATACTCGTGGTCGGGCTCGATAGAGACTGACTCCTTATGCCGATGTAGAAACTCGCCAATCCTGGCCGCCTTAAGCATTCCCCAGTTCCTTCTTGAGCTTGGCCAGCAACTCGTCGCTCTTCCTGAACGACTCGTGGAGCATGCCCAAAAGCTCGGCGCTGGAATGTATGCTTTCCGTCTCCGTCACATGGGGGTTCTTGACGTCGAGGTTCCAGCCGTTCTTCTGGATGTCCGCCAGGCTTACCTTCCAGGCCTGTTCGCCGGGGACGCGCTTCTTCCACCAGGCCGACAGTGGGGCGAACTCTTCCTTGCGTATTGGCTTTGTCTTGGAGTACGACTTTACGCCCTCGGGCAGGCGGTGGTCCCAGTACCAGATGTCCTTGGTAGGCTTGCCCTTGGTGAAGAAGAGGAGATTGGTGGCGACGCTGGCGTAGGGCTGGAATACGGAGTTTGGCAGGCGCACGATGGTATGGAGCTCGCACGTGGTCAGGAAGTGTTCGCGTATGCGTGACTTGACGCCGTCTCCGGTCAGGGAACCGTCGGGCAGGACTATGGCGGCCCGTCCTCCGTCCTTGAGGTAGCGTATCATGAGGAGGAGGAAGAGGTCGGCGCTTTCCGTGGTGCGGTAGTTGAGCGGATAGTTGGTCTCCACGCCGTCGGACACCGAGGCGCCGAATGGCGGATTGGCCAGTATGATGTCGACGCGATCCCTGGCGCCAATGGAGCTGTACTCGCGGTTGAGGCTGTCGGTGTAGTCGATGCTGGGCGTTTCGATGTCGTGTAGGATGAGGTTTGTCACCGTCAGCATGAACGGCAGGGGTTTCAGCTCCATGCCGCGTATGTCGCCCTCGAGTCGCTTTAGCTCGTCGGTATTCTTGAGCCGCTTACGCAGGTGTTCCACCGTAGAAGTAAGGAAGCCGCCCGTGCCGCAGGCCGGATCGAGCACCTTCTCGCCCGGCCTCGGGTCCACCATGTCGGTCATGAACTCGGTCAGCGCGCGAGGCGTGTAGAACTCGCCGTAGTTGCCTGCGTTCTGCAGATCGCGGAGTATCGTCTCGTAGATATCCCCGAAGAGGTGGCGGTCCTCCGAGGCGTTGAAGTCTATATGCTGGAGCTCGTTGACCACCTGGCGTATGATGGTGCCGTTCTTCATGTAGTTATTGGTGCCCTGGAATATCTCGCGCACGATGAGGGCCCGCCTGTTGCCCGACGACACGTCGAGGTTCTTGAGCTTGGGGAAGAGCGTCTTGTCTATGAAGTCGCGGAGCGCGTCTCCCGTCATGCCTTCGGGATTGGCCGCCCAATGACGCCAGCGCAATTTCTCCGGCATGGCTGACTTGTACGCCGCGTCCATCAGCTCCAGTTCGGTATCCTTGTCATCCAGCACCTTGAGGAAGAGGAGCCAGCCCAGCTCCTCGATGCGTTGCGCGTCGCCGGAAACGCCGGGGTCCTTGCGCATGATGTTCTGCAAAGCCTTGACGATACCGCCTAAATTCTTCACGTTTCGGTCCTTGCCTTTCATCCCGTCAATCAGAGAAAAGTTTAAGATACTCGGCGAACACGAACATGCGGTTACGCTGGAATCCAGTCGTCTCGACGAGGATGCCTTTGTCGGTGAAAGCGGCGACGAGGTCGTTGGCGGCCTTGGGAGAGAGCCCTGTCCGCTCCTGGACAGCCTTGACGCTCACCACGGGATTCTTGAAGAGGCCATGAAGGAGTTCCAGTCCCTGTCTGGATCTTTTCCCCATCAGCAAGATGCGGTCCTTTTCGATCGTCGCCTTGAGGTCGGTGATCCTTTTGAGGTTTCCGACAGATCGCTCCGCCGTCTGGATGATACCGGTCAGAAAGAATTTTATCCATTGGCCAAGGTCGTTCCTTTCTCTGACACGAGTAAGGTTGTCGTAATACAGGCCCTTGTTGTGCTCGAAAAAATCGGAGAGGTACAGGAGGGGCTTCTCGAGAACTCCGCTCGAAACCAGGTAGAGGGTGATGAGAAGACGTCCGATGCGGCCGTTGCCATCGAGGAAGGGATGGATTGTCTCGAACTGGTAATGGGCGATGGCGATACGAATGAGGTGTGGCAGTTTGACGCCGCTGTTGTGGAGGAAAGCCTCGAGATCGCCCAGGAGCTCGGGAAGCTCAGTATGCGCCGGGGGGATGAATACCGCGTCTGCCAGGCTTGCGCCGCCTATCCAGTTCTGCGACACACGAAACTCGCCGGGGGTCTTCTGTTCGCCCCGTCCGCTCGAAAGCAGGATACGGTGCGTTTCGCGAATGAGGCGGTTCGACAGGGGGAGCCGGGACAGTTCATCGAGGGCGGCGTTCATTGCCGCTACATAGTTGTTGACTTCTCTCCAGTCATCTCGGTTCTCCGGGTCGATTTCGCTCTCGACTACGAGGGCTTCCTTGATGTTCGTCCGAGTCCCCTCGATCCGGCTTGAGACGACAGCTTCCTTGTAGATGTGCATGCGGATGAACATGTCCGTATCCGGTACGAAACGAGAGAACGAGTTGAGCTCGCCAAGCCGAAGCGAGGCACGCTCGAGAAGCTCATTGATCCCCTCGTCCGTCCAATAAAAGCCGTGGTTTATCTTCTCGGGAAGGAAATAGCGGTACTGATAACCCTGTGCAAGTCTTCCCGCCTTGAAGTCCTTCAGATCCACTATAGCCTCCCAGGGTAAAACAATTATAATCTTGTTTTACTTTAACACCTAAAACTATAACATATAAAATCATAATGGAGGGAGTATCCAAAAAAGCGACCATCGGCCACTCGTCTCAGGCAGCTCTGTACAAAGCCGCCTCGAGTTCCCTTACCGCGACGAGATACTTATCCCTGCCGCCGAAGGCGGCGATTATCTCCGACACCGTGCCAATGCCGCTTATAGGTTCCAGTTTGAGGGTCGACAGCTCCTCTATTTCCTCAATGCCGCTTTCCGCGTATCGTTCAAGCAGGGCCGCCATCACGATTCTTGCCTTCTCTCCGTATTTGGCAAAATAGTCTCGTTTCTTGACCTGGTCGGCCCGCTCGCGCCGCGTCAATGCCGGTCGTCCCCAGGCGACGTGGCATATCAGGTCGAAGAGGTCGAGGTCGCGCTTCACTTCCTCGCGGAGGTCTTCGCCTACTATGCCCTTGGCCGCCAGCTCTTCTATGATTGCCGTCTTCCTCTCCGCGTCGTTCCACCGCGCCAGGAATTCGTCGAGGGAGCGGTACTCGTTCCGCAGGCTTTTTCTGGTATAGTCACGCAGGCTTTCGGTGATGAGCCTGCCATCCGCGCCGAGCGTCTGTATGCGCGTATTGAGTATGAGGACCTCGACGCCAGCGACGACGGGCCGCTCGCGGACATCGTTGCCGTAGAATTCTTCGACATCGGCATACGCGGCCCCAGGATCGGTCGTGTCGACGGCTGCGGATTGAGACTGGTCGTCTCCGTCGACGACAGGATCGTCCATGTCGATGGGCTCGTCGCCCTTGATTTCCTTGACGCGGACAGGATCGCCGTCGAAGGTCGAGTTGGCGAACAACTCTGTGACGTTCCTGAAGTCCATGATTGTGAAAAACGTCTTGCCGTAGTTTTCGTTGATGCGCGTACCGCGGCCTATGATCTGCTTGAATTCCGTCATGGAGGCTATGTTGGCGTCGAGAACGATCAGCTTACAGGTCTGGGCGTCGACGCCCGTCGTCATGAGCTTCGACGTCGTCGCTATGACAGGATAGCGCTCCTCAGGGTCGATGAAGTTGTCCAGCTCCCGCTTGCCCTCGTC
The DNA here is from genome assembly GCA_964576835.1 of uncultured Treponemataceae bacterium. GTDB lineage: Bacteria > Spirochaetota > Spirochaetia > Treponematales > UBA12059 > SZUA-370. Next base: position 14,984 of record CAZNXK010000023.1, on the reverse strand, counting down.
ATTGTCGCCGGTTATGCGCATGACATACTTGTAGTTTTCGAGCACGAGGTCAGCGTTGAGCACGGCCAGCGCGTGGCGCATGCGCTCGGCGTGGTCTATGTCGACGCAGAATACTATGGTCTTGGCGAAGCGGTCGGTCTTGACCAGGTACTCGGTGATGCGCTGGGCCACGGCTATGGTCCTGTCGTCTATTACGATGTTTCGGTCGAAGTCCTTTGTGTTGTAGACCCTGTCGTCTATGGGATTGCCGGCCTTGTCAGTCATCCCGGTAACCGGGCGCCAGCCTTCGAGATCGACGTTGAAGCCTATACGTATCACCTTGTAGGGCGCGAGGAAGCCGTCGTCTATGCCCTGCCTGAGCGAGTAGCTGTAGATGGGATCGCCGAAGTAGTCGCTGTTGGATATGTCCTTGGTCTCGCGCGGCGTAGCCGTCAGGCCTACCTGCGCGGCCGAGCCGAAATACTCGAGAATCTCCCGCCACGCCGAGTCGTCCGCCGCGCTTCCGCGGTGGCACTCGTCGACGACAATTAGGTCGAAGAAATCGGGAGAGAATTGCCTGTACGCGTCGGCGTCCTCGTCGTAGTTGGTTATGCCCTGGTAGAGAGCCAGGTATATCTCATAGGCCTTGTCGATCTTCTTCTTCCTGATGATGGTCATACGGTCGCGGAAGTGCTTGAAGTCGCCACGTTTCGTCTGGCTTATCAGTCCGTTGCGGTCGGTCAGGAAGAGTATGCGCTTCGCCATACCGCTCTTCCAGAGCCGCCAGATGATCTGGAAGGCCGCGTATGTCTTGCCCGTCCCCGTGGCCATGACGAGGAGAAGTCGCCGCCGGCCCTTCGCTATGGCCTCGACGGCACGGTTAATCGCTATCTGCTGGTAGTAACGCGGAGAGCGTCCGGAACCGTCGTAGTAGTACTCATGATCGGCGACGCGCTCCTCTTTCGGTGTATCTATGCCCTTGTAACGCTTATAGCGCGTCCAGAGCTCATAGGGCGACGGGAAGGCATCCATGCCCAGCTCGCGCTCAAGCTCCGGGTTGAGGCCACTGAAGTCGTGATCGAGGAAACCGGAACCGTTGGAGCTTATGGCCGTCGGGACATCGAGTATCGTCGCGTACTCCATGGCCTGTTGGAGCCCCGAGCCTATGGAATGGGACGCGTCTTTGGCTTCGATTACGGCGATAGGAATATTCGGCTTCCGGTACAGGACTATGTCCGCCCGTTTCCGTTCGCCGCGGCGAGTGAAATTGCCATTGACGAAAATGCGCCCGTCAGTAAAGCCAAGCTCTTCGCGTATCTGCGTATCGACATTCCATCCCGCCTTCACGATAGCCGGCAAAATGTACTTGGTGCAGATATCGCGCTCCGACAGCCCTTGCTTTGTTTTCATGGCACTCCAGAACAATATGCAAATTGCACTTCTCTATTTTCAACGATGATAGACGTTTTCCAAACCAACGTCAAAGCATCTCGCGACACCCTCGGTAGGTCTTCTCAGGAGTGGGGGTAGCGTAAGCCGCCCCAGGCGCCATAAAGGCCGCGCAGGAATGCGCGGCCCGAATCAGCCCCGTCCGCTTTCCGGACGGGGGCGTCATGATGACGAGCCTGGGGAGGCTGGAGCGAGGGGGAGCCGCGGGTGCCGAGCCGCGAAGCCCGTGGCGGATTCCCTGCGCTCCCCCTTTTCATGAACCGAACCCCCAGGGGCACGCGCCGCCGACGCCTCGGTTGCGACAGGCCCCGGACGCTACGCCGGCTTGACGGGCACCCAGATCTCCACGACGCTGCGGCCGTCCTCTCCGGGCGATTCGGGATAGGCCTCGAAGCAGGGACGGTCGTCCGGCACGAAGCCGCTCTCCGGCAGCCAGGTCCCGAACATCCAGTTCCAGGCCTGGGTGTACT
>CAZNXK010000023.1:0-13076 GCA_964576835.1 uncultured Treponemataceae bacterium | reverse complement strand
CCTGCCGACGCCGTACTTTCCCGCCTCCAGGTCCATGACGCCCACCTCGCCCGAGCCTTCGGTGCTTTCGGGCACCGTCACGCATACGGACAACCGTAGTTTATCCGGGGCCACCAGCTCGGGCGAGTCATGGTAGATGACCAGAGTCATGGTGTCTCCCTTGATGAGTTCCCGGGCGCCGGCCCAGGAAAACAGCCTGCCGAACAGGCCCTCGAACAGCTTCGCGTCGCCCGCGTAGGGCCCCACATGCCTGACGTAGGCCAGCTTCTTCGCCGGAAGGCTCCTGAGTTCCACCGTCGCGTTCTTCGTTTCCATCGTCAACCTCCATACCGGACCCTTGTCCGTGTACGTAGCGTACAGCGACGGCCGCGCCGGTGATTGTCCTTCCTTGCCGGGCGATTGATCGTCATTGCCGTGGGCTTTGCCCTGGTTGCTTTTACCCCGGCGCCAGGCTACGGCCGAGACGCCGTAGCGCTCCTTGAAACTCCGCGCGAAGGCGGCCGAGCCGGAGAACCCGCATTCGAGGGCTATCTCGGTCACCGGGCGATCGGAGCGGCCGCACAGGAGCCCGGCCGCCTTCTCGAGCCGCAGGCGCTGGATGAAGGTCCCGAGCGTCTCCCCGGTGTAGGCGGCGAAAACGCGATGAAAATGGTATTTGGAGAAGCAGGCGACCTCGGCGAGCGACTCGAGCCCGATATCGTCCCCGAGATGCTTTTCTATATAGTCCATGACGCGGTTGATCCTGCCGGTATAGCTTTCCATCGATCCTCCGAAGCCCGCATCATACACCTGGATAAACGCGAGGAAAAGCGCCGGATAGTCAAGATCGCCAATGGCAGAATTGCCGTATATCGGTCGGGCAGCCAATACGCCGAGACGTTTCCGGCGCTGCCAGGAATCTGCTTGCTATTCGCGCAGCGTCAGGGCCACGATCGCGCTTGCCGCCAGCAGCGCGCACGCCACCGCGAGGGCGATCGTGAACGAGCCGTTCGATGACCTGAGGGCTTCCATCAGGTAGACGAAGACGACCGACGCCTGCCCGAAGAGCTGGATGATCCCGTTGGACGTGCCTTCGGGCGTCGGCCGGGTTATCTCGGAGGCGTATTGCATGCCGACGGGCAGGACGCTCGTCAGGAAGAATCCCAGCAAGGCCGCCGCGAGGCACAGGAGGGCGAAGGTCGGCGCAATGGCAAGCCCCGCGAGGCCTGGAATGGCCAGGACCAGTCCCAGGCCTATGAACGGCTTCCGCCTGCCGGCTTTGTCCGATATGGCTGGCAATACGACGGCCCCGACGACCCCCGCGGCCAGCATTATCGCGCCCAACGTGCCAGCTTCCTTCGGGCCGAGGCCGCGCGGCCTTACGATGGCCTCGATCCATGTCGTTACGCCGTTGAATACGCCGAGCCCGACGAACGATATGAAAAGGTATCGTCTGAAACTCGGTACGGTGAACGCGTGCTTGAGCCCGTCGAGCATGAGCGAGCGTACCTGGCCGGCGTCGTCGCTCGGGGGAGTCGGCGGGCGTTCCCTCGCTGTCGCCACGAACAACGCCGCGCTCGCCGCGGCGAATACGCCGTAATACAGTTGTATCGTCGGTATCGGAACGCTCGCGGCGAGGGCGGGAGTCAGCACCATGCCCATCGCGGTGCCGACGAGGTTGGCCAGGGTGGTCAGTCCTACCGCCGTCGCCCGTTCCCGGGGCGGGAACCAAAGAGCGGGCACCTTGGTCCACGCGTTGAGGAGGAAGGGCTGGGCCGCGGCGAGCCCTATCGTGGCGGCGAAGGCCAGGGCGTAGTTGGCGCCGGCCAGTCCGCGCAGGATGCCGAACAGTCCCATGAGGACCACGCCGAAGCCGACGGCCTTCCTGAAGCCCAGGGTGTCGATGGCCCAGGACACCGGGATCGACAGCGGTATGAAGGCGATCATGAACAGCATCGAAAGGAGGCCTATCCTGAGATCGGACACCCCGTAGACGATAGCCGCCTGCCCCGTTACCGGCGCGTACGATATCCACAGCACTTGTATCGCCAGATTGACGAGCATGACGGCGCCGAGCACCACCCATCGGTATCCGTAGACCTTGATCGTCTTGTTTTCCATTTGTCCCTTCCTTTCGGACCGACGCGGCGGCCGGCTATCGCATAGATCGGTGTTGCAGGCTATAGTAATATCATGGCCGAAAACGAGACATCGAAACAGCGCTGGACGCCGGTCTTCGAACGCATATCCGACGAGAAACGCAAGCGGGTGCTCGAGAGCGCCAAGGCCTCCTTCGCCCGCGACGGTTTCTCCGGAACCAACGTCAACCGCGTAGCCGACGCCGCGGGCATTTCCGTCGGCTCCTTGTACAAATACTTCCGGACGAAAGAGGATCTTTTTCTCGCGATCATCGAAGAATCCCATGTCCTCCTGGAAACGACGCTGAACTCCATCTTCGCCGCCGAACCGGGCTTCTTCGGCCGGATCGAGGCTATCCTCCGTGCTGCCGTCGGCTCCGCCGTACAGGACCCCGACCTCATCCGCATCTACCTGGCCTGCACCACCGAGGAGCTCTCGACGCTGGCCGAGCGCCTCTCCGGCCGCATCGAGAGCGTATCGGCGACCCTGTATCGCCGCATGGTCGCCGACGCGGCGGCCGCCGGTGAAATCGCCGCCGACGCCGATCCGTCCTCCAGCGCGTTCTGCCTCGACGATATCTTCCTCGCGGTACAGTTCTCGTACGCTTCGACCTATTACCGCGATCGCCTGCGGCACTTCGTCGGCGACGCGATGGTCGACGATCCTGAAACCCTCATCGCCGCCGTGCTTCTCTTCATTCGCCGAGCGCTGGAGCCTCGCCGCTAGCGCCCTCCCCTCGCGGCGGCGCCGTTGAGCGCCGCGAAGAGCTGCTTGTTCCTCGCGTAAAGGCGCTTGAACACGTCGAAGCGCCGGGAGTAGAGGTCCGCGAGTTCCCGCCTGGGCTCGTACACCGCGGCCGTTTTTATGAGCGCCTTGACCCCGGCGAGCGTCGGCACGAGCCCGAGGCCCTTGGCGCACAGCAGCGCCGCGCCAAGGGCGCCCGAGTTCTGGGGGTGGTCGACCGTTTCAATCGTTTCTCCCAATACGTCGGACATGATCCTCGCCATCGAGCGCGACCTGGCTCCGCCGCCTACGAAGCGTATTGGACCAGTCGCGTCGACCTTGCGCCGTATCGATTCAAGCTGCCAGCGATTGTGCATCGCTATGCCCTCGGCGACGGCCCGTATCATCGAGCGCTTGCCCGATCCGAGGCCGATGTTGAAGAACATCCCGCGCGCCTGGGGATCCTCGAAGGGGGAGCGGTTACCGTGGAGCCACGGCGTAAACATGATGGAATCGACGCCAGGCGGCTGCGAATCAATCGCTTCGTCCAGCAGTTCGAAGAGCGAAGAGTACCGGGCGTCGGGGTCCTCGGCGGCGTTCCGGGCGCCTAGGTACGCGCCGACTTCGTCGAGCACCAGGTGGTCCCGGACCCACTCCATGCATTTGCCCGAGGTTTCCTGCTCCGATATATAGTTGTACAAGCCCGGGCGCGCGCCCATCACGGAGGCGATGAACGCGTCGGTGTCGACGAACCTGCTCTCGGTTACCACGGATACCCAGCCGGAGGTTCCCATGTAGATGTGGACGTTCCCGGGCTCGGTGGCCCCGGAACCAAGACCTACGAGCGACAGGTCTCCGCCGCCCCCGAAGATAGGCGTGCCGGAGGCCAGGCCCAGTTCGGCTGCCGCGGCCGGCAAGAGGGGACCTACGACATCCGTCGGGGATACGACTTCGGGCATGTGAGCGGGATCGACGCCGAACTTAGCGCAGAGCGAATCGCTCCACGAGCCAAGACCGTCCGCCGAGAGGCGGCCCGGCCTCGTGTCGTAGAGGAACGTGGCGTTGGCCGAGTCCGGCGTCATGGCCATGCGGCCCGTCGCCCTGGCGACGAGGTACTCCTTGGCGTCCAGCCATTTATGGACGCGCGCGAACGCCTCTCCCTCGTTCTCCGCGACCCAACGGTACTTCCAGACCGGATCCTTGGCGCTCGCCGAAACGCCTCCGGCGATGAGCAGTGACGGAAGCAATTTCGCGAGGTTCATGCCCGCGACCTTGAACCCGCGCTCAAGCCCCCGTCGCTTTTGCTCGGAGGCGCGCTGGTCCATATAACTCATTGCCGGCCTCACGGGCTTGCCGGCGGCGTCCACCAGTACGAGGCCCTGCATCTGGCAGCAAAACGCGGCGCCGCGGACGTCGGCCGGCCGCACGCCGTCGCCGGAGGCGAGCACGGACCGCGTTCCGGCGCAGATCGCGCGCCACCAGTCGTCGGGATCCTGCTCGACGCCGCCGTTGGCCAGGAAGCGAATGCCGTATTCGACGGAAGCGCTCGCGACCAGCTCCGCTCCCGAATTCGTTTTGCCCGAGAACCGGTACAGACAGGTCTTCGCGCTGGTCGTTCCGATATCGTAAGCGATGACGAGAACCGAGTCCGTACCCGCGTCCGCGCTCATTTCTCCGCGCCTTTTTTGAGTTTCGAATACTTATGGAGATACACCTCGTGCATGACGGCCGCCTCGAAGCGCGGGATGCTCTTGGCGCCTCCGAGGAACTCGGCTTCGATGAAGGCCCTGCAGCCCTTCTCGACTATCTGGGCGCAGAGTATCGCCTCATCGGCCGATCGGCCTATGGCGACGGCGCCGTGGTTCGCCATCAGGGCGGCCATGCGTCCGGCCATCGCCTTGAGCACGGCACGCGCCATCTTCTTTGTCCCCGGTATCGAGTAGTCGGCGACGCGGAGGCTGGGCCCGACAATCTGCGCGAGGTCGTCGAGCACCGGGGGCACCTCGCGCCGCGCGGCGGCGACCGTCGAGGCGCTCATCGAGTGCGTGTGGACTATCGCGACGGCTTCGCGCCTCTTCTGGTACAGCGCCATGTGCAGCGCCTTCTCCGTCGACGGCTTGCCGCCGCGCGCTTCCCCGGTACGCAGGTCGACGATGACGACGTCGTCGGCCCGCATCGACCGGTAATCCAGGCCGCTCGGCGTAATGGCCATGGCGGTATCGGAGAACCGGATTGACGCGTTGCCCCAGGTCCCGGCCGTCAATCCCAGGTCGATGAGCCGCATGCCCATGGTACGGACCGCTTCCTTTGCTTCAGCCTCGGTCATGTCAGGCTCCTTTACCGGATTCAGGGGTGGAACTCGACGATGCGACATTCGCGAAAACCCTGTCGAATCGGCCGATGGCGTCGTCGATTATCGCGTCGGTGTCGGCGGCGCTCGTGTACATGCGGATGCCGGCGAGCGTCACGATGCCCTCGGCCGCGTACGCCGCTCCGTAGCCTTCCATCATCGACTTGCGTACCTTTATTTCCTTCAGGACCTTGCGGATCCTGAGCAGGTTGATCTTGATGAACATCGCGCCGACCGTCTCCAGGTGGCATATCGAACCCTGGTTGTAGGCGACGAAGGGCAGACCGCGCCTGGCTATCGCGGCCTTGAGGCCGGCGCATAGTCTATCTCCGGCGCGGCCCGCGACCGCGCACGCGTCGTGCTTTTCTATTTCCTTGAGCGTGAAGTATCCGGCCGCCGCCGACAGGGGATTCGCCGCCATGGTGCCGCCGACGTAGGCGCGCTTCTTGCCGGATTCGAGGCCGGCCGCCATGCGCAGTATCAGGTCCTTGCGACCGCCGAGTCCTCCCGCCGACGGATATCCGCCGGCGACTATCTTGCCGAAAGTCGTCAGGTCCGGGCTTACGCCGAAGTAGCCCTGCGCGCCTTCGAGCCCGACGCGGAACGCTGTGACCACCTCGTCGAACACGAGGAGGGCCCCGTACTTGTCGCAGAGCGCGCGGACGCCCTTGTTGTAGTCGAAGGCCACCGGCCTCGTGCCGCTTTCCGGGCCGAGCGGCTCGATGAGCACGCAGGCGGTGCCGCCGCGGACGCGGTTGACGGACAGGACACGCTCGAGCGAGGCGAGGTCGTTTGGCGCGGCCTCGTCCGTCAGGTGGCTCATGCCCGCCGGGATGCCATGCGCCTCGAATCGGCCCGTCCTGGGGATCTTGAGGCTGTAGACGAGCTGGTCGCTCCAGCCGTGGTATGCTCCGCCAATCTTGATGACGCGTTTCTTGCCCGTCGCCAGACGCGCGACGCGTATCGCGGCCATTACCGACTCGGTGCCGGAACCGAGCATGCGGAACATCTCGACGGCGGGCATGTGCGAGCAGATTTCCCTGGAGAGCTTGAGCTCGAACTCGTGGAAGAGGCCGGTCGACGGCCCGACGCGCTTGAGTACGTCAATCACCTGGTTCCGGACCGCCTCGTCGTTGCTGCCCAGTATTGTCGGGCCGCCCGCCTGCAGGAAGTCGATATAGCTATGGCCGTCGATATCGGTGAGCCAGGCGCCCTCCGCCTTGTCTATCACGAGGGGGAAGGGGTAATTGAACGCCAGGTTGTGCTGTACGCCGCCCGGTATGAAGCGCTTGGCCTCTTCGACCATGGCCTTCGATCTGGGGCATCCGTCGAAAAACGAGAGATAGCGTTTCATCGCGTCTTCCCGTATCGGAAGCGGCTCCCTGGCCATCAGCGCGTCGAGCCTTCCATAAATATCACGCACATCGTGGTACTCGCGTATCGAATATGACAAAATCGCCTCCAGAGAGTGAGTAGTCACTCATTATTGTAAAAGAATTTTGCCGATTGTCAATCAAAAAAAAACGAATTCGAGAATAGTCGATGCGCCTTGAACATGATGGGCAGACAGGGCAAGCGATCAACCAGGCGGAGGCGCAGGAGTGGGGGTAGCGGAAGCCACCGCAGGTGCCATATAGGCCGCGCAGGGATGCGCGGCCCGAATCAGCCCCGTCCGCTTCCCGGACGGGGACGTCATGGATGACGAGCCTGCGGAGGCTGGAGCGAGGGGGAGCAGCGGGGGCGAGGCGCGAAGCCCGAGAGCGATTCCCGGCGCTCCCCCCTTACTTGAACGAGAACGAACCGGACTCGTCGAAGCTCAGCGGAATCGCTTCCTTGCGGACCTCGTCGGGGAGCTTGATGGCCGCCTTGCCCTTGACGGCGAACGTGCCCTTCCTGTCGGCGAACAACGCCTTGAGGTTCTTCGAGAGCCGCCTCGAGCTGAACTCGTTGGTCACCGTAACCAGCGTACGGCCAGCCTCCCTGACCACCTTGGCGGTCTTTCCCAGGACGAGACTCTCGCCGTTCACCAGGAGCTCGTAGTCCAGCGCGTCGAAAGACAGGATGCCCTTGGCGTCGTTCCCTATCTCGAGGGTGAAGCTGACGGTCAGGGGGACGTCGAGGTCCGCGGGGTCGATGACCGGGTCGGCCGGCTTGCGACCCGCCAGCATGTCCTTGAACACGCCGAGCGCCTTTCCCGGCGGCACCTTGGAGCCCGCCTTGGCGATGGCCGCGGCCACCTGTTCAGGCGTGGGCGGCGTCACCGTGAAGGCTGTGATGGCGAGCCTCGGCTTGATGGCCGGGATCTTCTTTGACAGCTTGTAGCTGAAGCTGATGTCTTTGGGCAGGCCCGGCATGGCGGGCAGCGGGATGACGAGGACGCCGTCTATGACGGTATCGAGCCACTCCTTGGTCGAGTAGTCCTTGACCAGCTTGATGATGGCGTCGTACTCGAGCCTGACGGTGAACGTGCTCGATTTCTCGCCCTTTGCGGCGACGGAAAACCCGCCCTGGTCGGCGACGCTGAAGACCCTTGATCCCTCCACCGAGAAATCGAGCCTCATCCCGCCGAAGGTCAGCTTGACCGGGTAGGGATTCTTCACGGACAGCTCGAAGAGGAAGGTCACGTCCCGAAGACTGATGGCCTCCACCTGGAAGCGCTTGATCTCGGCGGTAGGCTTGGGCACGTCCAGGGCTCCCGCGACGCCGACTATAAATACCAGGAATACCAGGGACCAGATTCGCTTCATCGCTTTTGCCTCCGTACCTTCGACGAGTATCGCGCAATTCCGCGGGTGATTCCAGACCATGGCTTTTTTGGCTTCAATGCTGCCCAGGCTCCACGCGGACTACGCCCGGAGAAACCTGGTCCACCTTCGTCACCTTGCCCTGGACAAGGAATCGGTGCAGATGGAGTTCGGCGAAATCGTTGAAACCGAGGGGCTCCGAGAATTCGGGCATCACCCTTGACGGCGGGTTGGCGCATTTTTTATAATCTTCCTTCCAGGGATCAACCGCAAGCTCCGGTTCGCTTTCCACCATGGATAAATAGTATCAGTCTGCGCGTCCGAGGCAACTGAAAACGGCCCCGGCCGCGTCGCCGGGCGGGAGAACCCACGGCCGGCAACCAGCAGAAAGTCATCATCGGCCGGTGGCTCCTGACCAATCCAGGCATCCTCCTCCTGGACGAGCCGACCCGCGGCATAGGCGGGTTCCTCGAGGCGGCGCGCTAGCCGACGTCCTCATGTTCACGGTGATACGCTACGGAATGACCCTCATCGGCATGGACCAGTACTTCCAGTACATCATCAAGGGTGTTATCATCGTAGCGGCAGTCGCGATGGATGCCAAGAAGTACATCAAGAAGACCTGATTCCGGGATGCTTCGCCATCGGCGGAGCTATGGAGGATACCACATGAAACGGATACCATTCTTGCTGGCGTACCTGCTGTCTCCGGTAATTCCCGCCGCTCTGTACATCACTCAGGCGGGCGGAGGCATGGACTCGTACACCCTGTCGGTCGGTCTCGGCGTCTATGCCTTCATCATGATATTCAACCAGCTCATCCTCGCCTCTAGACCTGGATTCGCGGTATCGGCACTCGGGGTCAAGGGCCTTCTGGTTCTGCACGGCACCGCGCCATTCTTCATCATCGCGATCGCCGCCGCCCACCGGCTCCTCAAGGCGTCATACGGCTTTTCGTTGGACTCCAGGCAGGCGACGCTCGGCGCCATAGCATGGTGGACCTTCATCGCCGCTGCGGTGTTCGCGCTGTTGTTCATCGCCAATTTCAAGCTGCCGTTCTTGGCCGGAATCAGGAAGCTGCGGACCTGGGCGGCTGATACCTTCAAGCTGACGTACAAGGCCTCGCGGGCCTTTCACAACGTTACCGTGGCGGCCTGCGCCGTCCTCGTCACCCATGTCCTGCTCGCGTCCAGCTCTGACTTCACCGCAAACCCCGCCGGCGCGGCATGGATGACGGTGTGGGCAACCCTGGCTCTCGGCACCTTCCTGCGCTACAGGATCCGCGGCCGGCCGACGCCGAAGATCGCGCCGAAAACCGCGCCGGAGGCGGCAAGCCCGGCCAAGTGACGGAGCGGACGACAGGCGGCCAGGCGCGGGCGGCCAGGCCGCTCATTTCTCACCGAAGGTCGTGACGCCGTCCCAGCCGGCCGCAGGCGGCACGCGGAGGTAGCGGGCGCAGCGCTCGCCAAACAGCCTTGCCGCCCCGTCCAGCGGGTTCCACGCGGCGATGTCCTGGTACGCGGCGCGCGCTTCCTCGAAGCGGCCGAGCCGGTAGCTCTCCCAGGCCGCATCCCAGCTCCCCCGGGAAGCCGTGGACGGACCCGGTTCGCCCTCGCCCGCCGCCACGAGTTCGTGTATCCTGACCACCTCGCCCCGTCCCTTGACCCGTACAGCGTCGAGGAAGCGCGTCGGGAATCTGGCCCTGTCCCCGAGCGAGACCAGCGTCGACTCGCTGACGATGGAGCGGACTCCGTAATACTTGGTCAGGCTTTCGAGCCTCGAGGCCAGGTTGACCGCGTCCGACAGGACGGTGCCGTCGAAGCGCTTGGATTCGCCTATGACGCCTATCATCAGGGGGCCGCGGTGAATGCCGACGCCCATGTCGATGGGCGCCTGCCCCGTGCCGGAGCGTCCGGTATTGATTTCGGCCAGCCTGGCGAACATGCCGTGCGCCGCTTCCAGGGCGGAGTCCGCCGAACCGGGGAACAGCGCCATGATGGCATCGCCGATGTACTTGTCGATGAAGCCGCCGTGCTCCCGTATCTCCGGCCCCATCCGGCTCAGGTAATCGTTGAGGAAGGCAAATACCTGGGTAGGGTCCAAGGCTTCCGAGAGGTCGGTGAAGTGCCTGATGTCGGTGAAGAGTATAGTCATTTCGGCATTGGCCTGGTCGCCCAGCTGTATCTCGGCGATGTCCTTCTTGCCGAGGTGGGCCAGGAACTCGGCCGGCACGAAGCGCGAGTTGGCCTCGTTCAGGGAGGTGATGCGGCGGACGTAGTCGCGGATTTCCCTGGACATCGTGTTGAACGCGTCGCCGAGGTCCTGGATCTCGTCGCGCGAGCGTATGTCGACGTCGACTTCGTAGTCGCCGCAGGCAATGCGCTCGGCGCCGGCCTTTATCGACCTGATTGACCTGAGCAGCATCGCGGTGAACGCCACGAAAACGACGAGGAACACCCCGATGATGCCGACGCCGCCGGCGATGCCGCGCATCGCGAACGACGAGTTCGCCTCGTCGAGGACATCGGCGCTCATCGTCACCTCCAGTATCGCCAGCACCGAGCCGTCCATGCCCCTGACCGGGGAAAAGGCCGAAAGCCACCTGCCGTAGATGTCTTCATAGCGGAGATAGGCGGGTTCGCCGCTGGCGATGACACGCTCGAACTCGGATTTGACGTACGGATAGAGCTCGATGTAGTCGTACGATCCGATCACCCACCAGGACTCGCCTTCCTTCCGGTACAGGTAGTCGTAGACGTCGGAGTTCCACGGATCCTCGTTCACGTTGACGAGGCGGTCGATTACGTCCATGGCGCCCGTGTAACCAGGCGACTCGCGTATCTCCCGGAGGCTCCTGCCGTCGAAGCGGAGCCCGTCGATGTCGGCAGGATCAAGCCGGTCGGCTCCTATCGTTGCCATGTTGCGCAACATCTGCTCGATCGACGCCTCGAGCGGGTCGACCATGCTCCTGTAGACGAACAGCGCGAGCGAAAGGGTCATGACGGCTATCAGCGGGACGAAAATGGCGACCTGCTTGACGGCGAGAGGCGCGCGGTGCTTGAAGATCCGGTAGTACGACAGCGCGACGACCGCCGCGGCGGCGGCCATCGCCGCCCATGCCGCGACGACCGCCGCGATCTGGCCCGTCATCGCGAGGTCGCCGAGCCTGGCCGCTCCGACGACCGAGACGGCTCCCGTCGGCGCGAACGATACGATGTCTCCCGTGTATTCGTTCGCGGCGTGCAGGGTTCCATCCGCGCCCGAACTGATGTCCATGAAGGCCAGGGCCTGGCCGTAGCCGGAGCGCCTCACGGTCGCCGGATCGAGGACCGTCGTCGCGGTCGCGGGTACCGACGACGTATCCAGCGCGATGACCGAGCGCTTGCCGTCCGTGGCCAGCAGCCTGCCCAGGGCGTCGATCGACAGCGCCGTAGGGAACAAGAGCCCGTGCTCGCCTTCGGCCGGGTATTCGGTCCCGAGCGGCCCGCCCGAGTCGGCGAAGGATACCGTGCCGTCGGGCGCGAGCAGGTAGACCCCGCCGGGGGAGACGGCGACGGCATCGAGGTAATCGTAGACGATGACGCCATCGAGGACCGACTCCGCCACGGGGCCGTCCCCCAGCAAGGCCTTGCTCATCATCATCCAGGCGCCGTCTTCCCGCTGGATGAACCAGAACAACGTGTCGCCCCTGACCTGCATGAATATGGGGTGATGCTCCCAGTCGCTCATCGCGTCTCCCTCGAATCGGTAGGAGACGACGGTGTCGACGTAGCGGCCGGAGGAATCATAGCGCAGGCAGCGGCGCGCTGCGGTGTTCGAGGTGGCCAGGTCGAGGACGGTATCGTCGATGTAGAAGCGGCCGAGCGAATCGAAGCCGGCCATGCGGCCTGAATAGAATCCGCCCCGCCTGCTCTCCCCGACTATCTCGAAACGCAGGATGCCGCCCGGCGCGAGACCGAGGATACGGCGCTCGCCCGAATCGACGACGACCATGGTGCCGTCCGGGCCGACGTCCGCCGATCGCGGATTGACGAAGCGCACGGTCGACGAGGGAACGCCGAAGGCGCTCTTGCCGCGAACGAGCCAGGCGAAGCCGCCAAGGCTGGCCGCGGAGGCGAGCAGGATGGCGATGGCGAAGGCGGGCGAGCCGGCTTTCCGTAAGCGCGCCATGATGGAATACGGACTGCTCGATATATTATTATCCATGCCGTCAAGTGTATGCACCGAGCCGATTCTGACAAGGTTCCGCGCCCCGTCGCCACCGGTGCCGCGCGCCGAGGGAAGGAACGGCGGCGCTTCTTGCTCCACTTAACATCCGTATAGTATAATACAAGCATGGGAACGATACTCGTCGGCACGTCTGGCTACAGCTACAACGAATGGGTGGGGCCGGTCTACCCGGAGGGGACCGCCCGGGAAGACTTCCTGGCGCGGTACGCGGCGATGTTCCCCACGGTCGAACTCAATTTTTCGTACTACCGGATGCCGACCGCCGCCCAGCTAGGCAGGCTCGCCATCGAGGGGGGGCCGGCCCTGTCGTTCTCGGTCAAGGCCAACGAGGCGCTGACCCACCGTATCGAAAGCGCGACCTGGAAGGACGCGGCGGGCGCATTCGCCGCCGCACTCGAGCCGCTCCTTGAGGCGGGCCGCCTCAAGGCGGCGCTGCTCCAGTTCCCCTACTCGTTCCACTACGAGGTCGATTCGAGGCGGTACCTGGACGCGCTCCTTGGGGAACTGGGCAGCCTTCCCCTGGCCGTGGAGTTCCGCAACCATGAATGGTACAACAACCGCGTTTTCGACGCTCTCCGCGCCCGCTCGGTCGCCGTCGCGTCGCTCGACATGCCGGAACTCAGGGGCCTGCCTCCCGTCATCGACGTGGTGACAGCCCCCCTCGCCTACATACGCTTCCACGGCCGCAACGCCCGGGACTGGTGGGGCTCGGACGCCGCCGCTCGCTACGACTACCTGTATTCGGACGAAGAGCTCGAAGCCTGGGCCCAGCGGGTGCGGGGCATCGCCTCGCGCGCCGACACGGTGCTCGTCTACTTCAACAACCACCGGCGCGGGCAGGCGGTCAGGAACGCGACAACCTTCACCGCCATCCTGGCGCGCTCGGGGTTCGCGCCGGCAGCCGCATCACC
>CAZNXK010000022.1:0-34660 GCA_964576835.1 uncultured Treponemataceae bacterium | reverse complement strand
AGGGCATCCTGGTCGATCAGTGGCGGAGCTGGGAGCGGACGACCGGCGTTCAAGTGCGCCTCATCGGCTTGCCGTGGGCGGAGGCGCTGCGCCAATTCAACTCAGGCATCGGCGACGTCATCGATACGATATTCGTCACCGGGGAACGAGCCCTGATCTACACGTTCTCCGCTCCGTACGCCACCATCCAGGTGCCTGTATTCATGCACAGGAGCATTTCCGGCATAGCGCGGGCCGGGGACCTCCGCGGCTTCAAGGTCGCGGCCAAGGAAGGCGACGCGGCGGTATCCGAACTGGCGAGCCGCGGCGTTTCCACGATCTCCCTATACCCGAGCTACGAGGACATCGTCGAAGCCGCTGCCAGGAACGACATCCGCATATTCTGCATCGACGCGCCGCCCGCCTATTATTACCTGTACAAGCGGGGCATAGACGCGGACTTCCGCATCGCCTTCATCCTGAACGAAGGTGCCTTTCACCGCGCCGTCCGGAAAGGCGACGAGGCTATCCTGAGGCTGGTCGAGCGTGGCTTTGCCTCGATTTCACGCTCCGCCATGGAAGGCATAGACAGGAAGTGGCTTGGCTCCGAGCTGCAGAGGCGCATAAACCCGATGATCGTCGGAGTGGTGGCGGCCGGAGTGGCTTTGCTCATCATAATCCTGGTCGGTATTTCATGGGATCTCAGGCGCAGGGTGGCCAGGGCCACCGAATCGCTGCATGAAAAAGTAATCCTCCTCGAAGCGAGCGAAGCCAGGAACCGCGCCTTCATATCGGTGCTCCCCGACATCATCTTCACGCTCGACCGGCGCGGCACCTTCATCGATTCGAGCACGGTAAAGAAGGAAAAACTCGCGTTCCCGCCGGAAGCGTTCATAGGCAAGCGCATGGGCGAAGTTGGGTTCCCGGATGGCATCGTCGCGGGTTTCATGCAGGAACTTGCCCTGGCCATCGACGGCAATTCCATCAGGTCCTACGAATACTCGCTGCCGGGCGATTCGGGGATGATGCAATTCGAGGGCCGCATAGTCCCCCTGGCGGGAGACCAAGCCATCCTCGTCATCAGGGACATCACCGAGCTCAAGAGGCAGGAACAGCTCCTGCGCAGTTCGCTCATGGAAAAGGAAGTCCTCCTCAAGGAAATCCACCACCGCGTCAAGAACAACATGCAGGTGATATCGAGCCTCATACAGCTGCAGTCGTATTCGCTCCGCGACGAGTTCGACCGCGAGCTGCTGCACGAGACTCAGGCAAGGATCAACGCCATGGCCGCGATCCACGAACTGCTGTACCAGTCGCCTGACCTGAGTTCGGTGGATGCCGGCGAATACATTGGCTCCGTCATCGAGGAACTGTCACAGGGCTACGACGCATCGGGCATTCGGTGCATCGCCGAAACGGTCAAGCTGGGGCTCGACGAGGCCATGCCCCTGGGCTTGCTGTGCAACGAGCTGTTGATGAATTCAATCAAGTATGCGTACGCCTCGGGCGAGAAGGGGCGTGTCGATGTGAGGCTCGGACTGGATGGAAGCATGGTCGTACTCTCCGTGGAAGACTACGGCAAGGGGCTCGCGCCGGGCGTCGATCCACTGACGAGTGCATCCATGGGCTTCACCCTGGTCCGCAGCCTGTCCGAGCAACTGGGAGGCACGCTGTCGTTCGGGACTGCGTCAGGCTTCCGCGCCGAGCTGCGGTTTCCGCTGCGTACGGCTGCCGTGTCCTCATAGCCCCGTTACGAAGCCGTCCTTGTTGAACTGGACCACCGTGTCGGCGTTTACCGATATATAGTCAGGTTTTCCGCCGTCAACGGGAATGGATTTGACCAAATCCTGCCTGGCGGCAAGCGTTCCTGAATGGACCTTTCCATCCTTGTAGAATGAAATCGTCGTACCGCCCTTGAACGTCACGAGGTACGGCTTGAACGCTATGCCGGCGCTCGAGCCAGTCGCCAGCCAAGCCGTCGCCAGGTTCTGGTCCGAAGAGAGCGTGCCGCTTTTCTGGTTTGCGTCATCGTTGCTGATGGCAACAGTTCCTTTTACCCTGAACCTGGACAGATCTGCGGGCCGGGGCGCTGGCGTTCCAGCCCGCAGATACGCGCCGCAATTCTACTTGAAATCTTTTTCCTGTACGGTCTTGCGGCCATCGGCTTTGGCGCTCTTGACGGCTGTTTCGCAGAGGGCGCGGACCTTGTCGGAAAGGACATCGATGACCGCCGCCGAGCACTTGAGTTCCGAGGTTTCCTTGATGAATGATTTGATCTTTGACGCGATGACGAGGGTCTCTTTTTCAGCCATACGTTCTCCTTCTACGGGTATATGCATGGATGGTACGCTAAAGTGCGGTTCTTGTCGAGTACAAGCGCATCAGAATACGATCATAACCTGAATGTCGCAGACATTCGTATTTGTCGGCCCTGTCTTGACGAGGCCGCCTACGCTTGAGAAGAAGGAATAGGAGT
This sequence comes from uncultured Treponemataceae bacterium, assembly GCA_964576835.1. Classification (GTDB taxonomy): domain Bacteria; phylum Spirochaetota; class Spirochaetia; order Treponematales; family UBA12059; genus SZUA-370. The sequence continues at coordinate 32,205 of CAZNXK010000022.1, read as the reverse complement.
CGTTTGAAGCCAGCGAGTCATCAGGGTCGATACCGGACGCCCGGGCAATTCCGTAGGTTGAAAGGTCGACGATCGCGCCCGCGGCGTCGGTGGGACCATCGTTTCCGTCGGTTCCGCCCGAAAGGAAAACAAGGCGGTCGCCGTGTTCCGGCGACCGCCCCAGCGCCGCGATGAAGGAAAGCGCCATCTCCTGGTTGCGGCCTCCCTTGCCCGAACCGCGAAGCGTAACCGTCGTCTCGCCGCCCGCTATGACACAGGCGGGAGTTGCCAGGGGAAAACCCGAAGCCGCGATGTCCTTGCCTATCCCCAGGTACACCAGCGCAACCTCGCGGCTTTCGCCGGTGATCCGCGACGAAAGAACCAGTGTTCCGTAGCCGCGCCGTTTCGCCTCGTCTTCGGCAGCCCAGAGCGCAAGGCGGTTCGTGCCGACGAGGAGGGTGGACACCCGGTCGAATGCCGGTGAACCCGGCTTGGGCGTATCGGATGGCGCACCCTGCCCTCCTTTGGCGCCATTCCGCAGCCGGCTCGCAGCGAGCGGCGGCAGGCGCTCGAGCATGCCGTAACGTCCCGCTATTGCCAGCGCGTCGGCGAAACTGCCGGGATCAGGTACCGTAGGGCCGGAGGCTATTGCGTCCAGACCGTCGCCGACGACGTCTGACAGCACCAACGTCAGCACCGCGGCCGGAGCCAGGGCGGCGGCGAGCCGCCCTCCCTTGACCGCTGACAGGTGTTTGCGGACGCAGTTGACCTCGTTGATCGTAGCCCCCGACGCCAGCAAAAGCCTGGTGGTCGCTATCTTGTCGTCAAGGGACAGCCCCGCCGCGGGAGCGCAAAGTATCGACGAGCCGCCGCCCGATACGAGGACGATGACCAGGTCGCGCGCGGTCAATTCAGTGCCGAGCGACTGCCCAAGCGCGAGGATTGCCGTAGCGGCGGCGATGGAGCGCGCGTCGGGGAGCGGATGGCCGGCTTCGATAAGCTTGATGCGCGAAAGAGGCTCCACATGGCCTTCCTTGACCGCTACAAGGCCGCCTGTCAGTCGCTCACCCAAAGCCCGCTCGAGCCCGGCCGCCATCCTCGCCGAGGCCTTGCCCATGCCCGTAGCGAAGATGCGGTCAATTCCAGACAGCTCGTAGCGCAGCTCTTCGAGGCCGTTCGAGACGACGAGGACCTTTCCCGACGGCCCGTCCTCGATGCGAAGGGCTCGCTCCACCATCGGCACCGGGTCGACGCGCGCGATAGCCGCCCGGAAAATGGCCTGTGCGTCCTCTCGCGCCGTAGTCGTATCGGTCATCGTCAGGTCTCCTTGCCTTCAGCCGCCCTGGCCAGTTCCAGGTTGAATGCGACCTGGGTAGAAGCGCTCGCCGCAAACGCGCTGCCGAAAAGCCGCGCTGCCTTGGCGGGCTGCCGTAACTCGTTGAGGAATATCGTCCCGGCGTTGTTGAAGGCGGGCCAGTTCGTCGGGTCCAGCCGCCCCGCTTCCTCGAAGAACGCTGCCGCGTCGGCAGGCCTGCCCGCCTCCCGGGCAGACTCGGCTTCCGAGAAAAGCGCGGCGGACCGCCTCGAACGGGTCCAGCGCGCTTCGTCCCGGCAGATATCCAGGCGCGCCTGCAGCAATGGACTGGCGGCGGAATGCTCCCCTCCGGGACCTGCCTCCCTTTCTGACAGGGCCGCTTCGTAGCGGCGCGCGGCGTCATCGCGTCGACCGGCCGAGTAGGCCAGGTCCGCCAGCGCGCAGTGGCGCTGATAGGCTGCGCCGTAGAGCCGTTCCTCTTCCAGCAGGTACCGCTCGGCGCCTGACGCATTTCCCCGCGCCAGGAGTATCACCCCGAGGTTATGGAGGACGCGCACGGAATCAGGCTCCACGCCCTCGAGCTTGCGGAACCATAGCTCCGCCTTGCCGTAATCGCCCTGTACGAAGGCGTTGAGGCCGAAGCGTTCGTAGAACCGTGAAAGCAAAGCGCGCATCGCTGTTCCTTTTACCGGAGACGTCGCGGCGGAACCGGCTCAACGCCAGTCCCGCCCCTTGAAGGTGTTATACGAAAAGGGACAGTACGAATACGGTCGCGAAGGCGACTATGCCCTCGACGGCTGTCGCCGAACTGTAGGCCTTGTACGCCGTGTTTACCGGCATGCCGGAGAACTGGGAGACGACCCAGAAGTACGAGTCGTTGGCGTGCGACACGACCATGGAGCCGGCGCCTATCGCTATGACGGTAAGGGCGGGGTCGAGCCCTAGAGTCGCCAGCATCGGAGCCATGATACTGGCGGTCGTCACGATGGCGACGGTCGAGGAGCCCTGGGCAGTCTTGAGAGCCGCGGAGATGATGAACGGGAGCATCATGCCGAGCGGCAGGGCGGCCATGTTCGCCTTGATGAAGTCGACTATGGGGCTGACCTTGATGATGGCGCCGAAGGAGCCGCCGGCGGCGGTGATCACGAGTATCATCGCTGAATCCTTGATTCCCTGGCTCATCCATCCGTTGACGGCCTCGCCGAGGCTGCCTTTCTTGACCAGCAACAACGAGACAAGCACTCCTAGCAAAAGCGCGGTGACCGGGTCGCCGATGAACGACAGGAATTTCTGGAATCCCGCCTCTCCGAACGGCTTGGACGGGAATTCAGCGACAGATTTGAAGAGAATGAGGACGATCGGAAGGACTATGGGCAGGAAGGACATGAAAGCGCCAGGGAGCTTGCCGAACTTGGCCACGATGTCAGAATACGATTCGTGGACATCGGGTTCTATCACGTACTTCTTCGCGACCTTGGTGGCCCACAGAAGCCCCGCGAGCGCGGCCGGGACCGACGCTATGAGCCCGAGCAGTATCACCCTGCCCAGATCGGCGCCCAGTGCTCCCGCCGCCGCGATCGGACCGGGAGTCGGCGGAACCATCGTGTGTGTCGCGTAGAGGCCGGTGGCCAGCGCGACGGCCATCACCGTCATGGACGTGCCCGATTCCTTGGCCAGCGCCTTGTTCAGCGGGTTCAGGATGACGTAGCCGGAATCGCAGAACACCGGGATCGACACGACGTAGCCCGCGATGTTCATCGCCAGCGGCGCGCGTTTCTTGCCGACCAGCCTGAGGATGGCCTGGGTCATGGCCAGGGCTGCGCCGGTCTTCTCGAGGATGGTGCCCATGATGGTGCCGGCGACGATGACAATGCCTATGCTCGTCAGCGTGCCACCGAACCCGTTCTTGATGTTCTTGACGACCTCCAGAGCAGGAAGCCCTATCGCGAGTCCGTAGGCGAACGCGATACCGATGAGGACAAGGAAGGCGTTCACCTTGAATTTTCCGGTGAACACGATGATGACCGCTACCGCGACCAGCAGCAGGATGATCGCCATACCGCCTGATACCATGAGCGTACCTCCATTAGGGGAATGATACGGAATGGTACGGCCGCTTCGTGCACGGCGCCATGGCATTGTGGCACCGTATATGACAATGCCGCTGTGCACCGTGCACAGTCATCTCTGGACAGAGGATGCATCGTCACCCTGCAGTTCTGTGAACCGTACCATCAGCTTGAGATAGTCGAGCGTATGGTGGTCGTGGCGGGGGTCACGGCCGAGCAAGCGTGACAGGCGCTCGAACCTGGACGCCAGCGTGTTGCGGTGCACGCCGAGCCTGGCGGCGGCTTCCTTGCCATTGAGCGCGCTGTCCGAGAGAGCGCCGACCAGCGGGCCGAGACTCCGGGCAATGTCGGCCGGCATGCTGCCTCGCATCACCGAAAGGGCGGTGACGAGCTCCTCGCGGGGGATGCGGCTCGACAGGTAATCGAGCAGGTGTTCGAAAAGGAAAACGGGATGGCCAGCCGGCGCTTGATACCGCTCCGATAGCCACAGCACCTGCCTGTACGCCATCCGGTACCTGCCGAGATCGGTTTGAGGAGCTCCGGCATACGTTTTGATCCGCTGTCCTTCGGGTCCGCCATCGGACCTGCCGCGATGGCGCAAGGCAGACCAGGCCGACTCGGCGTAGGCCCGCAGCTGCTCCTCGTACCGCACGATTATGCCTTCATTCCCGAGCTCGAGCACCTTGAATATAAGGATGCCTCCCTCGGGAGTGACAAACGACATGTCCTCGGCTCCGTGGAAGGAGCCCTTCTTCATGGTCTGGAGCGCGTCGGCGGCATCAATGTTCGACGGCGGAACTATCAACACCGGGGCGCGCATGATATGCGGATCGTAGCCCAGCTTCGCCGCGAGCGCTTCGACGACGGGGCGCGGCGTCTCGTCGTCGTAGAGGATGTGGTTCATGAGCAGGTTCTTGCTGTCCTGCCGTCTGAGGGCTTTCTCCTTCCAGGCTTCGAGTTCCAGCATCGACTCGACGCTCGTCTTGACTGCGTAGGCAAGCGCCATGACCTCGTCGGGGTCTCCCGTGACGCCTACGACGCCTATCGTCTCCGACCGGTGGACTATGGGCAGGTTGACCCCGGGACGCACGCCGGACGGAAGATTGGCGTTCTGCTCGACCCGCTCGATGGCCGCGCCGTTTGCCACGATGCGGCGCGCCGCGTCGTGGTAGCTCCCGACCCGGCTCTGGTCGCGGCTGGCGATGATCACCCCGTCCCTGTCCATGATATTGATGTTGTAGTCGATGTGCTCGCCAAGCCGGTGGAGGAACTCGGCGGCGGTCGCGGCGTTCAGGCTGGGTTCGCGCATTGCATCGAGTATACAGGAACCAAGGCGGGCTGTCGCTTCATGACAGCTCCTCAAGCTCCTCTACTTCGTCGGGCGCGGCTATGTTGTCAAGCGCGAGGGTGCGGAGTATCTCGTCGACCGATGAAGCCTGGCGATCGACGTCGCCGTTGAACGAACAGCCGAGCCGGAACCCTTCCTTCTCCTGCTCGCAGCGCCGGACATTCGCGCACAGCTCTATCCTGCGCTCCCCTTCGGCGGTGATTGGCAACGCGACGGCGATGGACAGTCTTGAGCCGATAGGCAGCTCGATCGGCGACAGGAGCAAGAGGCCGGACTTCGAAAGATCGCCGAGGTAGCCGAGCTGCCTGTCATCATCGCCATAGACTTCGAGATTGTAGAGCAGTTCCTCGCGGCGTTCCTTGCGGCCGTATGCCATGCGAGCCTGGTCCTGGTCGACGCGGTATCTGCGCAACACGCGGTTCCGCTCGGATCCGCCCGCCTTCAGGTAGCTCGCGAGCTGTGCCAGAACCCTTGCCGAGCGCTTGGCCTCGGTGGCCAAAGCCTCCGCATCGCGGGATGAAGACAGGATCGAGTCGTACTCGACGGACCTGCTCCGGTACGCCTCGGTAAAACCGCGTATCGTCCCCGCCGCGGCTTTCGCCGATGACGATGCTATTGAAGCTCCTTCTATCTGTTCGGAAAATACGTCGTCGAAGCGCTCTACTTTGCCCTCGATGTCGCGAACCAGCACGCCTATGCCGTCGAAGGTCGACCTGGTCCCGTCAAGCGAACTGCGGAGCCTGCCGGCGGAATCAGATACTGTCACCACGAGTGCAGTCGATTGCTCGATGCCTGACTTGACTGACCGGAGGACGGCATCTATGTCCTCGAGAGCCGACTTCGAGGCGGCCGCCAGCGTGCGGACTTCCTGGGCGATTACGGCGAAGCCCGCGCCCCTGGTTCCCGCCCTCGCCGCTTCTATCGAGGCGTTGGTAGCCAGGATGTGCGTCCTCTCGACGATATCGGCAATGCCGGCCAGGCTCTCGGCCATGCGCCTTGCTTCCTCCGATTCCCTGCCGGCCGTGTCGTTGAGCTTCCGCAACCCGAGCTCCAGCTCGTCGGCCGCCTTGCCGGTCGACGCTGCCTCGTTCTCGCCAGCCTTGGCTTCACGGGCGGCCGTCGAGCTTCGCTCCATGATGATGGCCAACTCGTCCTTCGAGACACGCGCACGCGCTGCCAGCGCGGAAGCCGATTCGGCGTTCGCGTCCATGCTGCCCTTGAGCTGGTCAAGTTCCTCGTTCGTCGCGGTCAGCACCTCGAAGAAGGCACCTGTCCGGTCCCGCAGCGAACCGAGCAATGCGGACTGGCTGCTTGCCTGGTCGGACAGGTTCTGGGCCGAGAACAGGATGTCAGAGGAAAACAGGTCGAACTTGGTCGCGGATCTCTGGAGCGAGGCGATGTCGTCATTCACGAGGGCGAACAAGGCGTTCTGGCCCTTCAGGAAATCAAGCCTCTCCCGTTCGTTTCCGAGAAGCCCGGCGAGGTCTATGATCGACCGATCGGCGGCGTCGATGTAGGAAGACAGCGCGGACGCAGACTCAAGGACGCGCCTCAGGTGACCGAGCCCCGCGGCTCCCAGGCCCGCTGTGGCGATCGATGCCGCGCAGGCGACGAGCCAAAGGATGTTTCCCGGCATCCTGCCAAGTGGCATCGCCGCGACAGAGGCGGCGGCTATGACGGCGAAAACTACTGTCAGGCCAGCCGTCAGCAATCGCGGGTTTGCTTTTTTCATACAGACAGTGTAAGGCCAATGCAAAAGCAACGCAATCGCGACAAGGCCGGCCGGGTACTGTGCGCGCCGCTTCGTCATCGCGTACAGTGGAAAGCCATGCGATGCGCACCATACATCATCGACGGCTCCGATCCGCTTCGGCATATTGCTGTCGAGAATGCCCTCCTCGACACCATGGCGACCACCGGTCCGCTCCTGCTCTTCTACGTCAACAGCCCTTCGGTGATCATCGGCCGCAACCAGAACCCATGGCGCGAGATAGCCGGCTCATCGACGGTACCGTGGTTCAGGCGGGCTTCAGGCGGCGGCGCTGTCTACCACGACGAGGGCAACCTCAACTGGTCGTTCATCGTGCCGAGGGACGCCCACGATCAGGATGCCGAACTGGCTTCCATAGCCCGCGGTCTGTCTGAGCGCGGCGCGTCTGTTTCTCCGGGCGCTCGCGGCGGCATCTTCTGCGATCCTCTGACGGTACACGGAGGGAAGAAGATATCGGGCACCGCGCGACGATTCGGCAGGACATCGGTCATCCACCATGGCACGGTCCTCGTCTCGACCGACATGGGGCGCATGCATGCATGCCTCGGGGGGATGGAGACCATCGACGACCGAGGCATTGCATCCGTGCCGGCGTCGCCAGTCAACCTATCGGACCTGGTGCCAGGCATCTCGGTCGCGAACATCATGGAGTCGCTCTCCCGCGCCTGTACGGGTACGGAGCCATCGCCGTTGCCGTCGGGCATGGTCGATGCCGCGCGGCTGGCCAAAGAGGCAGAACTCCTGGGCTCCGACGCCTGGAGACTGGGCATGACTCCGCAGTTCTCGGTTAAAATTCGATGCGGCAGTCTGACGTTTCTCGTGGTCGTCAAGTCCGGCCTCGTCGAAAATGCCACAGTCATGGCAAACGAGGAAGAGCGCGCCGACGATTCCTCCATACAGGACGTAGCGGCGGGATTTACCGGAAAGCCCTTCTCGTATATCCTCGTAAAAGAGATCGAAGCTGCCATCTCGACGCCGGGGCTCATTCCGTAACGGCACGGCCTTTCCGGTACGTTTTGTCTTTTGCAGTCTGTGCCAAGCCTTGCAACAAGGAGCATTCCCCATGGGTGAAAAATCGTTCGATGTGGTGATTCTCGGCTCGGGTCCGGGCGGCTACGTGGCCGCGATACGTGCTTCGTGCCTGGGCCTGAGCGTAGCCGTGATAGAGAAAGATGCGCCCGGCGGGGTCTGCCTCAACATCGGCTGCATTCCGTCCAAGGCGCTGATACACCAGGCAAGCCTTTGGAGCCAGGGCAAGGCGTTGCTCGAGAAATCAGGAGCCGTCGTCGACGTGTCAGGTTTCGATTACGCCCCTATCTGGAAGTCTTCGCGACTGGCAGCGGACAGGCTGTCGAAGGGCGTCCAGTATCTCCTCAAGAAGAACAAGGTCGAGTACATCAAGGGATTCGGTACCCTCTCCGATTCGCGCAGCGTCAGCGTCGATACCGGTACTGGAACGGAAATCGTGCGCGGCAAGGCCATCATCGTCGCCACCGGATCGCGGCCACGCTCGATACCGGATTTCGAGATTGACGAGAAGATCATCCTGTCGTCGACGGGAATGCTGCTTTCGGAACGGCTCCCCGGGAGCATAGTCATACTCGGAGCCGGGGCGATAGGGCTGGAATTCGCCTACGTCCTTAAGTCTTTCGGGGTCGAGGTCACCATAGTCGAACTCCTGGGACAGGTCCTTCCGCTCGAAGACGAGGAATCGGCCAAGGTCGTCCTGAAGGCCTTTGTGTCGAATGGCATCAAGATCCACACCGGCGCCCGCGCCCAGAAGGCCGTCGTATCGCAATCCGGCGTTGCTGTGAGCGTTACGCTGGCTGACGGAAGCGAGGCCGTGTTCGAGGCTGAAAGGCTCCTGGTATCGGTCGGGCGCGCGCCTAACACCGAGGGCATCGGGCTGGAAGGACTGGGCGTCACGATGACCAGGGGTTATGTCGAGACGGGCGACTACTACGAGAGCTCCGCTGCGGGCCTGTACGCCATAGGCGACATCACCATCCAGCCACAGCTGGCGCACGTCGCGTCGAAGGCAGGGGAGATCGTGGCCGAGCATATCGCTCACCTGCTGCTCGGAAGCCCCGAGCCGCACGAGGCCAGGATCAACCCTTACACCATACCCAGCGCGGTGTACTGCGAGCCGGAAGTCGCCTCCTTCGGGCTGTCGGAAAAAAAGGCCAAGGAAATGGCGGTCCGCTACGAGGTGGCCCGCTTCCCGTACCGCGGCATCGGCAAAGCCGTGGCCACCGGCGTTCCGGAAGGCCAGGTCAAGATACTCCACTCGCCGGACTCGGGAGCCATCCTGGGGGCGTCGATAGTCGGAGCCGGCGCCACCGACACCATCCACGAGCTTCTGCTCGCGTCGCACGCCGAACTGACGATGGAGGATGTAGCGGACATGGTGCACGCACACCCAACGCTCTCGGAAGGCATCATGGAGGCTTGCAAGGCCGGACTCGGCAGGGCCATCCACATCTAGCACGATAGCGGGGAGAAATCGCATGACATTTTTTACCGTCAATTAACGGTCTCCGCCTGCGTCGTCTTCAGGGAGACTTGCTGACATGTTACTGGAAGTTGTCGAAGCAGCCTTGGCGACAATATAGTTCGATTGACAGGGAGCGCGCACCATGAAGATTCTCAAATTGTTCGTGACCATTGCGGCCATCTTCTCCGCGTCGTGCTCCGGCGGACGGGGAATCGGACCGGACTGGAGCGGCAAACTGCCAGCGGTTGCACAGCCTCCGTGGCCGGAGCTGATACCCGGGTACACCGAACTCGATCCGTCTACTGGCCTGCACATGACAGGCACGCCCCAGCTGATTGATCTTGCAAGCTACAAGCTTGCCGTGACTGGAGCGGTGGATCATCCCTTGAGCCTTGGCTATGACGAGCTGCGCCGGCTGCCGCGCCTTGAAGCCAAGCCGGCGCTGATATGCAAAGGCTACTTCGAGGACTACGCGAACTGGGCGGGAGCCTCGCTGGCAAGCGTCCTCGACCTCGCCGGAATAAAACCCGGGGCTGTCGAGGTCGAGCTGATCTCCGCGGACGGCTATGCAAGCACCCTTGACGTCGCCGAGGCGCGTGACCCCGGCGCCTTCCTGGCCTACGAACTGACCGGGAATCCGCTCCCGGTACTCCACGGTTTTCCGGTCCGGGCGGTCTTTCCGTCCCTGCCCGGGAACAAGTGGACCAAGTGGCTGGTCGAGATAAAGGTCAGGTAGTCCGGCCATGGCTACGGGCGTTTGCGTCGAGCTGTCCGCTACTCGCCTCCCCCTTCGCCTTTCCTTATGCGGGCGAGTATCCTGCCAAGGAACTGCGAGCCGAGGATGGCGGCTGCAAGCGCCAGGAGCACGGCCACCACGATACCGATGAAAACCGCCAGGCTCCACTCCAGGGCGCCGAACAAGGCGGAAAGGATTCGTGCCCCGATGCCGGCTGAGTTCAGTTCCCGCAGGGAATAATGGACGGTGCAGAATGAATTGCCCTCGGCAAAATCCCCAAGGCTCACGCCGAGCTCCTGTATCTGCCCTTCTATCTCAAGTATCTTCGTTTCCAGGGCCATGAGATCAGACAAGGACGCTCCCGGAACCCTGAGCGCCCGCAGGCCATCGCGGGTTTTCTCGAGCGACAGGCGCCGCGCCTCGAGTTCCTTGTACTCGGCAGTCTTGTCGGTCTTGACGATGGTGACAGACTCGGGATCACCCAGCACTTTAAGCCCCTCGACGAAGACATCGAATTTCCCGGGCGTGATGCCGAACGACAGCGAAAGCGTCCTGGAGCCTGGCAGGCCCCAGGAATTCTCGCTCTGGACAAGCGCCTGCATCGATGCCGCAAGCGCATCCAGGGCATTGCTGTCGTCATCGAAGGAAGCCGATGTAGCCGAGAGCCTGGCCACCCTCTCGTATTTCTGCTCGAGTAGCTGCGGCGCAGCGTCGGGCTGGGCGACGAGCATTTTCGAGCTTGCATAATTCCTGCGCATCGAGACATCCTGACCCTGAGATTGCTCGAAGTTGGCCTGGAATGGCATCCCTCCCGCTCCGGATTGTCGATCGCCCGAGGAACGCAGAAGGTAGGCGAACCGTACCATGAACAGGATGATGAAAATCGATGCTGCCGCGATGATGATGATGCGTGTGCGTCTTTTCATGGTGCTTATTCCTTTCCAGGCTCCCGTATTCATAGTGTAGCATTTGTGATAAGGATCCGCGAATCATTTTGCAGGATTTCTGGCCGGATTCTCCTTTCGTCATGGTATCCTCCGCTGGAATTGTCCCGATTCAAAGTCGCGGCCTTGATAGTATACACTCCCTGCGGATACAGCCGTCGACGTCATCGCCTGGATTTGGAGGAGCCTGCCAATGACACGTTTTCAGGATGCATTCATCCATGACATACCCAAGTCGGACCTCCATGTCCACCTGGATGGATCGCTCAGGCTGGGCTCGCTCATAGAGATGGCCAGAAAGGCAGGAATCGAGCTGCCATCGTACACCGAGGCGGGGATGCGCGAGCTGGTCTTCAAGGAAAGCTATGCGGACCTGCCGGAGTATCTTCAGGGTTTCAGCTACACCTGCGCCGTGCTCCGCGATACTGAGAACCTCGAGCGCGCGTCCTACGAGCTGGCGATGGATTGCATTGAAGAAGGCGTCTGCTACATCGAGCCCCGGTTCGCCCCCCAGCTTCTGATGGACAACAAGTCATTGACGATGGCCCGCATCCTTGAATCTGTCGACAAGGGGCTCAGGCGCGCCAAGGCAGAACGAAACGCGAGTCCGCAGGTAATGGAAGGCGGCCATCCCCCGTTCGACTATGGCATCATAGCCTGTGCCATGCGAATGTTCGGAGCTTCGGGCTTCTCGCCGTATTACGACGCGTTCTTTGGCGTCCATTGCAATTCGGCTCCCGACGAGGTCATCAGGATGGCTGCCGTCGAACTGGCCCGTGGCGTCGTGCGCATCAGGGATGAACTGGGAATACCCGTCGTAGGCTTCGACATAGCCGGCCAGGAGGCGGGCTACCCGGCGGACAATTTCACCGAGGCCTTCAACTACGTTCACAAGAACTTCATGCACAAGACGGTCCACGCGGGAGAGGCCTACGGCGCCGAGAGCATATTCCAGGCCATCACCGACCTCCACGCGGACCGACTTGGGCACGGCTACTCCCTGTTCGACGTCGGCAAGATAAGCTCTCCTGCAATCAAGGACAGGGAACTCTACACCGAGAGGCTTGCCTCCTTCATAGCCGACCAGCGCGTTACCATTGAAGTCTGCCTGACCAGCAACCTCCAGACCAAGCCCGAGCTCAGGGACCTCCGGTGCCATCCATTGGGCAAGATGCTCGGGCGCCGGCTCTCCGCGACCCTCTGCACCGACAACAGGCTCGTGTCAAACACGACGATTTCCAGGGAAATCAGGCTTGCCGTCGACAGTTTCGACATCGACCCGAAGACTCTCAAGAACATGATCATCTACGGTTTCAAGCGGAGCTTCTACCCGGGCTCCTACACCGAAAAGAGGGACTATGTCAGGCGAGTGATATCGCGTTACGAGGCTGTCGCAAGGAAGCATGGCATCGCTGAGACTGCCGAATAATGGCATGCATATCAAGGCCTCGATGACGCCTTCCCTCAGGATAGCCACTTTCAACGCGGAAAATTTCTACATGCTCATCGACCGGGACTATTCACAGGAAGCGTTCGAGTCCCTGTCAAATGTCGAGTACCTGGCCATGAATACGTCGATATTCAATCCCAACAAGGACCTCGGCAAGATCGCGGACATCGCCGGGATCATTCTGGCCGAGGATTTCGATTTCGTCGCCCTGTGCGAAGTCGGCGGGATGGAGAGCCTGGCCAACTTCAACCACTACTATCTGGATGACCGCTACGAGTGTCATCTGCACGAGGAGAACAGCAAGCGGGGCATATTCGTCGGCGCCCTGGTACGGAAGGGAAAATTCACCAGGGTCAGGGCAAGGAACATGGAGGGCGATTTTTCGAGGAACCTGCTGCGGGTGAGCCTTTGGGCAGGCGCTGTCGAAATGCAGTTCTTCGTGGTACACCTCAAATCGCTGCTCGGGCAGGACCTGGGAATAGAGAAGCGCATCAGGGAAGTAGAGGAAATTACCGCATTGGTCAGGCACCGCAACTGCGTGGTGCTCGGCGACTTCAACGGCATCCTCATACGCGGCGAGCAGCAGTTCGAGTACGAACCTTTCCTCGCCTTGCCCTTCCGCGACGTTCTGGATGCGCTGCAGGTGCCGCCCGGCTCCCGCTTCACCCACTTCTATTTCCGCGGCGGGCCCAGTTTCAACCAGCTGGACTACATCTTCTGCTCAAATGACATAGCCATCCTGGACGGCGGCATGATGGCCGACATCATACCGGTCAACTTCGAGGAGCGCTCCCGGCTTCCGTCCGACCATATTTTCCTGAAAGCGACGATACTGCCTGGCCCTGGTTAATGCCGCTGACGCAGCGTTGCAGGTCCACTTCCAGGTCGAGGGGAAATAGTACATGTATCCCGCCACGCCCTCGGCGTAGAACCCGCTATGGCAATCCCGGGTCTCAAGGTCAAATCCCGCACGGGCTCCACCGAAGGGTCCGAAAGGTGCAGGTCCTTCGAGCAAAGCGGGCAGTCCTTCCGGAAGGAGTGCGCCGAAGTAGTAGCGGCCACCGGCCACGATGTCGAAAAAGGTAGATAGTCGATACCCACATACCATTTGGGCTGTAGAGCACGTCGGCCGTCGCTGAAATGGCAGCGGTGAGGGTGTACTCCACTGAAACCGGGAACATGAAGAAAAGCTGCCCGATTGCGTCGAAGCGAACCGAAAGCCTGGTGGTTTCTCCGGTCGGAGCCGTGGCTGGTTCCTGCGCCGGACACAGACTGGAGAAGCAACACAGGAAAGCAAGCATCAAGCAACAGGTTTTCATTGACAGTATCCCAAAGTGGCTCAATACTCCTCATTAACTGGTTAACCACAACTTGTTAACCAGTTGTGCGGCAGATGCATCGACAGGGAGAATTGAAGGAACAATGTCAGACGACACGTTCAGAGACGAAACGATGGTCATGAGCCATCTCCGGGACCAGATCATCTCCGGGAAGTTGAAGGCAGGTGAAAAATTGCCTTCTGAACGAATCCTCTGCCAGACGCTTTATGTAAGCCGTGGCTACGTCAGAAAGGCGCTCGCAAAACTCGAGCACTACGGGCTCATACAAACTCTGCCGCAGAGAGGCACCATAGTCGCCGCGCTGGGCAGCAAGGCCGTGTCGCGGCTCATCGCGATCATCGGGAGCCTGGACGAGACATTCGAACCTGCGGATCTTTTCGAGATACGGGCGCTGCTGGAGACACTGGCTGCAAGAAAAGCCGCTTTACGGGCAGACCGGGACGATACGGCTGAAATCATGAAATGGCATGCCGAGTTCCGTGAGAAGGCAGCAAGCGGGCTCCGCGGCCTCGAGGAAGACCATCTCTTCCATCTGGCAATCGCGAAGGCCAGCGGCAACCCCGTCTGCCTGGCTTTGACAAGCTATTTTACGCCCCAGATTATTTCCCTGAACACGGATTTCGCCGAAAGCGACCCAGGGAGGTTCCAGAGAACCTTCCTGGAACACGAGGAAATCGTGCGGGCAATCCTTTCCAGGGACCCGGACGCTTCGGCTCTGGCCATGCAGAAGCACATGCATGAAGCATGGAAACGGCGACTTCCAGGCAGCGCGCCGCGTTAACGCACCGGCCCTTCAGGGCTGCAGGGCTGGTGAAGGAACAGTGTATCTGGCCGGTATGTATGTATCGGCCTTGAATTTCCCGATTCCCAGAGAGGAGCGCAGAAATGAAAAAGGTCATGGTAGTTGCCGTCGCGCTTGCGATGCTACTGGTTCTTTCCGTCTCCGCGGCACCCAAGCCCGTCACCGTCACGCATTGGTACTGGGCGGACAATCCCAAATATTCCGCCACGATGCAGCAGATGGCGGCCGACTTCAACGCGACGAACGGCAAGAACATCACGGTCGTCGCGCAGGAATATCCCTGGGACGGAGGCGGTTACAGCGAGACGCTGTTCCGCGCGGGGATGGGCGGCGGCGGCCCGGATACCTCTTCCGCCAAGCTGACTTCGACGCCGCTGTTCACCGCCAATGATTTGTGGGTCAACCTTGACAAGTACATCAACAAATGGAAGGACAAGAACCTTATCGATCCCGCGCTCTACAAGACGATGCGGGACGCGAGCGGAACCAAGAGCGTCTACCTGATGCCATGGACGACCCAGATCCTCTATGTCTACTACCGGCCGTCGATGTTCAAGGCCGCTGGCATATCCGTTCCAAAGAACTACGCCGAATTCCTCGAAGCCTGCAAGAAACTTACCCGGGACACCGATGGTGACGGAAAGACCGACGTCTACGGATTCGGTATGAGGGGCTTCAAGGGCGGACAGGAGCCGTGGGGCAGCTTCATCTGGGCACGCGGCGGCAACTTCGCCGACATGACGAGCGCCAAGGCAGTAGCCGGCATGCAGGATTTCATCGATCTGTACAAGAACGGCTATGTACCCCCGACAGCGACGATGGACGGTTTCAACGAGATCATAGCCAACTTCAAATCCGGCAAGACCGCGATGACCGTTCACCACATCGGTTCTTCCGTCGGCATGATGGACACGTTCGGCGATGACGTCAGCGCCTTCCCCTTCCCCGGCGGAACCGGCCAGTGGACATCGATGGGCGATACCGAGAACGTCATACTCAAGAACGCCAAGGACAAGGACGCCGCCTTCGAGTGGCTCTCGTACCTGGCTACGGGCAAGGGACAGGAAACATGGTGCACCGTGACCGGCAACGTCCCGGTCAGCAAGTCGGTCCAGAAACTGCCCGTCTTCCAGAACAGCAAGTTCATGAAGGTATCGATCGAGGCGGCCCCCTGGGCTGGCATTTTCCCCATACTCGACACGACGACCGAATGGATAAGCACCGTCTGGCCGAACACGGTGGCCTCGGCGCTGCTCGGCAAGGTTTCCGCAGCGGAAGCGATGAAGCAGCTGCAGGATGCCTTGTACAAGTAACCAGGGACCAAGACGCTGGTCAGGTTGCCGGGATCTGGCTTCCGCAGGGAACCGGTCCCGGCAACCGGTTTTTCGAATGAGGTACCGATAGATGCAACGCAAGAGGAACGTCTGGCCTTACCTCCTCGTAGCACCCGCGCTCGTCACCGTGATGACCGTCGTGTTCATCCCGGTGATGAACGCGATATCGATGAGTTTCCAGAGCTACGACCTCCGCAGGCCGAGCCGCATCGGTTTCATAGGGCTGAAGAACTATGTCGATGTATCCGCCGATCCGCTCTTCTGGCAAGCCCTGTGGAAGACTATCCTCTGGGTCGCTGTGGGAGTGGGCTTCCAGTTCGTCTTCGGCTTCATCCTCGCGTTGCTTCTGAACAGAAAATTCCTCGGCCGCAGCCTTGTGCGCTCGATCAGCCTCATTCCGTGGGTTACCCCTGGCGTGCTCATCGGCCTGATGTGGCGCTGGATATTCGACGGCAGCTACGGAGTATTGAACGACATGCTTCTGAGGCTCGGCCTCATCCACGACAGGATACCTTTCCTCGCATTGCCTGACACTGCCTTCCCGGCGGTCATCCTGACAATCATCTGGCAGGGGATACCGTTCTTCGCCCTGATGCTGCTGGCGGGGCTGCAGGGAATCCCCGACGAGCTCTACGACGCCGCCGACGTCGACGGCGCAAACGGGTTCCAGAAATTGTTCAGGATTACCATCCCGTCGCTCAGGAACGTAATTTTCGTCACGACGCTGCTGCGCATCATATGGGTGGCCAACTCGGTTGACGTTATTTTCAACCTCACCGAGGGCGGTCCCGCCTACTCGACCCAGACGCTCTCTGTCTACATTTTCAACAAGGGCAATTCGCTCAACCTGGGATACGCCGCGACCATGTCGATACTGCTGGCGCTCATGCTTTCATCTGTCGCCGTCGTCTACCTGAAAAGGATATTCAAGAACCAGGAAGGGGCAGACTGATGAGGCGCGGAATGAATCACGTACAAGCGGCGCTTTCGTCACTGCTGCTAGCGGTGATGCTGGCATTCCTCCTCTTCCCTTTCTACTGGACATTCGTCACGTCGATCAAGCCGGAAAAAGAACTCTACGGGGACAGGGTCACCTACTGGCCGAAGGACGCGACCCTCGAGTCGTACAGGAAGCTGTTCCTCGACTACAACTTCCTGAAACCCATGGCCAACAGCCTGCTCGTGGCAGCCACGACGACGCTCTTGTCCCTGACCGTATCCCTGCTGGCGGCGTACGCGTTCTCCAGGTACAGGTTCAAGGGCAGGAAATTCCTCATGACCCTGTTCCTTACCAACAATATGTTCCCGACCGTCCTCCTCCTCATTCCGCTCTTTGCCATAATGCGGAAGATGGGCATACTCTATACGCCCCTGTCGCTGGTGCTGTCCTACACCACGTTCACAATTCCCTTTTCGATATGGCTTCTCAACGGCTATCTCAGCGATCTGCCGCAGTCTCTCGAGGAGGCGGCGATGGTCGACGGGGCCAACCGGACCCAGGCTTTCATGAGGATAATCCTGCCTATACTCATGCCGTGCATAATCGCCACCGGCGCTTACGTGTTCATGACCGCATGGAATGAATACACCTTCGCGGTCATGTTCACGAACGAGGCCAACCGGACTATCCCGGTCGCCTTGAAAAACCTCATAGGGCAGCTTGGCGTCGAATGGGGGATGCTGACGGCCGGAGGCATCATCACCATCATTCCGGTATGCATCATGTTTTTCTTCGCTCAAAGAAGGTTGATAGAAGGCCTCACCGCCGGCGCGGTGAAAGGCTGATCTCAAGGAGTCAATGAATCATGCACAACAAATCCCTGGCTGCCACGGCCACACGAATCAGGAGCGACATCATCGAGATGCTCTACCGGTGCCAGTCTGGCCATCCCGGCGGATCGCTCTCCTGCGTGGAGATCCTGATGGCGCTGTACTACAGGACTATCAAGATCGATCCCGCCAATCCGGCGATGGAGGACCGCGACCGCGTGGTCCTCAGCAAGGGCCATGCCTGCCCTGCCCTCTACGCCATCCTGGCCGAGAAGGGCTTCTTCCCCCGCGAGGACCTGTGGAGACTCCGCCAGATCGACAGCCACCTGCAGGGCCACCCGGACATGAACAAGACCCCGGGCATCGACGTGAATACGGGATCGCTCGGGCAGGGAGCCTCGGTAGCCGTCGGACTTGCGCTCGCCGCGAAATACAAGAAGGCCGATTACGGGGTATACACGGTGATAGGAGACGGAGAATCCCAGGAAGGCATGATATGGGAGGCCGCGATGTCCGCCGCGCACTACAGGCTCGACAACCTCACCGTCCTCATGGACCACAACGGGCTCCAGATAGACGGTTCGAACGACAGCGTGATGGGACTTGGCGACATCATGGCCAAATACTCCGCCTTCGGTTTCGAGTGCTTCAAGGTTGACGGCCATGACATCGACGCGATAGTCAAGGCGATACATGCTACCGTCAAGGGCAAACCCAAATTCATTTGCTGCGAGACGGTCAAGGGCAAGGGCGTATCGTTCATGGAGGACAACGCGGGATGGCACGGCAGGCCAATGAAGGCCGACGAGTACGCCGCCGCGATGAAGGAAATCGGGGGAAGCGATGGCATGTGAGGCTAAATCTCTGCGGGTTGCCTATGGAGAGGCTCTGGTCGAGCTGGGAGCCATCAACGACAAGGTCGTCGTGCTGGACGCCGATCTTGCCCATGCGACGATGACCAGCATGTTCCAGGCTGAATACCCCGACAGGTTCTTCAACTTCGGGCTCGCAGAGGCGAACATGGTGTGCGCGGCCGCGGGATTCGCGCATTCCGGGCTCATTCCGTTCGTGAGCACCTTTGCCCTTTTCGGGACGGGCCGGGCCTACGAGCAGATACGCAACTCCGTCGCCTACGCAGGCGCAAACGTCAAATTCGGCCTTTCGCATTCCGGGCTTTCCGTGGGCGAGGACGGCGGAAGCCACCAGAGCTTCGAGGACATAGCCCTGATGCGGGTAATCCCGGGAATGACCATCTTCGTACCGTGCGACCCCGTCGAGACCCGCAAGGCCGTACTCGCGGCTGCCGCGATAAACGGCCCCGTGTACATCCGCGTCGCGCGTCCTGTAGTAGAGGTCATGACGACGGAGGAATCGCCTTTTATTCCAGGGAAAGCCAACATCCTGTGTTCAGGCTCGGAGGTCTGCATCATGGCCACCGGCCTCATGGTGAAGGAAGCGCTCAATGCCGCCGAAACTCTCGTATCGGCGGGCATCCATGCCGGCGTCGTCAATTTCCACACGCTCAAGCCGTTCGACTCGGACTGCGTACTGGCGATGGCCGGCAAGTATGGCCGCATCGTTACCGTCGAGGAGCATTCGGTCATCGGAGGCCTGGGCTCGGCGGTGGCGGAATGTCTTGCCGGAAATTCTTCTGCGAAATTCATGCGCCTGGGCATCCAGGACAAGTTCGGGGTTTCTGGAAAGCCCGCGGATCTTTTCAGGAAATTCGGTTTGACGCCTGACGACATCGTCTCCGCGTGCAAATCGCTCTTGAGCTCAAAAGGGGCCTGAACCGTGAAAATCGATTCGGTGGAATTCGACGGCGCCGGCCTTAGCCGCGTCTACGAGAACGATGCATGGATGGTCGGGATCAAGAACTGGAAACCGGAAAACGATGTCTCGGGCATCGACTGCCTGGAGCGCCACAACGGAACCGACGAGCTGTTCGTTCTGCTTGCCGGCAAGTGCGCGTTGCTCTTTGCGAACGACAAGGCAGAAGGCGGCCTGGACATCCAGGCCGAGGCGATGGAACAGGGAAAGCTGTACAAGATCCCGAAATCGCTCTGGCACACCACGGTGACCATGAAGAAAACCAAATTGCTCCTGGTGGAGGATTCCGCCACTTCGTCCAGGAACAGCGATGTGCTGAAGCTTGACGAAAGCCAGATGGCATCGATACGGAAAATCGTCCACCTGTAAAGGCGAGGCTTTATGAGAATCAGCGAAGTCAGCGGTCCGCGGCATTCCAGAATCGTGGAAACGGATATGCCTCGAGCGGGAGTCAACGATGTCCTGGTCCGGGTACGGGCCTGCGGCATCTGCGGTTCCGAATACCATGACTGGAGCCTGGCGGAAAATCCTCCGCTCCGTCTCGGCCACGAAGTATCAGGTATTGTTGCCAGTGTCGGCGCGGGCGTTTCGGGGATAGCCCCAGGCGACCGCGTAACGGGATTATTCCGCAAGGGCTTCGCCGAATTCGCCGTGGCCCCCGCCCTGTCGGTCATGAAGTACCCTGGGTCGCTGAGCTTCGAGGAAGCGTCGCTCGGAGAGCCGGTTTCCTGCGTCGTAAGCGGCGCGCTGCGCACCGACATCGGCCTCGGAAAAACCGTCGCGGTCATCGGGCTCGGCTTCATGGGACTCTTGATGTTGCAGCTCCTCAAACTGAAGGGAGCGTACCGCCTGATTGCAATCGATTCCAGGAGCGGGCTGTCGAAGACCGCCATGCGCTTCGGGGCCGACGAGTTCTACGTTCCAGGCGGGTTGCCCCCGGACTGCCTGCTCCTGGACAGCGATGGATCTGGCGGAGTCGACGTCGTCGCGGAATGCACGGGCGACGAACGGGCACTGGCGCTCGCCATCATGATGCTCAAACGTCATTCATTGCTGTCTGTCGTTGGTTACCACCAAGGCAGCCCGCGACTCGTCGATTTCCAGATGCTCAACTGGAAGGCGGTTGATATCGTCAACGCCCACGAGAAGCGGGCCGATTTCAAGCTGCGCTGCATGGAAATTGGCTTGAACCTCGTGGTCAAGAAACAGCTCGATGTCGCGTCCCTCCTGACGCATTATTATGACCTTGAGAAGATCGATGCCGCGTTCGGGGATTTCGAGAAAAAACCCGACGGGTATGTGAAGGGCGTCGTGAGGATGGAGAAGTGACGCGGAAGGACTGTGCCGAATGAAGCGTATTCACGCGGGAATCATCGGGGTCGGGACAATCGGAACCGCCCACCTGGAGGCGATTCGGAGACTCGGCTACGCAGAGGTAGCGGCGATCGCCGTACGGGACGAAGGCAGGGCCGGGGAACTCTGCGAGTTCTTCGGAATACCAGGATACTATACCGACTACCGGGATCTTCTCGCCGATCCTGGCATCGACGTAGTCCACAACTGCACTCCCAACCTGGTCCATTTCAAGATAAACAAGGACATCATCCTCTCCGGGAAACACATCCTCTCCGAAAAGCCGCTCACCACGGAATCCCGGGAGTCCGGGGAACTCGCCGGTCTCGCCTCAGCGCGCCAGCTTGTCAATTCGGTCAATTTCGTGTACCGGCATTACTCCTTGGTCCAGCATGTCAAAGGCATGATCGAAGGCGGAGAACTTGGCGACATATACGCCATCCATGGCTCGTACCTTCAGGATTGGTTGCTCTACGACACCGACTACAACTGGCGCGTTGAGGCCAGCCTCGGAGGACCCTCGAGGGCGATGGCCGACATCGGCTCGCACTGGTGCGACCTTGCCCAATTCCTGACAGGGAGCGACATCGTGGAAGTATGCGCCGATCTAGCCACGTTCATGCCCGAAAGGACGGAGAGCCTATCCGTCGATCCACCCGTGATCCGTAGAGTCGCGGTCGATACCGAGGACTACGGCAGCGTCCTCATGCGGTTCGCCGGCGGCATACGGGGCAGCCTAACCGTTTCACAGGTGAGCGCGGGAAGGAAGCTTGGCCTGTCCATGGAAATAGACGGAAGCAAAGCCTCCGTCCAATGGAACCACGAGGAAGCGGACAGGCTGTGGATAGGCCACAGGGACGGACCCAACGAGGTTCTGACCATGCACCCGGGACTGCTCAACGAACGGGCGAGAAGCTTCAATCTCCACAATGGATCGTGCGAACGCTGGCCCGAGGCCCAGAAAAACATGATAGACAGTTTTTACCGGACGATACTGCATGGAGACGCGCCCCGCTTTGCGGATTTCAGGGAAGGACACAAGGTCGTAAAAATCGTCGAAGCTATACTTGTCAGTGACAAGCGGAGAGCATGGCAGCAGGTGCACTGATCACCCAGGTTCCCGGAATCCCGGAAGAAATGGTGGACGGCATGATAGGCATCGAGACCATGGTACCGCGTAATTGAGTACACGCAGACACGAAGCGCCGACATGTTTCCTTGACAGGCAGGACCAAATCGCCGAAACTGGGTCACCCGCGGTGATACCGCGATCATCAAAAATCAAGGAGCATCACTCAATGAATCTTCGAAGTAGATCGTATGCTGTCCTTTTCGCGCTGGTTTTAACCGCGGGGTCCGCCTGGGCACAGGTGCCAGTCAGCATCAAGAACATTCCGGTGTACGCAGGCGCCACGTTGACGGAAGAGGAAATGGCGCACGCGGAGGGGGATCTGCGTAGCGCTATCACCAGACGCTATATCGTCGCCGCGGCTCCGGAGTCCATCGTCTCATTTTACGAGAAAGCCTGCGGCGTACTGGAGCGCTTCGGGGAAACAGAAGACCAGAACGAACTTGCCCCGGGCAAGGCGACGAACCCCGGTTGCGAAATATATTTCTGGGATGAAGACTACTTTGTCGACGGCGAGTATGGCGAAGGCGGCAGTTCGCAGCGAGCCTGGATCAAGAAGGCCCTGAAGGGCCGCGCCAAAGACAAGGACGGCGGCTGGGTAGAGAGCGCCAACATGCAATGGTATTACCGTGATACCGCCTCGAGCATGACGGCCCTGCATGTCATGATTCAGGATATGGGCATCGACGAAGACAACAGGCGCTATGCGCATTCTACTGAAATCATCATCGATGTCGCCAATTACGACTACGATCTATAGCCAGCCTACGGGGCGCCGGCACCTCTTCGCCGTTATATCCTGCCGGCGCCCCAACATCCATGCATGTCGATTTGCTGATTTGCGCCCATCAATCAGCCGTTTTCCCCGCGGTCTGCTACAAGAAGCGCAGTGACGCGATGACTGGACCTGCATAGTTGATTGTCAGTTTGTTTCAGTAAGACTTGAATTCCGGGAACAAAAGCGTACAATTATACGCGGGTGAGTTGACTGTTGCCTGGTAAACGAGCGAGCCTGGATGATGACCACCCGCAAGATGATTCCATTACTACATAATCAATAAAAATATCTCATTCAACAGTCGGTTACGACGGATCTCCAACGGGGATTGGGCACCGTCATTTCGTGGCAAATACGACCCCGTTGCACTTTCCGTGCCGAGACGGGAGAGCGGAAGATGGCGACTCGAAAATGGCTCCGCCCAGCTATAGGGCTAGGCATGATGCTGGCGCTGGACGGCATATCAAGCGCCCAGGAATCCCTCGACGCGTATTATGCCTACCCGGTCTCGGTAGGCCTCGGATATCAACCACTCTCGGCCATCGCGGGAGTCGTCCGCAAGGCGGCGGTCAACGATATTTCGGTGCGCTTTTCGGTTCCACTTCCATTCTTGCCTGCCATGCAGCCTTCCCTATTCGCGGGAGTAGCGACCCTCGACTCCGACGAGTCCGACGAGCCGACCATTCTTGGGGGCATCCTCGACGATGGAGCGACCATCCCTGACTACGACGAACGAGGCACATGGGACCATCAGCTCTGGTGCGGAGGTCTGGGAATGGCTTTCGCGCGCAGAATAAGCAAGGAATTCGAGGCAGGCGCGGATATCGTGGCGGGATTGAGCATGTCGTACTTCAGTCGGCGCGTAGTCACCTCCGCTGGCGCGTGGTACCCCGTGGGAGAGCTCGGGATGACGCTGGGTCTCGGCGGCAAGATATCTCTCAACCCTTCATACAATCTGAGCATCGACCTGACGCCTGCTTTCCGCTATCACCGCACCTTCGGCACCATCTACGGCTTCGACGGCTTGTACTTCGGGATAGGCTTTGCCGCGCATTATCGCTTCGGGCAGGATCCCGACGCACCCATGGCAGAGGTCCATGCGCTGAAGCTTGCCGTCGAGGAACTGCCGCCGGTATTCGCCGCCATGCAGAAAGTCTACGTAAAAAAGCCGATAGCCAGCGTTATCGTAACGAATGCCGAACGCGACCCGGTGACAAATCTTGCGGTTTCGTTCAACCAGGCGACATACATGGACTCGCCCACGCTTTGCGCTGAGATAGACGCCCTCGGACCGGGAGAGTCGGTCGACGTTCCCATCCGCGCGAGCTTCAATGACGCTGTCTTTGGAACAGTCGACGTAGTGCCGCTGAATGGCGAAATTATCGCGGGCTATACGTACCACGGCCGTTCCGTTACCCAGTCCAGAAGCGTAGGGTTCAACCTGATGGACCGCAACGCCGTCATATGGGACGACGACCGCAAGGTTGCTGCATTCATCACCCCACGGGACGGCGCTGTACGGAACTATGCCAGCTTCGTAGCCGATCGTTGCGAAGGAGAGAATGTCGACTACCTACCCAAGAAGCTCCAGATCGCCATGCAGTCGTACCACGCGCTCGCGGCCCTGGGGATAGGCTACCAGTCTGATCCTTCATCGCCTTTCGCGCTGGCACAAGGCAGCCAGGCGACAGTAGACTCGGTTAGCCTTCCGCGGGAAACACTCCGGCGAGGCACCGGAGACTGCGACGATATCACGGTATTATTCAACACCATGCTCGAGTCCGTGAACACCCAGACCGGCTTCGTTACTATCCCTGGCCATATCTACTCCGCGGTCAATACCGGACTCTCGCCACGGGACTTCGCGCGCGTCCATCCGGACCGGAGCATGACGCTTGTAAACGGGGATTCTCTATGGATACTCGTGGAGATTACGCTGATAGGCAAAACCGGTTTCATGGAAGCCTGGGAAACCGGCATGAAGCAGTGGAACGCGCTCGATGGCCACGAGTCCGAGCGCAACTTCTACTCGACGCAAACAGCCCAGCTTGACTACCAGCCCGTAGGCCTCCAGGAAACGGATCTTGGCCTCCAGTACGGAAGTCCCGAGGCCTTCGTCACGGCCTTCCGGCGCGATCGCGACAGGCTTGCTTCGCTGATGCTCGCTCCGCTGCGCAAGCAAGCTGAAAGCAGGAACGATGCCGTTGGCTGGAACAGGCTCGGCATCGCGGCGGCGCAACTCCATCAGTTCAAACTCGCCGAGGAGGCGTTTTCCCGTTCCGTCCAGCTCGACGCTTACTACCTGAATGCCAGCGTCAATATGGGGGCGCTCCGCTATCTTCAGAAAGACTACAAAGGCGCGCTGTCAGCTTTCCAAAGCGCGGAAGCGGCGTTGACTCGATTGGCGCAACCCTCGCAAACCTCGCTCTTGTCGACCTACATCAACCTCGCCAAAACGCTTCATGAGCTCGGCAGGTCCGACGACGCCGCGGCGTATCTCGCGCGCGCCGGGAGCATCGACCCGGCAGAGGCAGCCCGCTACCAGTACATGGCCAATTCCGATTCCGCGACCGGGAGAGCCGCCTCGGCAGCCGATGTGCCATCGATCAAATTCGCGGAAGACGGGGGGCCATGATGCGCTTCGACCATTCTCCAGCTGCAAGGCGATGCCATTCGGCGGCTCGTCGTCCCTTGATCGTGACAAGCGCCATACTGCTGCAGCTTATACTCCTGTCGTGTCCCAGCCCAATACCGCAGTACCTTGCCAGCCAGATCGATGATGCGGCCGGCCCAGTCATTACCATCTCGGAACCTGCGGATCGAAGCCTGTACAGCACCGTCGTCCGCGCGTCAGGTACCATAGTGGACCGCGACGGCGAAGATCTGTCACCCACTGCCGGACGTATTTCGGAATGCTGGTTTTCCGTCGCTGGTACCCAGATCGCGGGCACCTTCGCCCCCGATGAAGACGGTGGATTCAGTTTCCTGTTCGCGACGCGGGAACCCGACGGTTCCCGGCTCGTCTCCGGTCCGGCGACTCTCCTTGTATCCGCCAAAGACTGGAACGGCAACGTCTCGACGGCGAGCGTACAGCTCCTGCCCGTAGAGGCGGGAGACGTGCCCGGATTCTCGGTATCCCCGACGCACGGCCAGGTGACCATCGGCTGGGATGAGGTCCCCGGTGCGGAACGCTACGACCTATTTGAATTCAGCTACGGCGAATCACGGAGTGACGTCATGAGTCCGTACATCTGGGGCGGCCTCGACGACGGGCAGATATACGCTTTTCAGGTTACAGCGGTAATGCCCGAGGGCATCGGAGACGATGCCGTCTCCGGCACACTGGAAGCGATGCCGCTGAGCTTGCGGACTTTCGCTCCATGGATACGGGAAACCGGCTACCGTTCCATCACGCTCGAGTGGTGGGACAACCCCAACGTGACCAAATACACGCTTGAGCGCGCCATGTCCCCCGATGGGCCATGGAATGTGTATCGCAGCCTGGCTGCATGCGAATACGTCGACTCGGGGCTCGAGCATGATACGGACTATTATTACCGCGTCTCTCCGGAGGCTTTCGCGAGCCTGGCAAGCGATCCGGCGGCCGCTACCCCGGGCCGGTTCGGCTATGAGGTGCTCAGCTTCTCGGGCAACTCCCGTATTCTCGACATCACGATCGACGGGTCCCTTGCCTATGCCGCGAGCATGGATAAAAAAATCATTATCATCGATGTATCGGATCCCGAAAGCACGACCATCCTTTCCCAGGTTCAATTGGACGATATCGTTCCTGGCATTACGGTCGCCGGATCATATGCCTACGTCGCCGACTACGGGAGCGGCCTCGCGATTGTCGACGTATCAGATCCCCTGAACCCGGTAGCGCCTGTGTACATGGATACCTCGGGATATGCCAAAAAGGTCGCGGTGTCCGGCGACTACGCCTTCGTTGCCGATACGGGAACCGGTCTGGCCATCATCGACATCTCCGACCCCCTGAATCCTGCCGCTCCCGTGTACCGAGATACAAATGGATCGTCGAACGACGTGGCGATTTCGGGATCCTTCGCGTATGTCGCGGACCGCAGTAGCGGCCTTGCCGTCATCGATGTCACGGATCCTGTGTATCCGGGTGTGCCGGTGTACGAGGGCACCAGTTCGTACGCTATGGCCGTGGCGTTGTCGGGACAGTATGCCTACGTCGCCGCCCACTCCGCGGGTCTCGCAATCATCGATATCACGAATCCCGCCAACCCCGGCACGCCAGCGTACGTCGATACCATAGATCATGCCTTTGGCGTGACAGTCGAAGACGGTTTCGCCTATGTGGCGTGCACCGGAGGCTGCATCGCGATAATCGACGTTTCCGATCCGCTCGACCCCGGTCAGCCACGGTACCGAAATACCGGAGGTTCTCCCAATTCACTGGAGGTCGTCGCCGACCTCGCGTATGTAGCTACCGACTATCTGGGCATGGCAATCGTCGATATCACCGGCCCGACGGATCCGGGCGCCCCGGTCTACCGCGCAAGCTCGGAATACGCCTGCGAAGTCACGATACGGGGAGATTACGCATATATCGCAGACAATACCAGTGGTTTGTCGATCATCGATATTGCCGACCCCCTGAACCCCGGCCAGCTTGTCACCCGCGATACCGAAGCCTACGCGGAGGCTGTCGCAGTATCGGGAAACTACGCCTATGTCGCGGCGGAGGAGGCAGGACTCGCCGTGATTGATATTTCCGATCCGCTGTCGCCGGGAATGCCAGTCTACCATCCCACTGCCGGCCCTTGCCTCGGCGTTGCAGTGGCGGGTTCCTACGCCTACGCGGCGATATATGGGCTCGGTTTGCAGATCCTGGACATCTCGACGCCCTTGGTACCCGGAGAATCCTTCTACGTTTCGGTCGGCGAAGCAGACGATGTTGCAATTGCGGGAACCTATGCCTTCATAGCCACGAGGAGCACGGGACTCGCCGTCGTCGACATTTCTGATCCGCGCAACCCCGGCACACCAATGTATCGTGATACCTCGGGCACATCGCTCGGCGTCGAGGTACAAGGCTCATATGCCTATGTAGCCGATTCGACGGGCGGGCTCGCCATCATGGACATCTCGGATCCCCGGAACCCGGGTGCACCTGTCTATTGCGCCACTTCCGATTATGCGGCGCAGGTAGCTGTATCCGGCAGCTACGCCTACGTAGCGGCTGCAGGCAGCGGGCTCGCCATCATAGACATTTCTGATCCGCTGAATCCGGCGTCGCCGATCTACATCCCGACGAGCGACGACGCGAGAGGCGTCGCCGTCTCCGGCTCGTACGCCTTCGTCAGCGTCGGCAGTGATGGACTCGCTGTCATCAAACTGCGGCAATGACAGCGAGGCTCCGGATCAGAAGCCTTTCACGGCAAGGCCACGGTAACGCACGCCGAAGCCGAGCGAGGCTATGGGTATGATCTCCTCCTTGGCGACGCGGCTCGGCCTCTGGCGGATGGCGCCGCTCAGGTCAAACTCCAGCGAACCCAGGGTCAGGGTCACGCCCAGATTGCCGCCGAATCCAATATTCAGGGTTTCAGTCGGCGCCATGCTGACAACGCCGCCGATCCTGGCTGAAAGCGCCTTACCGAACGAGTGCTCGAACGCCGGCAGTATCTGTATGAACGGCGGATGACTGCCTTCGCCGGAGAAACCATAAATATCCTGGATGAACTTGAGCACGATGAAGTCCCGGAGGCTGTTGAAGCCGTAGGCGACGCTCATGTCGAAGTATAGCGGCCATTGGAACACATTCACCGAGTCGAGGGCAATCGTATCCATATCGAAAAATTCGATGGTGTCGCTGTCGGTGCCTCCCACAATTGAAAACACAAGGTTGCCGCTCGCGTTTTTTATGATCAGGCCGAGTTCGCCGCCATATATCATGATCTGCTCATAGCGTACCTGGGAGCCTCCGGCATCGTTGCCATTGCCGTCCGTCATGCCCACGGACCCGGATACGCCGACTGACAGCCATGGCGCCGGCACCCATCCCAGGCTGAGCACCGCGCCGTAGAAATTGACGCCGTCCCAGCCGGCCGTGTGCAATTCCGGTTCGAGCAAGCGTCCAACGTTATTCTCGACCCTCGAAAGGTTGAACTGGACCCCCAGGCCCAATCCGTCGGCCAGCGGCAAAGCGTAACCTCCCAATGACCTGCCATCTATCTCACGGACGGTGTAGCTAGCTGCTACACCGAGAGCGCCAGGCGCGCTCGCACCGTATTGGCCATCCAGATCATAGGTTGGATATGCTATCTGGTCATTCTGATGCCCGAAGAGCCCCGTACTCGCGAATCCGCCATTGAAATACACCATGTCTTTTTTCAACGATCCAAGGCTCGCCGGATTGTCGAGCGAGTAGTAGACCGGCGGCACCACGGCGAACTTGCTGGAACCGCCGCTCAGCTTGTCGAGGTAGAACCGGACCGCAGGGTCGGTCGGGTCGATTTTCCTGGCCTTTTCAAGGTTGGCGGCGGCCGCCTTGACGTCCTTGCGATCGAGGGCTTCGACCGCCGCGGAGAAGCTGGACAGCACCTCGGCCTGTTTTTCGACCGGAGGAGCCGCAACAGGAGCGGCTGGAGGCGTCCTGGCCGCCGCGATCGCCGTACCCTTCCCGCTCATCTTCGCTATGCCTGCGCCGATCTCGCGGACTATGCGCTTGTATTCGCCAGGCGCTCCCTCGGCGCTGGACTTGCCCACGACCTCGCCGGAATCGGTCTTGATAACCGAGAAGGTGACCACGAGGTTGCCGAACATATCGAGAACGGTGCCGACGACCAGGTAATCGACGGTCAGCAACTTTCCGATCGCTATCGAATCCTTGGCGTCGGCCGCCCCGGAGAGCGAGAATGCCTGTTCTTCGAGGAGCGCGTTGCGTCGTTCGCGGTCGACCAGGGTGAACCCGGGGAGGCGTGCGACTTCTACCGACGCAAGTTCGGCGAAGCCCTTCCCCAGGTACTTGAACTGGGGATTGTCAGATTCCACGGTGAAGTCCATCACCGCGATCCTGAGGCCCTGGGCGCCCGCGCCGGAGATGGCGCACACCAATGCCGCTACGAACATGAACTTGAACGGAAGACGCATGACTGCCTCCTCGCAACTTGATGAACATGACTTGCCAAAAGCTTTGCGGAGCAAGGCAATAATGTCAAGAATAATTATTACCTGGGGCCGTAAGTGGTGGCCAAAGCGAGATCGGGGATCCAGCTTCGATTGACCCGTTCTAAAATGCCGTGGTATATTCTGTGACCGCTTGGTTGAACAAGCAAAAACATTTTTCAGGGAGCAAACATGCGAAAGATCCTTCTCTCGGTTATCATGGAAGCCGGCCTCGTCGTCTCCGTCGCGGCGCAAAACACCGTCATCGACGCCAAGGGGGCCTTTGGGCTCCAGTTCAGCATCAATGCGAACGGCGGCGTAAGCGGCACGTTGGTTGCCTTTCCCTCGGGTAATTTTTACAGCATCGGCGGCAAGTACTTCGTCGCCGACAAGCTTGGCCTCGGCCTCGCCTTTCATCTTTGGGGTGACGATACCTCCGTTACCGACGAGCAGAATTTCTCCTTCGGGATCCGGCCGAACCTATCGTATACGCTCGTCAAGAAGGGTCCCGTCGCCCTCTATTCCGGCGGCTACCTGGACCTCGGCATCGAGAAATATACCTTAGCGGGCACCAGCGCCTCGACCAACGTCTTGAGCTTCGGCGGCGAACTCGGGGCCGAATGGGCGATCGCGAGCCAGGTTTCCCTCGCGGCGGAATACACCTTAGGCATCAACCTCTATGACGGGTATACCGAATGGGGATACGACGGTACCCGCGCTTACCTGACTTTCTACTTCTAATATCTTTGCACCGCTGACGCCGGGTTTCCCCACGGTTGCCCGGCGTCGGTTGAGCCCTCGAAATTATGCCGGGCATTTCATGAAGGTTCGCCCAATGCTACAATTTGACAGCTATTTCGGCGATTATCTTGATCGAATCGAAGTAGTCGAAATAGTCGTTGTCGAAGCCTTCGGTGGTCACGGTGCCGAACAGGTACATCTCCGGCTGGACGCCGATGCCTATCCTGAACCGCTCCAGGTTCAGGAGGTAGATTCCCGCGCCAACCGACATCATGAACCCCGTGATGCTGTCGCTGGTTATGATATCTGTCCCCGATGACAGGGCGTTCCTGAAATTCCATCCCATGAAGAAGGTACCCATC
The DNA here is from genome assembly GCA_964576835.1 of uncultured Treponemataceae bacterium. Taxonomy (GTDB): domain Bacteria; phylum Spirochaetota; class Spirochaetia; order Treponematales; family UBA12059; genus SZUA-370. The sequence goes on along the minus strand of CAZNXK010000022.1, from coordinate 1,523 downwards.
CCGGCGGACAGGTACGGGCTGAAAACCGGCCACTCGGGAAGCGGCGAGTACCTGCCTTCGATCCCGGCCTTCAGGAAGAGCTGGGGATCCTTGACGCTTTCGTCAAGCGAGCTTCCGGGTACGGCCCTGGTCACCTTGAATCCGGCATACAGGTCGACTTCGAGATTCGGTGAAACCTCGCCGCCGGCGAGTATGTCTCCGTCCGCCAGGGGTTCCATATCCCTGCTGTCGTAGTAGCCGTTTCCGCCCCGAAATCCTATCCAGAATTCAGACGGGCCGGATGCGTCATCACCGTCGGAAACCGTTTCGGTCGATCCATGATAGTCGTCGGCAGGATACTGCGGGGGAGGAGCATACTCCGGCGCGCGCTGCCAGTCAGGAACCGTCCTGTCACCTTCATAGTCGTCTTTCGACTTGTCCATCGCGTCGGAGAGGCTGCCCCGGTAATGGGTGGGAGTCGTACTGCAGGAAACAACAATCGCCACAAGAATCAGGGCGACCGAACAGAGAGCGATGGCGTGTGGCCAAGGACTGCGAGTACTTTTCACTATGGCTCCCCCGGACGTTGTGCATGGCTCCATGATGAACCTTACGCAAAGTATAGCGCACCAGACGTGAAGGAACCGGCCAGCCTACCCACACCGTATGTGGCAACACTGCCGAACGTTTCGTACTCGCCTTTGTCGCGATGTGCTTTGCTGATACCCATGAGGCAAGGCTGTTGCGTATATGGAAATGGCTGATGGGGACAGGAACAGTGGCTGGATGGCACAAGATTTTGCGCATGTATATGATCTTGAAGACAGCCCATAACCCAAGGAATGAAGGCGACAGGCTTCAGGTTCGAACTCCGGAGAGAGACCGTCATTAAGCGTATCGTCCAGGCTATCTCGGATGGAGATCCAACTGGGGCTAGGGACAATATTAAAAGAGCCCGACGAGGGAATGATATCGGATTCAAATCCTGGCTGGACGTTTCCCAAAAGCACTTCGTCCGTTAAGCTGGTTTATAAGGAAGTCTTTCCCCTTAGCTCAAATCGGCGATCTTCCGAGTGATCGGTGAACGAACCTCCGCTTGTGCTCATTCCCAGAAACGATATTTCTTTATAATCAGAACCTATTTCGCTATATATCCTAACATTATTGCTATGGACAACAAATATTCGTGTTCTAGAATTGGTCTGGAACCTATTAATATATGGCGTATTCTTTATACTTATAGTGCTTGCATTCTTTCACCAATTCTTGTTTCATGAATGGTAACCGTATGCTGTCCTTTTGATGCAATTGTTCACCTCCTGTCAGCCACCTTGACCAGCTTTTGTGCGGCTTGTCAACTTACAGTCGGTTCGCTTTATCGACTCTGCCCCTGTCGATTACTTCACGGCCATAGCGAGGCAGGACATGGAACAAGTCGCATACGAAGCATACAGCAATCATGTCCATGCCCACGGCCCTGATGGCTTGGCGTCGCTTAGGCCCGAGGGAAGCCAAGAATGGCTTGATATCGTCTCGTGAACGGC
>CAZNXK010000021.1:0-35537 GCA_964576835.1 uncultured Treponemataceae bacterium | reverse complement strand
AAGCCGAGAGCGGTATGAAAGTAGCGCTGAACAGCGTCAGGGCAAGGATGTGGAACACGCGGGCGCCGCGTCGTGTATTTTTTTCAGTCGCCATCAAGCAAGTATACACCCGCACCGCGTTCCCGCCATAGCGGGATGTACCCGGCCGGAGGCGGCCCGCGGGACGCCGGGAACCCCTCCCGGCGCCCCAAAGGCCGACCCCATAACCCTGTTACTCAGATTGCGGGCCAATTCTTCAGTACATAGCGCTCGGCTTCGAGGTTCCAGAGGCTACCCTTGGCACGGCACAGCGAATCGAGGGCGGCGAAACGCTTGTCCGTCTTGCCGAACTCGCGGAAGTCGTCTATCGCGGTCAGCGGCATCGCGATTCCGGTGTATATCAGCTTCTTGCCTGCCGGTTTGTCAGGCAGGTGGAGGGTTGCTTCCGCCGCGCTGTCGAGGCCACCCACGTGGGTGACCATCACGGCCGGGTTAAGCTGGCAGCGCTCGGCCATCCGCAGGGCCTCGCGCATGTCGTCGGTGTTGCCGCCGCTCGTTCCCATGACGTGGGTGGACGTGTAGTGCACGTCGTAGAAGTTCACGCGGGCGGTCAGAGTGGTGTCCGTAGGGCCAGCGAAAAAGTTGAGGCAGCCGTCACGGCCCAGAATCTTTCCGCCCTGTTCTATCACCGGTGACGACGGGGCGAACACGAAGACGTCGTCGTAGCCTTTTCCGCCCGAAAGCTCCATGAGTCCGGCGACGGGTTCGGCCATGGCACCTGAGTTGACGAAACGCAGTTCGGTGCCGGCCTTGGCTGCTGTTTCTGCAGGGAACAGCCCGCGGGCCCGCTCGAGCCGCGACTCGTCGATGTCCGCGACCACCAGGAGCCCTGGAGCGCGGCAGCCGTGGAGGGCGTAGTCGACCGCACCCAGGCCCATGGGACCGGCTCCCGCGAGTATCGCCGTGCGGCCGCCTTCTATCGTGCCCATCAGGTGCTCGTAGCTGCCCGCCCTGGTGTGGTAGCTGGCGTGGAATGCGCCGATGATGCACGACATCGGCTCGGCGAGCGATGCCTGGAAGTAGGCGTCTCCCGAATAGTCCAGGAGGCAATCGAGTTCCATAACCTCCTGAGGCATTATGGCGTAGGTGGCAGCCCCGCCGCACCAGCGGTACGAATAGCCGGGCGAGTCCATGCTACCCTTGTAGTTGAGAGCGGGCTGGATGGCGAATTTGGCACCGGCTTTGTAGCGGTCTTTCCACTTCGAGCCCACCCGCTCGATGACCCCGGACATTTCGTGGCCGACTATCACCGGATGCTCGGCGATGTCCTTGGGCACGCGCTTGTGATCGGCTCCAAGCGACGCGGCCTTGTACGTGGACATGCATATGGAGTCGGAAACCACGCGGACGAGCACTTCGTCGTCGCCCAATTCGGGCAGTTCGAATTCGTCCAGGCGAAGGTCATGCTTTCCGTAGAGGCGTACTGCTTTTATCTTCATTGTGGCCTTCCTTGCAGGATTTCGTATTTGACCAGCTTTTCGTAGGCGGCGAGCGACGATGGATCGAAGGCTTCCGAACCCGCCGTGGCCGCGGCCGCGGTGCCCGCCGCGACGGCAGGCCTCACGAGGCGCTCGAGGTTTTCTCCCCGCTCCAGGCCGATGCACAAGGCGGCGACGACCGAGTCACCCGCGCCGACGGTGCTCAGGGCCTTGATGGGAATGCCATGGGCCATGATCGCCTGAGCGCCATCGACGAACAGCGCGCCTTGGGCGCCTAGCGACACGACGACGATGTTCACGCCGAGCGCGAGCAAGCCGCGGGCAGCAATGGTCACCGTGCCAGGGTCCACCCTGCCGTTTCTGGACAGCGGCGAGCCGACGAGGCGCTCGAGTTCTTCCAGGTTTGGCTTGACGACCGTCGGACCGGCCGCGATTCCTAGCCGCAATGCCTCTCCGTCGGCGTCGAGGACTGTCCGCGCTCCCAGAGAGGAGGCGCGACGTATCCAGTCGGCGTAGATGCCCGCGTCGACGCCGGGACAGACGCTGCCGGAAAAGACAAATACATCGCCCGAGCCCGCCCCGGCGAACAGTTCGGCTTCCAGCCGCGCCATTGCTTCCGCCGTGGCGCACGGCCCGCTTTCATTGACGTCAGTATGCGTGCCGAGGGTCGGATCGACTATCTTGAGGTTGGTCCTGGTCTCGCCGTCGACCTCGACGAAGTGGTGTTGGATGCCCTGCGCGTCAAGGGAGGAGCGTATGAAACGGCCCGCTGCACCGCCCAGGAAGCCGTACGCCACGCTCTGGACGCCCAAGTGCATCAATGCCTTGGAGACGTTGATGCCTTTGCCGCCCGCGTCCAGCCGGGAGGCGGAAACACGGTTGACCGCGTCAACGGCGAACCGGTCTATGGTCGCGGTACGGTCGACCGCGGGGTTCAAGGTAATGGTCCTGATCACACTTTCATTCCTTGTATATCTTCCCGAAGAACGCGCCGAGCGTCTCGAGGGCCTCGGCCTCCCGTGCGCCTTCAACCTGGACGCATATCTCGTCCTGGTACTTGATGCCCAAGGTCAGCATGTGGATGAGGCTCTTGCCGTTTATCATCCGGTCTCCCTTGATGATTTTAACTTCGCAGTCGGGAAAATCGTCGGTAGCCGTATCGACGAGAGCGCGGATTGGCCTGGTATGAAAGCCCGTGGGGTTGATGATGACGAATTTTTTTTCTAGCACGCGTTCGCTCCTTTCATGAGCCTGCGGACATCTGCATCGCTTTCCATGTCGCGGGCCTTGAGGTAGAGCCTGCGTGCGTCGGCGGAATCGGTATCGGCGAGCAGGGCCCGTATAGAAGGAATGGCCGCCGAGCCCATGCTCAGTTCGGTAATGCCCATGCCGACGAGCAAGGGGGCCGCCAGCGGGTCCGCGGCCATCTCGCCGCAGAGTCCTATCCAGATGCCCCGCCGCCTGGCCGCGTCCGCCGCCATGCCTATGAGGCGCAGGACAGCGGGATGCGGGCCGCGATGCAGGTAGGCCACGGCGGGGTTCATGCGGTCGGCAGCCATGGCATACTGGGTCAGGTCGTTCGACCCTACGCTGAAGAAATCCACCTCGGCCGCCAGGACGTCGGCCATGACGGCCGCCGCGGGAATCTCCACCATGATGCCCACCTCTATGCCATCGGCCACCGACACGCCGACGCCCTCGAGGGCGGTACGTTCCTCTGCGAGAATTCTTTTGGCGGCGCGCAGTTCCTCGATCGCGGCAATCATGGGGAACATGATGCGGAGGCGGCCAAAGTTCGAGGCGCGGAGCATTGCCCGCAGCTGGGTGCGGAAAACGCCTTCGTTGGCCAGACAGAGCCTGATGGCTCGGACGCCGAGGAAGGGATTGGATTCAGGCATCATGGGCAGGCAGTCGAGCTGTTTGTCGCCTCCGACGTCGAGCGTGCGTATGACCACCGGCCTTGGCGCCATCCTCGAAAGGACGTGGCGGTATACCTCGAACTGCTCCTCCTCGCCTGGCAGGGTCGGCCTGTCCATGTACATGAACTCGGTGCGGAACAGCCCGACGCCTTCCGCGCCGTTCTCCTCGGCGCCGACCAGGTCCGTCGTACCGCCTATGTTCGCGGCGAGTTCAAGCGGGAGCCCGTCGCGGGTCCTGGTCGGCTTGTCGACGAATCGCTTCAGGGCTTCACGGCGGGCCTCGAAGGCTGCGAGCTTCTGGCGGTAGGCACCGAGCTCGGCTTCGCCCGGATCGACTATGGCCAGGCCGTCGGTGCCGTCTACTATCACCAGCGCGCCTTCCCGCATCGCTTCAATCGCCGGGCCGGCGCCGACGACGGCCGGTATGCCGAGCGACCGCGCCAGTATCGACGAATGCGAGACTGCGCTGCCGGTGGCAATGACAAAACCCTTGACCATGGCGCGGTCGAGCCCGGCTGTCTCCGACGGCGTGAGATCCGCCGCGACGATGACCGCCGGCCCCTCGAGCTTCATCGCCGCCTGGCCTCCCCTGCCCTCGAGATGGGAAACAATGCGGTGGCACAGGTCCCTGATGTCGTCGATCCGCGCCTTGAACATCTCGTCCTCGACCTGGGACAGGAGGTCGACGAAAGTGGCCTCGGCCCCTCTGACCGCCGCTGAGGCGGAAAGCCTTTCATCGCGGACAAGTCGCTCAACCTCTGCCCGCAGTTCGGGGTCCTTGAGGATGGACAGGTGGGCTTCGAATATTTCGGCCTTCAGGTCGCCGAGCTCGGCTCTGGTCCTGTCCCTCAGGCTTTCCAGTTCCGCTTTGGCCGCGGCGACGGCAGCCCGGTAGCGCTCCAGCTCGGCTTCGACGCCGTCGGCGCAAGCTTCCGGCCGTCTGACCTGTGCCGCCGCGATGACGACTGCCCGCGCTATGGCAATGCCGGGAGAAGCCGCTATGCCTCGGATGACGGTGGACATGGCGTCAGCTCCTCTCGGGAGCGATGACGGCGAGCAGGTCGCGGGCGGTGGCCGCGTTGATGAGCCGCTCGAGCATCGCGTCGTCGACGCATATCTGGGCTATCTCGGTAAGGAGGTCTATGTGTTCTTCACCGAGCGCTGCCACCGCCACGAGGAGCCTGGCAACATTGCCCTTGCCGAAGTCGACGCCGCCGGGAACCTGCACGATGGCCAGGCCCGTGCGCTTGACGTAGCGCCTGGACGCCTCCGTACCGTGCGGAAGCGCGACGCCGTTGCCGATGTATATCGTCGACATCTCGTCGCGAGCCACCATCGCGTCTATGTATGGCCTTTCGGCGCAACCGGCGGCCATGAGCAGTTCGCCGCAGGCCCGTATAGCCGCGACTTTGTCGGGGAACGACGCGCCCAGGAGTATTGTCTTTTCGGAAAGCAGTTTTTGATCCATCGTTTTCATGCTCCTTGCGCGGGAATGGACCGGAAATACCGGTCCAGGTATCGGGAATAGTGATATTTAATTGAAGCCTCGTCGGCGGCCTGCAGTATTTCGACTGTTTTTGCATCGAGGAGGGAGACGCTTATCTCGCTCAGGATATCCTGGGTTTCCCGGTCAAGCGACCTTGGAGCCAGCATCAAGGCGAGCCGCGTCGGCGCTGCATCCCAGAAGGCATCAGGCGCGGGAACTTCGCCGGGGAAGGCGTGCAGGCTCAAAGACGAGACGCTGACACCCTCGGTCCGGGCGTGCAGGAAGAGCACGCGGCTCGAAGGCAAGAGTATCCCGAAATCCCTCGAACGTTCGCGGAGATCGCCTAGCGTCGTGGCTCTGTCGTCGACAAGCCCCGAGAGCGCGCAACGCTCCACCGCGGCGGACAGGAATCCGTCCCAGTCGTCGCCGCAGCTTGCCTCCGGGTACACCGTAATGCGTTCGAGCACGCCAATCACCGCCTGGAGTTGCCTGCCCCTGAGCCGTAGTTCCTCGAGGGTACCGTCGCCACGCCCCTCGGGTGCCGGCCTCTCCGCGGCGTTCATCCTGGACCGTCTCGTGGCAAGATACGCGCGCACCGCGGCAAGTCCCTTGGCCGACAGCAGCGGATCGACAAGAACGTACTCGTCTTCGTCGAGCGGCAGTGGAATGGTCGATACCAGGATGTCCCAGCGGTCCCTCGAGACGGCCTTGACGTCGAACCACGAAAGATTGGCGACTATTTCAACTTCGGGCAGCTCGGTCTGGATGCGGCTGGCGAGCATCCGTGCGCTGCCTATGCCGGCGGAACATACGACGAGCGCGCGGAAGCGCTCGCCGCCCGCTCCCCGGCGGGCAATGGCCGAACCGAAATGCAGCACCAGGTAGCCTATCTCATCGGCGGGGATTTCCAGGCTGTGGAAGACCCTCGCGCATGATGCGCGGATGACATCGAAAAGCGTCGAGTATTCGGCCATGATCTGCCCGAGCATGGGATTGCGGATGGGGAAGCAGTTCCTGACCCGGTAGAGCGCAGGCCCCCAGTGGGCCGCAAGCCCGTCGCGCAGGAGGCGGTCCCCGTCGAAGCTGCAGTCGAGCGCGCGTCCACAGTCCTCGATGAGCGAGAGGGCTTCTGCCATCGAGCCGATTTCTGTATCGGGGGCCCCGTCAGTGATCCGCTCCGGCTTGGCGCCGCGGAGGAAACGCTGCACCGCGCCTAGTTCGGCGGCATCGCCAGGCATCGCGCCTATTCGCGACATGCCGTCGATGACATTCCGTGCCACGGCAGCGGTGTCGAACTCCGCCGCTGACCTCGACCGCTCGTCGTCAACGCCAAAAGGACCTTCCTCGAGCCGGTGCCCCGAACGCCGCCGCAGGGAAGCCACACCCAGGTGGATGACCAGGTCAAGGTAGTCGCGAGGCGCCAGGGCAGGCAGGCTTCCCTTGGGGAGACCCGACAGTACCCGTTCGGCCTCGCGGAATGGTTCGGGCGGGAAGAGGCGAAGCACGAGCGAGTTGGGCTCGACGTAGCCCTGTCTTGCGGCGCTGGGCTGACGACGGGTCACAGGGCTGCCATCGTCGCGTACCAGTTCGAGGAAGCCTGCCTCGCCGTAATGCTCCATGATGATGGAGCAGAGGGCCTGCCTGCGGCTCGACTCCGCTCCTTCGAGGCGGACGCCTAGTCCCTTCCTCGAGGTGAGTTCGAGTCCGTACAGCCCGAACCACGGGCGCAACAGCTCTAGGTCCCGCCGTACCGCGGCGGTGCTCATGTCCATCTCGCAGGTAAGCGCGAAAGTCTTGAGCGCGTCGGAGGCATCGAGCAGGAGCAGCGCCAACATGCGGCGCCTGTCCTCGGGATCGAGGTCGCCGGAATCGTTCCTGCCAAGCTCGGCGAGGCACGAAGCGAGGTTTTCCGGAGATCCCACCACGGTCAGTCCATGGCCCGGATGGCCCGACAGTACCAGCTGGTGATCCAGGCGGAGCGGTACGGCCAGCCGGGCTATCTCCCGGTGCACCGTCCTCGCGCTGACGCCGAGGGTCGAAGCGATGTGGCCGAGGGTCGCATCGTCCGGCCGACGGAGGAGGAGTTCCAGAATGGCGCTTTGCCTTTTCGTCAGATCCATCGTTCCTCCTTCCCGCATGTGGGACGACCCGGACGGAATTACCGCAGCCATTCAAGCATGCGGCTCATCCGGGCTGGCCTGTTTTCAGGCCGTGAGGCTGGAAACGAGCTTATCGTACTCGGGGCTCTTGATGAAATCGGTTATCGAGATGTGCCTTGCCTTGGGAGCGGCCTGCCTGGCCCTGTCGGTCAGCGTTTCGTGAGTGATGACGACGTCGGCGTCTCCGGGAATCTCTCCTATCGAGGAGTTGGTCACGGTAATGTTGAGCCCGGCATTCTTCACTTTGGTGCGCATTATGGAAGCACCCATGGCGCTTGAACCCATGCCGGCGTCGCAGGCAAAGACGATCTTCTTGACGTTCCTGGACTGGACGACGTCGACCTTGAGCCTGGAACCCTTGAGGTCGGCGGTTTTCTTGGCTGCCTTTTCGAGCCCATCGGCTTCCACGTTCTGCTTGCCGAGCTTGAGGAGCAGCCAGGAGACGACGAACGAGGCGGCCGCTGACAGCGTCACGCCGGCGAGCATCGGGAACAATCCGCCTTTGGGCGTCATCGCGAGGTACGCGAAAATCGATCCGGGAGAGGGGGTGGCCACAAGGCCAGCGCCGAGTATCGAGAAGACGAAGGTGCCGGTCATGCCGCCCGCTATTGCCGCGAGTATGAGCTTCGGGTTCATGAGTATATACGGGAAGTATATCTCGTGGATGCCGCCCAGGAAGTGGATGATTATAGCGCTCGGGGCAGATTGCTTGGCGACGCCGTTGCCAACGAGGCTGTAGGCTACAAGTATGCCAAGACCCGGGCCCGGGTTTGACTCGAGCATGAATATGATCGACTTGCCGATGCCTGTCGACTGCTGGATGCCTATCGGACCGAGCACGCCGTGGTTGATGGCGTTGTTGAGGAAGAGCACCTTGCCCGGCTCGATGAAGAGGTTGGCCAGAGGCAGGAGGTTCCAGGACACTATCGCCTGCACGCCGGCGGCGAGGAAATTGGAAATCGCCATGACGGCGGGAGCGATGACCAAGTACGCGACGAGGGCGAAAATGGTGCCCAGGATTCCCATCGAGAAGTTGGCGACGAGCATCTCGAAGCCGGCGGGAAGCTTGCTTTCGTACAGCGCGTCGAACTTCTTCATGCCCAGGGCCGCGAGCGGTCCCACGATCATCGCGCCGAGAAACATCGGGATGCTCGATCCTACGATGATGCCGACGACGGCTATCGTCGCGATGATGCCGCCGCGCGTCTCGTAGATTATCTTGCCGCCGGTATACCCGATGAGCAGGGGCAAGAGGTACGTGATCATCGGACCGACTAGCTTGGCGAAGCTCTCGTTGGGAATCCAACCGGTCGGGATGAAGAGGGCCGTGATGAGCCCCCACGCTATGAACGCGCCCATGTTCGGCATGACCATACCGCTGAGGAAGCGCCCCGAACGCTGCAGGCCAACCCGCGCGTCGTTTTTATTCCTGGCTTGAACCGTATCACTCATTTCGTAGTCCTCCATGAGTGGATTGTACGGCCATTTTGCGGATCGGTGTTCCCAATGAAAATGCGCGGAGTCACCGGAATGGATGACAAAGCACATTTGTCACGGCGTTCCAGACAGGCCAGGTCTTGCTCCGGAACGCCGACCTTACATGTTTTTCCAGAATTTGTAGTACTGGCGTTCCACGTCTTCCTGCGACAACAGGGGGTAGAACCTGGTCTGCGTAGCCGACGCGAACATGAAACCGTGACGCAGGAGCTTGTACGATATCCTGTCTACCGGACAATCAAGCGACAGGCCCTTGGTATTCTTGCCAGGCATGGAGCGGACTTCGAGGATCGCCTCGCGGAGCCGCGCTGGATGAATCCCGGGAACGAAGCAGCGGATGAACGGGTTGTCCTGGTATTCCCTGAGGAAATCGTCGATGTTGACGTCGAGCTGTGAATAGAACATCACCGGGGCGCCCTTGGCAACGTTCGGGTCGGTGATGAATTTGGCGTACTCGATGAAGTTGTACTTGGTGAGCACCATCATCTTGATGGGGTTGATCTCGAGTACTATGCGCATCTCGTCTCCCCGCATCTCCGGTTCGTAGTCGGCCGACCCGAGCTCGACGAAATCGCCCAGGGAATTGCAGTAGTACAGCTTGCCGAAGGCGTTGAAGTCCATGTGCTCGAAGGTGCGGTAGCTCGATATGAACTTGGTCGCCTTGGGCCGTCCGTCCTCATGCGGCTTGAGTTCCGCGTAGGCCTGGTCGATTTTGAAGAACGGGTGCCTGAACGTCGGATCAATCTCGACGAATATCAGCCTGCCTTCGAAATAGCGCGTCGAACCCTGCGTATAGTGCCTGGCGAAGCGTTCCGGCTCGAGCTGGCTGGCGATCAGCGCGTGGTTCGGGTGCATGACGAGGTACAGGTGCTTGTCGTCGTTCATCGTTCTACCCCCAATATGCCTTGAGTATAGGCGCTATCACGAGCGAAATGATAGCCATCAACTTGATGAGGATATTGAGCGCCGGTCCCGCGGTGTCCTTGAATGGATCGCCTACGGTGTCGCCGACCACGGCCGCCATGTGCGCGTCGGAACCCTTGCCGTTTTTCCGGCCCTCTATCAGCTTCTTCGCGTTGTCCCAAGCGCCGCCCGAGTTCGACATGAAGATGGCCATGAGGACGCCGGTGACGGTGACTCCGGCGAGCAGGCCGCCGAGCATCTCTATCCCGCCTGAAAAGCCTACCACGACAGGGGCGCCCGCCGCTATCAGTCCCGGCAGAATCATCTTTTTCAGGGCGGCCTGGGTGGAGATGTCGACGCAGGCGCGGTAGTCCGGAATCTCCGTCTCGTCCAGTATGCCGGGCCTTTCGCGGAATTGCCTGCGGACTTCTTCTATCATCGCGAAGGCCGAGACGCCAATCGCGTCCATTGCCAGGGCCGAGAACAGGAACGGTACCATGCCGCCCAGGAACAGGCCGACGAGCACCTGGGGGTCGGTGATGTCGAAGACGATGACGTTTGCGCCGCCCGCCGACTGGGCGAAGGCGCTGAACAATATGATGGCCGTGAGGGCCGCTGAGCCTATCGCGAAGCCCTTGCCGACGGCCGCCGTCGTATTGCCTACCGCGTCGAGCTCGTCTGTCACGTCGCGCACGTGCGGGTCCATCGCCGACATGACGGCCAAGCCGCCGGCGTTGTCGGCGATGGGACCGTAGGCGTCAACCGAAAGCTGTATGCCGAGGGTCACGAGCATGCCGAGCGCGGCTATGCCTATGCCGTAGAGCCCTGCAAGCGAGTAGCTCCCGAGTATGGCGCCGCATATCACCAGGACGGGGGGCAGCGTCGACATCATGCCGACGCCTAGCCCGGTGATTATCGCGGTTGCGGGACCGGTGTCGCACGCCCTCTCTATCTTGCGCACCGGCGAGGTGTTGGTGCCGGTGAAGAACTCGGTAAGGAGGCCTATCGCGCTTCCGGCCGCGAGCCCGAAGATGGCGGCCAGCGCGACGCGGAGCGCTCCCTTGCCGCCGTCGAAGGTTCCGCCGCCCAAGACCCACGCCGACAGCGGGTAGATGAGGAGGGCGGCGAGGCCGGCCGCGCCGAAGGAGCCGGCGTTCAGCGCCTTCTGCGGCGACTTGCCTTTCCTGGCCCTGACCAGGAACGTGCCGAGTATCGAGGCGCCGACGCCCATCGAGGCCATCATGACGGGCAGCATCGCCAGGCGGATGCGCATGTCGTCGCTGGCGGCGACGCCGGCACCCAGTATGACGCAGCCGACTATCGAACCGACGTACGACTCGAAGAGGTCGGCGCCCATGCCGGCCACATCGCCGACGTTGTCTCCGACGTTGTCGGCTATGACGGCCGGGTTGCGGGGGTCATCCTCGGGAATTCCCGCCTCCACCTTGCCTACGAGGTCCGCCCCGACGTCGGCCGCCTTCGTGAATATGCCTCCGCCGACCCTCGCGAACAGGGCTATCGTCGAGGCGCCGAGGCTGAAGCCCGACAAAATGGGGAATATCGTATCGCGGAGGGCAGCCAGCGTTTCGCCGAAGAGGGCCACGCCGACGCCCAGCACCGTCGCCACGCCCAGGAGCGCCAGCCCGACGACGGTCATGCCCATTACCGAACCTCCGGCGAAGGCGACGCGGAGCGCCGGTTCAATGCCGTCGGCCGCGGCGGCGGCTGTCCTGGAATTCGCGGCTGTAGCCGTCTTCATGCCAAAGTAGCCGGCGGCGGCGGAACATACGGCGCCCAGCGCGAAGGCTCCCGCTGACAGCCTGAGGGAGCCGGAGTTGGCCATCGCGAGGAACAGCGCGACCAGGGCGACGAACGGCACGAGCACCGTGTACTCGCGCCTCAGGAAGGCTTCTGCGCCAACTGCTATGTAGCCGGCTATGCGCTGGAGAACGGGGCTGCCCGTGGGCCGTTTGCGTATCCAGTCGTTTTTCATGATGGCGTATGTCACGGCGAAGACGCCGCCGAGTGCGGCTGCAGCTATTGCCAGGCTTGCGGTCACGGTAATCCTCCAGAAGCGCGGGTAAGCGAGTATACGCTCCATTCGGCCTGCGCACAACACGAATGAATTTGCGTCATGGCCCCTTGCCTCGGGCACTTGCCCGCGGTATATTTTTGCAAACGATTCGCAATACGTAATGATTGGCATATTTTTTAAAATCAAGAGACGAGGAGATCTTCATGAAGCAAGACAAAACCGCCATGGCGATGGCCATTGCCCTGTTGTGGCTGGCAGCTCCATCGTTCGCGATGGGCGCCAGGGAAAGCGTGCCGGCAGGGACAGTTCCCATCGTCACCGTCAGCATCCTGCCGCAGGCCTATTTCGTCGAGCGGATCGCCGCCCGACGCGTCAGGACGATGGTCCTGGTCGGGCCTGGTCAAAGTCCCCATGCGTACGAACCTACCCCGAGGCAGATGGCCGAACTATCATCTTCCCCGCTCTGGCTCACGATAGGAGTCGATTTCGAAAAAGGACTCAAGCCGAAAATCGCCTCGCTGTACCCGAATTTGGCAATCGTCGACACGACCGTCGGCATCAAGTACCGCCGGCTCGAAGCCCACCTCCACGAGGGGGAGACAGCGGAAGCCGGGCAAGAAGATGAAAGCGGTCCGGACCAGCATGTCTGGCTGGGCAGGCAGGCGGCCAGGGCCATGGCGGCCAGGATCCGCGACTCGCTGGCGGGCTACGATCCCGCGGGAGCCTCGATATACTTGGCCAACCACGACGCACTTGTCGCCGATATCGACGCGGCCTGGAAGGCCCTGGAACGTGATCTTGCGCCGTTGCGGGGGAAGACGGTGTTCGTCTACCACCCTTCGTTCGGCTATCTGCTGGACGATTTTGGCATAGAACAGGAAGCTGTCGAGACCGGCGGCAAGGAACCCACGCAGAAGAATCTGGCCGATCTCATAGCAGAAGCCCGCGCCGACGGCGCGAGCATCATTTTCGTCCAGCCCCAGTTCCCCGCCAACGCCGCCAAGACGGTCGCCGTAGCCATAGGCGGAGTCGTCGTAGAAATCGACGCGCTGGCGCCGGACTGGCTCGACAACATCAGGCGCATCGGTGAAGCTCTCAAGAAAGCCGCCAGGTAACGGCAAGGATGGAGTCGCGATGAACAATGAAACGGCGGCAGACAGGAAAATCGCCATACGCTTCGACGGTGTATCGTTCTCCTACGGAGAGCTGCGGGTGCTCGACGGGGCGCACTTCCATATACACGCGGGTGAATTCGCCGCCCTCGTCGGCCCCAACGGCGCCGGAAAGACGACCGTGCTCAAGCTGCTCCTCGGACTGGCGAGCCCGTCCTCTGGCGTCATCACGGTGCTCGGGCGCCCGCCCAAGGACGCAAGGCAGTCGATAGGCTACGTGCCGCAGCATGCCTCGTACGACCCCGCATTCCCGATATCGGTGGCCGAGGTGGTCAGGATGGGCCGCCTGCGCGGTTCGACCAGGCGCTACTCGAGGGCCGATGCCGTAGCCGTGTCCAAGGCGCTCGAGCTGGCAGACGTGTCGGAGCTTGCGTCTCGCCCCTACCCTGCGCTGTCCGGGGGCCAGAGGAGGCGGATCCTCGTCGCGCGGGCGCTCGCGGCCGAGCCTGAACTGCTCGTCCTCGACGAACCGACGGCGAACATGGACGCCGAGAGCGAAGACAGGCTCTTCAAAACCCTCGGCGGCCTCAAGGGAAGCGCGACCATCCTCGTCGTCACGCACGACACCGGCTTCGTGTCTGCGCTGACCGACGCGGTGTTCTGCGTCGGCGAGCGGGGGTCGGGCAGGAGCGTGGTGCGGCACAAGGTGGAGCCAGCGGACCATGTCGCCAACGTGCTCTACGGCGGTCCCGCGCTCCAGGTCCTCCACGACACGGAACTGCCGGAGAACTCATGCTGCGGCGGAAAGGAAGCGCTATGAGCGGCTATGTATCCGCCCTCTTCGACCCCGCCATGCCCTTCGTGCGCAACGCCATGCTGGCGGGCCTTCTGTCGTCCATCCTCTTCGGCACGCTCGGAGCCGTCGTCACGGTCAAGCGCATCGCGGGCTTGGCGGGGGCGATATCGCACGCGGTACTCGGCGGAATAGGCATGGCCCTGTTCCTGTCGGCCACGGGCATCGTACCCGGATTGCCGCCCATCGTCGGCGCCTTCGCATTCGCGGTGATCGCGGCGGGCATCATAGGCTTCGTGTCTCTCAAGGCCAAGCAGCGCGAAGACACGGTCATAAACGCGGTATGGGCAATCGGCATGAGCGTCGGAGTGCTGTTCATCGCCAAGACTCCCGGCTATGCCGACCCGATGAGCTACCTCTTCGGCAACATACTGCTCGTGTCCGCAAAGGACCTCGTCATGCTGGCCGTCCTCGACGTGGCCGTCGTGTTGCTGGCATGGCGCTTCTACCCTCAGATAGAAGCCAGCGCCTTCGACGAGGAGTTCGCCCGCGTGCGGGGAGTCCCGACGGACACGATTTTCATGGCCACGCTGGCGGTGACCGCGATTGCCGTGGTGCTTCTTCAGACATTCGTGGGCCTCGTGATGGTCATAGCGATGCTCACCCTGCCTTCGGGCACCGCCGGCTTCGTGTCCAGGAACCTGGCGGGCATGATGTTCGGGGGAGCCGTCATGTCGGCAGTCTTCACGGTTGCGGGATTGGCCGCCAGCTGGGCGCTGGACATGCCCGCCGGGGCAGTCGTCGTCGTCGTGGCGGGCGCCGTGTTCCTCGTCGCGTCAGCCGCGGCAGCGCTCGGCACCAGGACCGGCAAGCGGACCGTAAGGCAGGCAGGCCCGGGGAAACCGTCATGACCAGGGCCAGGGCCGCGGTACTTGCCGCGCTCGACACCGCCACCGAGCCGCTGTCAGCCGCCAGCGTCGCTTCCAGGGTTGCCGTAGCCTGCGACATGGCCACGGTATACCGCGCCCTCCACCATCTGGAAGAGACGGGATTCGCGGAGTCGTTCGTGCTGTATTGCACCGAGCACGGCGTCGAGCGATTCTACGCCTCGGCTCACTCAGCGCACGCTGCTCTGGCCGCGCACCGGCACTGGTTCCACTGCGAGTCGTGCCACCGCTTCGTCGACCTTGGCGCCTGCAAGATAGGCGGCCTCGTAGCCGAGGTGGAGAGGGAGCTGGACCTCCGCGTGACGAAACACACGATGTACCTGACCGGCATCTGCGGCGACTGCGCCAAGCGCCGGGCCGTGCCTACTCGAACAGACCCTTGAGGGCCTCGCCTATGTCCTCTCCGAGCTTCGACAGCCCGTCTCCGACGTTGCGGACCGTCTTCGACAGCGGGTCGTCGTTCTTGTCGAATTCCGACTTGTAGAATTCAAAGCCCTGTCTCAGTTCCTCCGCGGGATCAGCCTGGTGAAGTCCCCGCTTGAGGTAGTTGCCGTCGAGTATTGCCTGGTACTGCCCCGAAACCGCCCAGTTCTTGAGTTCCGTGAGCCTGATGACCGGGAAAGGATGCGACTCCCACACGGTGTTGAGCATCTTGTAGAGCCCGTCGAGCAGGGTCTTCTGCCTCTCGTAATCCTCCGCCTGCGAGAAGAAGTCGTTCATGTTGAGTTGGGAAACGTCATCGCCGCCGGCCATCTTCATGAGGAGCGTGTAGTTCGGCTCCTCGACCTGCGACGCGAGCAGGCCGGCCCGGTCGGCGGTGAGCTCGCTCTTCCTGTCCCATTCCCGCAGCGCCGCCACTATCGGCATGAGTATGAGACCGGCCATCGGCACGAGATTCGACGCTATGTTGAGCAGGAGCCACAGCAGGGTCTTGTAGATGGCGTGCCCGCTCATCACGTGGCCCATTTCGTGCGCCACGACGCAGGCGAGCTCCGCGTCGTCGAGGCGCTGCACTATGGAGCTGTTGAGGACGATGAAGGGTTCCCTGACGCCGAAGACGCCGGCGTTGAAGAACGGACTCTGGGTCACGAAGACCTCGGGCCGGTACGGCCAGTCGAAGACGTCGACCGTCCGCTCGAGCATCTGGTGGACGCGGGGAAACTGGTTCGGCGTCACCCTGACGGCGGACGCGATGTGCAGCAACCGTATCGACTGCTCGCTCGTCTTGCCGAAGATGAACTTGATCACATCGTCGAGCCCCTTCACGTTCCGGAGGGCCGACATCGCGGCCAGGTCAGCGGGGTGTTCCCAGGATTTGGGATCGATGCCGTACAATTTTCTGGTTCTCAGCGCGAGCATGACGAGTACCTCCTGTCAGCCAAGGCGCCAGGCGGCGCAGGCGAAACCCTTCTTCTTGCGGGCCGCGATGCGGACGAAACCCTTAGGGCGCTTCTTCTCGAAACGGTCCATGATGGCCGACGGCATGGCCGCGACGTACGAGCCGCCCGATTTGAGTATCCGCGCCGCGTGTGCCCACGATTCAGCGATGGTATCGACGCGCGGCGTTACGTCGGGAATTTCGACGACCAGGTCGTACGAGACGTCGGCAAGTCCGTCCGCGTCCGCCGTCGCCATGCCAGCCGGTACTTCCTGCCTGTCGGCGAGCGCGAGGTTGCGGGTCGTCGCGGCAAGCTCGAGCGCGTCCCTGCCGCAGATGTCGATCACCGCGCCTTTTGCGCGGGACCTGATATGGCATGCTACCCGCCCCGGGCCCGGGTTGACGAACGCGGCGCGGCGGACCAAGGCCCCCGCCATCGCGTCCTCGCAGAGGTCCATCGCTAGGCTGGTGGCGAACGACGGCGTGTCGAACTCGGGCAGGCCCCAGTAGCCCTTGAAACGGTAGGTCGCCCTGCCCGCCCTCAGTGTCTCCTCCGAGCGTTCGAGCACCGCCCACCTGTCGTCGGCAGTCGCGCCGGCCGGCGCCTCCGCGACCGCGCCCCGCCTGAAAAGCATGGCGCTGTGGCCGGAACCGGCCTCCCTGACGGCGAGTTGAGCGCCGGAAGCCAGAATCGACTCGAGCGCGGCCTCGGCTATTGGCTCCACGACGACGATTGCTCCCCAGCCGCGTTCAGACACGACGCCAGGCAGCTCGCGCAGAAAGCGGTCGAGCACCGGCGACCCCGCCTTGGCGGGTACGTTGCACAGGACCAGGTCGAAGCGTCTGCCCTCAAGGCCGTCCAGGAACAGCGCGTGGTCGACGGACTCAGGTCTTACCCTGTTCCGCTTCGCGTTGCGCTCGCTGAAGGCGCAGGCGAGCGCGTCGCGGTCACGCATCCGCAGCGAGGCTCCCGGATAGCCCCTGGCGCAGGCGATGCCAAGGACGCCGACTCCCGAACCTATGTCGAGTATCGAGTCCACGCCGGCGGCCTCGACGTTCTTCGCCACAACCTTGAGGAGGAGCCGGGATCCGGCGTCGATGTCGAACGAACTGAACAGGCCGTGCGACAGCTCGAAGCTCATGTCGGCTCCCATGAATTTGAAGGGGACTGTCTTGTTGACGTAGGCGGCCAGATTGATCATCGCGCCCTCCAGAACCCTTCATGGACCTCGGCGGCGCCCGGAGTGTCGATGGGACCCTCGACCGCTATCGGACGCTGGCCGCGGGCGAAAACATCGCGGCACGGCAGGTCGAGGGTCGGGTTCTCGGGGTCGTCGCCGGTGATCCCTTTGAGCCGGCTTTCTGACAGCGCGTAGACGACGCGGCCTATGCCCGACCAGTATATCGCCCCGGAGCACATGGCGCAGGGTTCGGCGCTCGTGTACAGCGTGCATCCGGAGAGGAAGGCGCGGTCGTATTTCCTCGAGGCCGCCCGCGCAAGGTTGGTCTCGGCATGGCCGGGGCAGTCGCCTTCCGAGGGCACGGTATTGCCCGCGCTCAGGACTTCCTTGCCATCGGCGTCCGCGAGCACCGCGCCGAAGGGATGGTTGCCCTCGGCCCTTGAACGCCGCGCGCGCTCCAGGGCTGACAAAAGGAGGTCACGGTCGGCTTGAGTGATCATGGTACTGGTTTCTCCATCGCTTCTGTCTCTTACGGCAACTATAGCTTATGCAATTGGCTCAACTGTACGCCCCGTGAGCCTGGCTAGTCAAACGGGATTGCCGTATCCCATGAATTCCGCTGAAATGGAGGCGTTGCGCCTGAGTTCCCCTGGCCGTATCCACGACATGCCGAGGGCCGTCTTCCGGAAGAAAGCACGCAGCTGGGCGTCGTTCGCAGACTCGACGAAGGCAGCCGGGACGGAGCGGCCGGGACGGAGCTCCTCCGGCAGAGCGAGCGCGTCGGCCCGCCCGGCGGGGCTCGGCCCGCCGTCAAGCCCTGTCCACGTGGCGGCCGAGCGGGGGCAGGCGGCCACGCATTCGTCACAGCCATAGAGCCTGGCTCCCCAGGCTGCCCTCACGCTTCCAGGCACATCGCCCGGCGTCGTCGTCCAGTGCTGTATGCACCGTTCCAGGTCGACTCCCCATTTGCCGCGGTGTATCGCGCCCGTCGGGCACGCGTCGGCGCAGGCACGGCAGTCACCGCAGCCCTCCCCCGTGTCGACGGCGCCTGACTTCATGCCGACATCGTCTCCGAGCCGGTACCCGGGCGGGAGGAGGAGCGCGCCCAGGAGGCATGCCGGGCCGTATGCCCTGGTGACGAGGAGGCTCGATCGCCCGATGAAGCCCAGCCCCGCCAGGGCACCCAGCGTTTTTTCCGGCAGCCTCGAGTTCACTATGGCCTTGAAACCCTTGGCGGGCAGGCCCGAACGGCTCGCGAGCGATCGCCCCGCCGCAAGCAGGAGGCGCGTCATCGTGGCGTAGCGGTTGGCCGCGGCGAAAGCGCCTATCGACAGCGAAGCCTGGCCGGTCTGGCCTGGTGGCCGCGGATCGTAGGGAAAGGCGACGACAACCGCGCCGGCCGATTCCCGCAGCCCGTAGCGCTCCGCGGCGCCGGGATCTGCCGACCCGGCCGCCTCCGCGAGGGTGGTCCGGCCTATGACCGAGAACACGGGGAAACCCGCCTCCCCGAACGAGGCGGCGATGTCTGCGCGCGTATCGCGGTGGATGGACGGGTCGCTCAACGTGCGGCCTGGGCCTCTTTGCGGGATTTCTCTATCTTCTGCATCTTGCGGTAGTATTCTGCCTGCTTGACTATCTCGGACATGTCCTGGACGACTATCTTGTTCTCTATGAGGCGGAAGAGCCTGTTGGACAGGAGCTGCTGGACGACGATGTTGCCGTCGTTCATAGGCAGGCCGACCATGTTGATCAGTTCCTTGGGGCCGAAGTCGAAGGTATGCGTAGCGCCGTTCTTGATGGGTACCCTGTTCTTCTCCAGCTGGATGTGGAGCGCGTCGTACATTCTGCCCAGCGGGTCGGAAATCAGCGTGTTGGCAAGCTGCTTGTAAATGAACCAGATGCGTTCTGCGAGGAGCTGGGTGAGCCTCGTTACTATTTGTGGCTGGGCCTGGACCATCCGTTCGAAGTTCTGTTTGTTGACCGCGAGCAGATAGGCATCTTCGTAGGCTATCGCGCTGGCAGAGCGGGGCTTGTTCTCGAGCAGGGCCATTTCGCCGAATATGTCGCCGGCCTTGAGCACGGCGAGCAGCACCTCGGTGTTGTCGACTATCTTGGTGATCTTCACCGAGCCCTTCTGGAGTATGTACAACTCGGAACCGGGCATGCCCTCGGAGAAGACCATCGTGTCCTTCGGGTAGAAGCGGTTGAACTCCTCGGTGGATCCGTCGAGGTAGACTGCCTTGGAGTACGGCTTGATCTTGGCCATCCGCTCCTTGACCGCGGCGGCGTTCTGGCCATTGGGGCAATACTTGAGGTACTGGTAATAGGCGTAATAAGCCTGGTTGAACTGGCTCTGGCGGGCGTAGCACTCGGCCACTTTGTAGAGGTGCGAGGGGTCTATGTCGGCGCTTTTCTTGAGCGTGATGCGGGTAAGGGCCTCGTCGAGAAAGCGCATGCGCTTGGAGAAGCCCATGATTATCTTCATGGCTACCGGCGTGTTCTTCTCTATGAGCAGGCCGTACTGTTCGCGCTGCACGCTGATGAGGATGACGTCGGTGATGGCCTGGGCTGTCTCTATGTGGCTGTGGCTCGACATCGTCGATACGACGCCGAAAAAGTCGCCGGACGAGTAGATGTTGCCGCCTTCTTCCTCGACGACTTCAACTTCCTTGGAGATGCGGACCTTGCCGGATCTGATAATGTAGAAACGATCGGCGTTTTGCTTTCCTTCGACGATTATGTACGAGTCTTTTTTGAAATTGACGAAAGCGAGCTGGAGCGGATTTTCCATGCCTATACCGTTTCTCCCGTCGGAAAGCTCGTTTGAAGTATAGGGACGCCCCCGTGGGTTGTCAATCTCCGCCGTCGAGCGAAGGCATCGAGTCCGGGGGCATTCCTGCCTGATCAGCGTGTCACAGGTCGGCGGGAAGGCCGAACTTCGCGGTGAGGCGCTGGACCTCCACCCTGACCCCCGCGGCAAGCGCCGAGTCGCCCTTGGCCTTGAGGACCTCGACGATGAAGCCCGCTATGAGGGCCATCTCGGGCTCCTTCATTCCCCTCGTCGTCACGGCGGGGGTTCCGACGCGGATTCCCGACGTGATGAAGGGGCTCTTCTGGTCGAAGGGGATGCCGTTCTTGTTGACGGTGATGCCCGCCTCGTCGAGCCACTTCTCCGCTTCCTTGCCGGTGATTCCCAGTGGCGACAGGTCTACGAGCATCAGGTGGTTGTCGGTTCCGCCCGAGACGATGCGCACTCCGCCGCCGGCGAGCTCCTTGGCCAGCACCTTGGCGTTGACGACGACCTGGCGGATGTAGGCCTTGTACTCCGGCGACAGCGCTTCCTTGAAGGCCACCGCCTTGGCCGCGGTGATGTGGCACAGGGGACCGCCCTGGATGCCGGGGAAAATCGTGCCGTCTATCAGCTCCGACCACAGCTTGACCCGGTCACCCTTGGGAGTCTTGACGCCTATCGAGTTTTCCTTGTCGTTGCCGATGAAGATGGCGCCGCCGCGGGGACCGCGGAGGGTCTTGTGCGTCGTCGTCGTGGTGAAGTCGGCTATCCTTATGGGGCTGGGATGGACGCCGCCCGCGACGAGTCCGGCGATGTGGGCCATGTCGACCATGAACAGCGCGCCGACATCGTCGGCTATCTTCCTGAATCGATCGAAGTCGATGATGCGCGGGTAGGCGCTGGCTCCGGCGATTATCATCTTCGGGTGACCCTCGCGCGCCAGGCGGGCCAGTTCGTCGTAGTCTATCAACTCGGTCTCGCGGTTGACCCCATAACGGATGACGTTGTAGAGCTTGCCGGAGAAAGACACCGGCGCGCCGTGCGTCAGATGCCCTCCATGCGCGAGGTCCATGCCGAGTATCGTGTCGCCGGGTTTGAGAGCGGCGAAATAGACGCCCATGTTTGCCTGCGAGCCCGAATGGGGCTGGACGTTCACGTAATCCGCTCCGAACAGCGCTTTGGCGCGGTCCCGGGCTAGGTTTTCGGCTATGTCCACGAATTCGCAGCCGCCGTAGTAGCGATGGCCGGGATAACCCTCGGCGTATTTGTTGGTAAGTACGGAACCGGCGGCTTCCATTACGGCCCTGGACGCGTAGTTCTCGCTTGCTATCAGCTCGAGATTGTTTCGCTGACGATCTTCCTCGAGGCCGATGGCCTTCCAGAGTTCGGGATCGGATTTCTCTATATACGACATGGAAGCCTCCTTTTGAATCGACGACAGCATACCACGGTTACACCGCTCCGCGAAGGGAAAAGCCGCCTCAGTATACCCCGGTGATCTCGACATCGCTCCAGAACGAGGTATAGGAAGGAAGGTTTCCGCCGGCTTCCTCGAATATGTTCTGGAAGGAATAGCGCCTGGCGGCAGCAACCGTACGGCCGTCCGGAGCCATCCTGTCGACCTTTGCCAGGCCGCGAGAAAAGGCGATGTGCCGGTCGTCCATGTTGCCGAAATACCTCGAACGATCCGCGAACGGCGGATCGAAGGCTCCGACGGCGGCGCCGGATACCAGGACCGGGTCTACCGGTATCCAGCCGAATCCGTATACATAGAACTCTACCCAGGCATGGTTCCAGGCCCGCCTGGAATCGTCCACCACGACGCCCGCGACAGGCAGGGCCGGAACGCCCGCCGCCCTGAGAATAGCCGTGTACAGCAGCGAAATGTCCCACGAATCCGCCCTTGCCGCAGCCAGGGCGTCGGCTGGCCGGATCGACACTGCCCCGGCGTCGAACTTGACAACCTGTGACAGCGCGGCCAGAGCGGCGCTGGCTATCCTGTACTGGTTCTTTTCCTTGCCCGCGACCTTTTTCGCGAAGGCCCGGATCGCGGGATCATCGGAAGGCACGAGAAGATCCGCCTCGACGAATGTCGCATACAGCCGCGGCGGATTCGAGGGAACCGCCTTGATGCTGTCGACCTTGACTTCTGTCTCGATTCCATAGACCTGTACGAGGTGATCGTGACCGACGCTCGCCAGCCTGTCGGGCTGGAGATCGACGAGACGGTAGGCGGACAAGCCGCGGTAATCGGCGAGCAATGGCTCGATAGTCCTGTTCAGCGTCTTGATGCCCCGTTGCGACGGGGTGTCCGCCGGGAAGGGCATCCACAGGTACAGCGAGTTGGGTCCGGTCGACTTGACGCGCGATATCGTGACGAAGCTCGAAAGCGCGTAGGTCTTCCGGCCGCGGTAAACCTTGGTGCCCGGCATGTCGGTCACCTGGAAGTAGCGCACCTGGCTCGTGCCCTTGGCGGTCCTGACCGCGACGCCTCCGGTCATCGCGCCGTCGGGCACGCGGACGCGTATCTCCTTGTCGGACCAGCTTTCATAATCGCCGGAGGCATCCTGCGGGCTCGTGTAGCCTCGCCCCGTCTCCTCGCTCTGCAACGGTACGGCGGCCTCGCCCATCCACGTGAAAACAACGGCGGAATCACCCTTGTTTGTTCCGAAATTGAGCCCCCGCAACGACAACACCGAACCGATGGCGCCCGAATCGGTCGACAGCGACTCTATCATCGGCCCGATGGCCTGGGCTCCGGAGCCTGCCGGCGACGAAGGCAGCAGCGCGCGGCTCATGAACATCCTGGCGTTCGAGCGCCCCTTCCCGGTGACCACACGGACCAGGCTCGACTCCGCATAGAGAGGGATCCTGAGCTCGATGCGCGAATCAGACCAGGACAGGTACGACGACGAGGTGGCTGCCGCGCCGTCGAACTCGACCCGTCCTTCTCCCCGTTCGCTGCCGAAGTGCCTGCCCTGGACACGGAGCATCGCCCCGGGTTCGCCTATCGCCGGATCGACTGACTCGATGGCTGGCCGCTCCGTCCTGGCCCTAGCCGCCGGCACAAGGATGACAGCCGCCGCCGCGAGCAGAATGCCGGCAACAGCGATGATCGCCTGGTGGCGGCCTCGTTTCGGCGGCTTTGGGGGTGAAAAAGCAAATCTCACGGTTGCGCCGGGTCCTGGCGGTACCTGTCCATCACCAGCTCGACGCGTAGAGGCGAACCGTCGTCGCCTTGCGCGCCGAACGGATAGAACAGCACGCGCTCGCCGAATTTCACCGACAGCGTATCGACGGTCGTCCTGTAGCGCAGGCCAGCGTCTCCGTCCTTGTACCAGACCTGACCCTGCGCGACGAGAAGGAGGCCGCCGGCCTTGTCCATGTACGGCGTCACGGTGATGACTATCGCTACGTCGCTGCCTATCATCTTGACTGAAACCGAGGAGCCGGGAATCGTATATTTGACATCCCTTGCCTGCCAGCTCGGCTCTTGGGACGGTTTGCCGACTGAAGCGGCTATTGATACGGTCAGCGCCTCGCCAAGCAAGGCGGTCGGAATAGCTGCTATCGAGCCCGCCTCAACCGCTGTCGGAATCTGTCCCCAAGCCGACACGGCGGCAAACGTGGCCGCGACAAACGCCGTGCCGGCGAGCAGTCTGCGCCTCACCGGCGGCTCCCGGCCTGGTAATCCGCTTCGCGCACGATGAAGGGCTCTCCGGCGTTAGCGCCGAAGGCCTCGGCGGGGAGGGTTATGTTGATGTTGACCGCTGAATTCTGTCTGGAGATGAAATCAATGACCGATTCTATTCCCATCCCGGAGGTCGCCACCGAGGTCGCTTCTGCGGAGCGGCGGATGGCCAGCCTCAAGTCGGCGTTGCGGTGGCCGCTTGCGGCGAGCGCAATGCCAAGCGCCACGATGGCGACGGCGGCGGCGGCGGCCAGCGGGGCGGGTACGGAGAGCCTGCGGCCGCTGAACGCGTAAAGGCGCACGGGATGGTGCGGCAAAACAGGCGCGATGCGACCGGCGACGCGGACCTTGGAAGCCTCGGCGGAGGCTCCGAAGGATTCGATTTCTGAGGAGAACAGTTTACGGGCCCTGTTCATCGACTCGACGGCGCCGGCGCACGCGGCGCAACCGAGCACATGCCGCTCGAGCGTCTCGCGCCATGGAGACGGTACTTCGCCGTCCAGCCAGGCAGACAAAAGCTCACGATCGGGACACATCGTTACCAACCTCCCGCATCATAGCGGCAAGAGCCTCGCGGGCCCTGAAGACCCGAACCTTCACGTTGCCTTCGGCGATGCCGAGCACGCGTCCTATTTCCTTGTAATTGAGGAGGCCGTACTCCTTGAGCACGAGGACCATCCTGTATTTCTCGGGCAACCTGTCCAGGTATCGCCTGATTTCGACACTGGCCTCGCCCTTGAGCGTCACGTCCTCGGGCGATTCCGATGCCCCGTCAAGCTCCTTCAGGTAACGCTGGTAGATTTTCTGCTCGCGCCCCTTGCGCTTTATCCAATTGAGGGCGTTGTTCTTTACCACGCGGATGAGCCAGTACTTGGCGTCGTCCTTGGTCGGGAAGATACCCCAGCGCTCGACCGCCTTGATGTACGAGTCGTGCACGACGTCCTCGGCGGCCTCGTCGGAGTTGGTTATCCTCCTGGCCACCCTCCAGAGCATCGTGAACGTCTCGTCGTACAAGGCCTTGAAGGCCGAGTCGTCCGAAGCGTCACTCTTGTTAAACAATCCTCGCCCCCCGTCCGTTACGCGCGGGAAGCCGGGTCGGCCGCGCCCGGGGCGAATTTCCAGGCGGTTCCCGAGGGCCCGTCCTCGAGGATTATTCCCCTCGCCTTGAGCCCGTCGCGTATCGCGTCGGCCCTGCTGAAGTCCCGGTCCTTCTTCGCGGCTATCCTCTCCTCGATCAGGGCGGCCACCTCGGCTGTGAGCGCGGGGTCGACGGGCGCTGCCGCCTCGCGGCGGATGCCGGCGAGCCCCAGGCCGAGAACGCGGTCCATGTCGAAGGCGGCTCCAAGCGCGTCGGCGGCCGGGACGTTCTGCTCGCGAAGCACGCCCCACAATTCCGCGATGCCGCGGGGCGTCGAAAGGTCGTCCTCGATGGCGGCGCGGAAAGCGCCGACACGAGCCGCGGCCGCCGGGCACAGCAAGGCTGCCGGAGTCGGACCGTTCCCGCCCTCGGGCACCTTTTCGCGCAGGGCCAGCACGCGCTCCACGAGCGACCGGCGCGACGCGCGTGCCGAGTCGAGGGCTTCATAGGAGAACTGCAGCTGGGAACGATAGTGCCCCCCCAGGAGGAAATAGCGGTAGTCGAGCGGTTCGTAGCCTGAGTCGACCAGCGTCTTGAGCGTCAGGAAACCAGCCTTGGACTTGCTCATCTTGCCCGCGCCTACAACGAGGAATTCGTGGTGCAGCCAGTAGCGCACCCATTTTCCCCCGGTAGCCGCCTCGCTCTGGGCAATCTCGTTCGTGTGGTGCACCGGAATGTGGTCTATGCCGCCGGCGTGGATGTCGAAACTGTCGCCGAGGTACTTCATGCTCATGGCCGAGCATTCGATATGCCAGCCGGGGTAGCCCCGTCCCCAGGGGCTGTCCCAGACCAGGGCCTGGTTCTCGAATTTGCTCTTGGTGAACCACAGGACGAAATCCTGCGGGTTCTTCTTGTTGCCGTCGACCTCTATGCGGGCGCCTGATTGCTGTTCGTCGAGCCTTAGCATTCCCAGCTCGCCGTAGGAGGGGAATTTCGACACGTCGAAGTAGAGGTTTCCGCCGGCCTGGTAGGTGAAGCCCTTGGCCTCGAGTCGCTGTATCAGCGCTATCATGTCGCCGACATGGTCGGTCGCCTTGCAGACGATGGTCGGCCGCTCGATGTTCAGGCGGTCGGTATCGGCGAAGAACGCGTCGGTGTAGAACTGGGCCACCTCGAGGACGCTCTTGTTGCGCTGGGCGGCGGTCTTGACCATCTTGTCCTCGCCGGAGTCGTCGTCGCCGCTCAGATGGCCGACATCGGTGATGTTCATGACGTGCTTCACCTCGTATCCGAGGTAGCGCAGGGACCGCGCGACGACATCGTCGAAGACGTAGGCGCGGAGATTGCCTATGTGCGCGTAATTATAGACAGTCGGGCCGCAGCCGTAAAAGCCTATGGTACCCGCTTTGATCGGTTCGAATGCCTGCAAGGATCGTCCAAGCGTGTTGTACAATTGTAAGCCCATGCGGTCCTCCTTTCAAATTATGCACTTACTGAGCAAGTAAAAAGTCAAGAAAATGGCCACGGAGGCACGGAGGCACGGAGGTCAAGAAAAGGGAAGAAAAAGAAAGATGGAATAGAATCCTTCCCTCTCATCATATTCCTTCACCATCCCGGACGTTCATCTCTTTCCTGACTCCGTGTCTCCGTGGTCTTGTTATAATTCAAATAATAAACGGTCTTAACACGAGGCGCGTGTTTGGGTACCATACTGATAGCATGACTACACTACGGAAATTCATCGAGAAATGCAATATCGACGCCGATGTTGCTTTCGACGAGCCCATGTCCGGCCATACGACCTTCAGGATAGGCGGGCCGGCCGATGCCTTCGTGCGGCCGAGGAGCCCCCAGGCGATGTCCGCCCTGATGGCGGCCGCGCGCGAGGGGGGGGGGACTCTGTCCGTGATCGGCGGCGGAGCCAACCTTCTCGTCGCCGACCGCGGCGTACGCGGCATCGTCGCGTCGACAGAACTGCTTCGATCGACACGGGCCGATCCGGGGAATGTCCTTCATGCGGGAGCCGGGGTTCCGGTCGTCTCCCTCGTCCGCCTTGCCCTGGAACATGGGCTGTCCGGGCTGGAATTCGCCTCGGGCCTGCCAGGCTCCGCGGGCGGCGCCGTGTTCATGAACGCGCGCTGCTACGACAGGGAATTCGCCGACGCCATCGAGAGCATCGACTACATCGACCCGGCCTCGGGCGGCATCGCGTCAACAGGCATCGTCAGGTCCGACTGGGCCTACAAGCGGACGCCGTTCATGCGCGGCGGACAGTTCGCCGGGGCCGTCGTCGTCGGGGTCTCCTTCAGGCTGGCGCCAGGCGAACGGTCGGCGATCGCGGCGCGAATGGCCGAGCTGGA
The DNA here is from genome assembly GCA_964576835.1 of uncultured Treponemataceae bacterium. Classification (GTDB taxonomy): domain Bacteria; phylum Spirochaetota; class Spirochaetia; order Treponematales; family UBA12059; genus SZUA-370. The sequence goes on along the minus strand of CAZNXK010000021.1, from coordinate 8,729 downwards.
GGCCGACCGCCGGGCCAAGGGGCACTTCGACTGGCCGAGCGCCGGCAGCTTCTTCAAGAACGACCGGTCATTCGGGCGACCCGCAGGAAAGATACTCGACGAACTGGGATTCAAAGGCAGGCGCATAGGCGACGCGATGGTCAACCCGAAGCACGCCAACATCTTCGTCAATGTCGGCGCCGCGAGCGCCGCCGACATGATGGCGCTCGTGGCCGAAGCCCGGGCCGCGGCGATGAAGGCGTTCCTGGTCGATCTCGAACCCGAAGTGATGATGCTTGGAGAATTTTGAATCCGGCGCAAGGCCTTGCGCCGGCGATGAACCTGGCCTATTTTTAAAGGCAGTGATGTTTGCAGGCTTTGCATACCCGTCTCTCCTGGCGCCTCTGTTTGCGTTCTTCGTTTCGAGAGCCTTGGTCGGCACGTTCTACAAGCGACTCGGACCGGCGGGCAAGATCTTGCCGGTCGTCCTGGGAAGCTTGACCGCCGCGGGCATCGGTATCATGGGGTTTGACGAGCCGTCGCTTTTGACCGGGGATTTCTACGGCATCACGGCGGACGCGGCCTGCGCCATAGCCATGCTCGTCATAGGCGCGGAGGCCGGATCCTCCCGCCGCAAGAGCGGACAGAAGAAGGCATCGACTCCCCGCCTTCTACGGCAGGTAGCGGCGCTTGCCGTCCCGGCGGTCATCGCGCTTGCGCTGGCGTTCGGCTTCGGAGCCTTGAACCGGTCAGGAACCCTTCCCATCGTACGCACCGCCATGGCCCTCGCGGCCGCGCTGTGGCTGTCCACCGACCAGGACGGACCTGCGCTTGCGGCGGCGGGACTGGCGATAGCCTTCATTGGCTCGGGGTTGACCCCTTCGGTGGCCGCGGTCGCCGCATCGACGGGTTTCATTGTAACGCTGACGGTCATCGGTGCCACGAGCCGAGCCGTTACGGCCGTTCCAGCGCTGTCGCTTGGCCTGGCCTGGTCGCTCTGGGCTTGCGGCGCCTCATGGCCCGCGGCCGGACTGGCCGCCGGATTTGCGGCTGGGTTGACCAGGCGGGTGGTAGCCGACAAGTCAGGCGACACCTCCTCGATGCGACCGGCGCCCGAGCGTTCGGGCCAGGTTCTTTTCGAGTCAATGCACGCGCTGGCGTTCGTGGCGGGGCTCGGCCTTTCACCCGGGAAGCTGGTCGGAGCGCTCCCCGCGATTGCCATCGTCGCGCTTGCCATACTGGCGTCGGCAATTGCGCGCGGCCTCGCCGAGGGAAGCCCCGGCCTCGTGTTGCCGACCAAATCCGCCGTATTCGTGGCGTTGCTGGCTGCCAAGCGGGTCGGACTCGTCAGCGACGCTGCCATGGCAGGCGCGGTCGTGGCCTTCCTGGCCGCCACACCCTTCAGCATGCTGCGCCGGAACCAGATCGCCGGGGCCGATTCCAGGGCCGTCAAGGCGATAGTCGGCATATCGAACAGCGACGAGGATCGCGGGGCCATTTCCTTCGCTTCGGCACTTGCCGCCCAGGACGACCCGGTAAGAGCTGTCTGCGTCGTCGGGGCGCCCGGGTCTCCTGGCCCGAACTCGACCCAGGCCGAGGAGATCCTGGTACGCTGCGTCGTGGCAGGGACCTCGATGGGCGTGCATGTGCTGCCCTCGGTCGTTTCGGACACGAGCGTCGCGGCCGGACTCGCGCGAGTCGCCCGCGAGCGGCGCGCCGATGCCATCATCCTGGGGCCAGGCAAGCGTTCGCGATCCACCCTCGACGAACTGCTCGGGCTGTACCCCGGGTCGGTGATAGCGATACGGCGTCCGGCCGCGTACGTATCGTCGAGGCGGCTCGTCGTACTTGCGGTCTCCGGCGCCGAGACGGCCCAGGGTTTCGCGCCTGCCATCATGGCTGCGGCCCGCGCCTGGGGACGGCCTTCCCGGGCCATCGACGCGATGATGGTGGGTGGACACGCTTCGGCTTTGGTCGACGCGGCCGAAGGCGCCATCGATCCAGGCTCGACGCTGTCGGTGCAGTCATGGCGCGACGTGCCCGCGGCGCTCGAAGCGCTGACGTCGCAGAAACTCGGCTTCGTCGTTTTTTCCGCGAGACCCGGCTCCAAGGCCTGGAATCCCGGCCACGACAGGCTGCCCGTTGTGCTCGACGCCGCCTTCCCCGAGGCCGCCATCGCCCTGTGGTACGCCGCGACCGAACCAAGCGCCGACGACGGGGGGCAGGCAGGGCTCCACGATATCGCCCAGCCGGAGGCGGGGATCTGGCCGCCCCTCGTGGCGGCTGCCTACGACTCGGGCAGGATACTCCCCGACATGCGGGAAGCCGCCATGGTCGATGCCATCAGAAAACTTACCGACGTCGTCTACCCTGCCGATCGCGGAGCCTCGGGCAGGCTCGCGGCAGATTTCTCGGTGATAGCCCGCAAGGAACCGATAGAACTGGCGCCAGGTGTACTTCTCCTCCATGCCCATGCGCGCGGAGTGTCGATGCCAACGCTGGCCATAGGCTCGAGGCCGTCGGGTTGGCCGCTCGTCGCCCTCAGCTCTCCTGTCAGGATCACCGTCGTCCTCGTCTCGCCTATTGAGTCGGGACCGGAAAGCCATCTGGAAGCGCTCACGCAGATAGCCGCGGCCTTCAGGAACCTCGGTCTCGCCGACCGACTTCTCGGAGGTTCCGCCGATCCGTCAATGCTATCGGGAGAAACGCCGCCTTCGCTTGAACAATAGCGAAACCGTCTGCATACTCTGTATCCATGAAAGATTACACCGCAATACTGGCCAGGCCGCACACGGCCGAGGCCATCGAACGGCTCGTGCGTTACGCCAGGATAGAGACCACGAGCGACCGGCATGCCGGCATCATACCCTCGACCCCGAGTCAATGGAACCTGGCCCGCCTACTCGTCGACGAACTGTCGGCAATCGGGATCGACGATGTCAAGATCGACGGTCACTGTTTCGTCATTGCCCGCGTGCCGGCGACGCCGGGTTGCGAGAAGAAGCCAGCCATCGGCTTCATGGCGCACGTCGATACCGCCAGCGACGTGAGCGGCACCGACGTCAAGCCGCGCATCGTCAAGAGCTATGACGGAAAAGCCCTCCAGCTGTCGCCGGGCTGGACGCTCGACCCCGCCGATTTCACCGAGCTCACAGACTATGCCGGCGACACCATCATCGTTACCGACGGCACCACGCTGCTCGGCGCGGACGACAAGGCCGGCATAGCCATCGTGATGACCGCGCTCGGCGCAATCCTCGGGGACAAGACCCTGGCCCACGGACCGCTGTACGCGATATTCACGCCCGACGAAGAGACAGGCAAGGGCATGGACGGCTTTCCCCTGGACAAGGTCAGCCTCGACGCCTGCTACACATTCGACGGCGGGCGCGGCGGCGAGATCGAGTCGGAGTGCTTCACCGCCTACGAAGCCAAGGTCGCCTTTTCAGGTAAGTCTTCGCACCCGGGCTACGCCCGCGGCGTGATGGCCAACGCCGTAGCGATGGCCGCCGGCTTCGTGTCAATGCTGCCCAGGAGCGAGAGCCCCGAGGCCACCGACGGCTGGTACGGCTACTACTACGCCCACGAAATCCACGGCGGCCTCGAGTCCGCCACGGTCGACGTGCTCCTTCGCGACTACAGCGACGAGGGCATGGCCCGCAGGCAGGCCGCCATCAAGGCCATAGCGGCGACCGTGGAGGCGCAGTTCCCCGGCGGGAAGGTGACGCTCGACATCCGCAAGCAGTACCTGAACATGAAGCGTAAGCTCGACGAGAGCCCGAAGGTCCTCGAGCTGCTCTACGATGCCGCCCGCAAGGCAGGCGCTGAGCCCTACTCCAAGCCGATACGCGGCGGCACCGACGGCGCGCGTCTCACCGAGATGGGAGTGCCGACGCCGAACATCTTCGCCGGCATGCACAACTTCCATGGCCGCTTCGAATGGGCCAGCGCCTCCGAGATGGTCCTGGCCGTCGACACCGCCATCGAACTGGTCAGGCTCTGGGCCAAGGCTTAAGATACGGCTTGATTACGAATAACGCCACGGAGACACAGAGGGATACGGAAGAGAGAAGCAGTTGAAACAAGAGGATCCATACCCCTTTTCTCCTCCTGCTCGCTTTTCTTTTCCGCTCCGTGTCTCCGTGTCTCCGTGGTTAAAAACCCCTATCCTATAGTATCTGCCTTTAGCGCTCCACGCACACGGCGGAAACAATCACCAGCTCAGGCTGTCAGCGCTCCACGCACACGGCTATGCCCATGCCGCCGCCTATGCACAGGGTGGCGAGACCCTTCTTGAGGTTCCTCTTCCGCATCTCGTACAGGAGCGTGATGAGTATCCTTGCGCCGGATGCGCCTATCGGGTGGCCGAGCGCTATGGCGCCGCCGTTGACATTGACCTTGGCCATGTCGAAATCCAGTTCTTTCGCGACCGACAGTGCCTGGGCGGCGAAAGCTTCGTTGGCTTCGATCAGGTCCACATCGGCGAGCCTCCAGCCGGCCTTGCGGAGCGCGAGGCGGACGGCTTCTACGGGGCCGATGCCCATGATGGCCGGATCGCAGCCGTGCCAGCCGTACGAAACGATGCGCGCCATCGGCTTGTAGCCCTTGGATTTGACCGCGTCGTCGCCGGCAACTATCAGCGCCGCCGCGCCGTCGTTGATGCCCGACGCATTGCCGGCGGTCACGGTGCCGTCGGGCCTGAAGGCCGGGCGCAGCTTGCCCAGGGCCTCGGCGGTGATGCCGGCGCGGGGGAATTCGTCGGTATCGACGACAACGGGATCGCCCTTGCGCTGGGGAATGACGACCGGCGCGATCTCGTCCTTGAAACGGCCTGACTTCATCGCCGCCTCGGCCTTGTTCTGGCTGGCCGCGGAGAACTCGTCCTGCGCCTGCCTCGTAAGTCCGTACTTCGCGGCGAGGTTCTCCGCGGTGATGCCCATGTGGTAGCCGTTGAATATGTCGAACAGACCCTCGTGTATCATCGAGTCGACTATCTCGCCGTTGCCCATGCGGTAACCGTTGCGTGCCTGCCCCAGGAGATACGGTGCCTGGCTCATGTTCTCGGTGCCGCCGGCCACCACGACCGACGAATCGCCGGCCTTGATGGCCTGGGCCGCGGTCGCCACTGCACGGAGGCCTGAACCGCAGACCATGTTTATGGTCATGGCGGGGCGCTCGATGGGAAGGCCGGCCTTGACGATCACCTGCCTGGCGACGTTCTGGCCAAGGCCGGCCTGCAGCACGCAGCCCAGCACCGCCTCGTCGACATCGCCGGCCGCGACGCCCGCGCGCTCGAGCGCGGCCACGACCGCCGTCCTGCCAAGCTCCACGGCGCTTACTCCGGAGAGGGCGCCGTTGAAACTGCCTATGGCCGTCCTGGCGGCCCCAACGATGAATATGTCTTTCATTTGAACTCCTTGCAGCCATTTTCGACGACTACGTCTGCGTTGGTATGCTCGACAATCCACTCGGGATTGTAAGGCGCGAAGTATTCGACAAGATGGAATTTCCCGTCACTGACGGTAAAGTAGCCGACGTCGGTTACGACAATGTCCACCTCGTGCGCCGCTGTCAACGGCAGGGCACAGAGGTGCTTGAGCTTCGAGTTGCCCGACTTCTCGAGGTGCGTCGTGGATGCGATGACCTTCTTGGAGCCGGCGACCAGGTCCATCGCCCCGCCCATTCCCGGGACCATCTTGCCGGGGATCTTGTAGTTGGCCAGGTTCCCTTCCTGGTCGACTTCGAGGACGCCCAGCACGGTGAAGTCGACGTGACCGCCGCGTATGATGCCGAAGCTCGTCGCTGAGTCGAAGAAGCAGCCGCCCGGCAGCACGGTGACCGGCATGGCGCCCGCGTTCGTCAGGTCCTTGTCTTCCTTGCCCTTCTCGGGCGCCGGACCAAGGCCCATCATGCCGTTCTCCGACTGCAGTATGACGGTGACGCCATCCGGTACGAAATTGCCCACCATCGTCGGCAGCCCGATGCCGAGGTTGACGACGTCTCCCGATTTGAAGAAGCGCGCGATCCTGCGGGCGATTATTTCCTTGTTCTCGACGTATTCTATCATGACGGCGCTCCCTTACTCGGCTTTCACGAGATAATCGACGAATATGCTCGGCGTATGCACCTGGTCCGGGTCGATGGCGCCGATCTCGACGATCTCCTCGACCTCCGCGATGACGACCGTGCAGGCGGTGGCCATCAGCGGATTGAAGTTGCGCGCGGTCTTCGAGTAAACGAGGTTGCCGGCCTTGTCCGCCTTCCTGGCCTTGATCAGCGCCACGTCTCCGGGAAGAGCCACCTCGAGAAGGAAATCCTTTCCCCCGAGCGTTATCTTCTGCTTTCCTTCCTCGACCTCGGTGCCGACGCCTGTCGGTGTCAGGACGCCGCCGAGGCCGTTTCCGGCGGCGCGGACGCGCTCGGCCAGGGTTCCCTGCGGCACGAGGACCACCTCGGATTCGCCGGCGTTCATCTGCCGTTGCGTCTCCGGGTTGGTTCCGATGTGCGACACGATTATTCTTGAAAAGGCCTTGTTCTTGACAAGCGGGGCGACGCCGTTGATGCGGCCATTCTTCTCGTCGAATATGGCGGTGTCGTTGCACACGAGCGTCAGGTTCCTGACGTCTGTCCTGGCAAGCGCCTTGAGCACCGCGTCCGGCGAGCCGCAGCCCAGGAAGCCGCCCACGTGGACGACATCCCCTGACTTTACCATCGCGGCAGCCTCGGCCGCGCTTATTACCGGTTTCTGTATCATGCAAGTACCTCCGCGTGAGTTCCCCCGCCACCTTGCTCGCCGGAGGGAAATTCGGTTCGATTGTTTCGATCACTATAGCACGGCTTCCATCGTCACGTAAGGCGAAAAACTTTGCACGTCTGGAAGCGAAACGCGAAAAAAAATGCCGGCCGCGATGGTTCGCGACCGGCTGCAATCACCTGGCTACAGGCTTAGTTCTCGAGCTTGTACTTCTGGGCGCCGAACCATATCGGCAGCAAGTAGATGCCGGCTACGAATACGCCAAGGGTGACGAGTAGCCCGACAATGACATTGAATCCCAGGAGGCTGGCCGCGATCGTGCCGATACCGGCGCAGAATGCCACGAAGGTGGCATACGGTAACTGGGTTGCCACATGCTCCAGATGCGGGCAAGCCGCTCCGGTGGACGACAGTATGGTCGTGTCGGATATCGGCGAGCAATGGTCGCCGAAGACAGAGCCGCCGAGCACCGCGCCGATGGCCAACGCCGTCGCGTTGAGCACCGAGGTCGGGTCCATGCCGGAAGTCCGAGCGAGGGTGATCATCACGGGAAGGGTGATCGGGACCATGATGCCCATCGTTCCCCAGCTCGTGCCTGCCGCGAAAGAAATCAGGCAGGAAATGATGAAGACGATGATCGGTACGAAGAACAGCGGGAAGTTGCCGTTCACGACGAAGTCGGAAACGTACTTGGCCATGCCTACGCCGCCGTCGGCGGGCGAACTCTTGATGATGCTGCCGATGCCCCAGGCGAGCGTCAGGATCGTGACCGCTGGGGTCATCGCCTTGAAGCCATCGAGGAGGGCCTCTCCGCCGGTACTCGTCTTTATGAGTCCGCGGATGAGATAGTACACGTACGCGAAGGCGAGAGAGATTATCGACGCGTACATGAGGGCCTTGGAGGAATCGCTGTTGTTGAAGGCCTCGGCGAACGGCGTCGCTGCCATGGCCACGGCGAGGGTGGCTACCTGGCCTTCACCGCTGCCGACCTGAGACCACCAGAACTGGAGCGGGAAAAAGGTGAGTGCGATGACGACGAAGGCGAGGATCGGCACGATGAAGTCGTGGGGCTTGGCCTTGCCGGCGTCGTGGGCCTTGGACTCGACCTGGGCGGCGATGATGCCGTACTTGTCGCTGTCGTAGAGGCCGATGCCCTTTTCGGCGCGGGCCTCGGAGCGAGCCATGGGACCGAAGTCCTTGTGGGTCAGGGTGATGAAGAGCACCATGAACACGGCGAAGATCGCATAGAGGTTGAACGGCAGCGAGCGCAGGAACATTTGCATAGGCGTCACGCCGAGAGACTCGAATTCTGCGCCGCCGAACTGGCCCATGACGTACACGACCCAGGTCGACAGAGGCGCGAGGATGGCCACCGGCGCGGCGGTCGAGTCCAGGATATACGACAGCTTGGCGCGGCTGATCTTCTTGGCGTCAGTCAGCGGGCGCATGCAGGTGCCGATCGTCAGCGAATTGAAGTAGTCGTCGAAGAAGATGAGCAGGCCGAAGACCCAAGTGAACAGCAGTGCGCCGGTCTTGGTCTTGATCTTCTTGGATGCCCAGTCGCCAAGCGCGTAGGCCGAGCCGGTCTTGGACAATAGGCCGACCATCATTCCGAGCAGGATGGTGAACAGCACGATGCGGATGCTCCAGCCGTCGGCCAGGGTATCGGCTATCTTGTCCGATATGCCCAAGAGCGCGACGAAGGGGTTGCCGCCGGCCACGATGAGGGTGCCCGACAGTATGCCGAGGAACAGCGAGACGATGACGTCCTTGGTGAGGATCGCGAGCGCGATCGTCAGCAAAGGCGGAATGAGGGATAGAACGCCGAAGTGCTCCATGATCAGATGCCTCCTTGATTTAGGAACGAAATTCCGCCGATCAGCTTGTACCTATTTGGAGAAAAGCGCAACTGCAATCGCTATGCAGATAATGAAAGAATCGAAAATTTCCCATAGGAAAACAATGACTCAGGAATGCCGAGCCAGCCTGACAAATG
>CAZNXK010000020.1:14163-37222 GCA_964576835.1 uncultured Treponemataceae bacterium | reverse complement strand
TGTCGCTGACGAGCGACCCGCCCGGCTTGTCCGTAAGGGTCGATGAAAACGACTATATTATCACCCCCGCGACACTGGAGCTGGCGCCGGGTTCGCACAGCATCACGGTGCAAAGCAGTTTTGTCGATGATCGCTACTTTCTGGAACAACCTACGGAGTGGGTCTCGGTGCCGGACGGAGCCGCGATAGCCATACCCGTCAAGGCGAAGCCGGGATCGAGCGAAGTCAATTTTGACCTGGTGCCTCCAGGGTACACCGTTTTCTCCGGCGACGACAAACTGGGCGTCACCCCGATCGGGCGTCTGACGGTGCCGTCGGGTACTGCGCGGCTGCGTTTCGAGCGGCCGGGCGAGACTCCGCGCAGGTATACCTCGGTGATTTTCCCCGCCTCCGTCGACCGCGTCCCTTGGGGCAGCCGTCCCGAATTAGCCATGATCCTGGAGCGCCGTACGATCGACCTCAAGAAGCCCGAGTCGTGGAGCGGGATACCGCCAATACTCGAGCCTTCGATTCCGATGCGCGCGTCCGCGGGACTCCTGAATCAGGACGGCATGGGTATTACCAGAGTGTATATCTGCCGGGACGACAAGTATCTGTATTGGCGTATCGACTTCGAGAAGATCAATCCACTGAAGAAACCTCCCAAGGGAACGAAGAAAAAGATTCTGACCCAGTTGTCCATAGAGATCGCCATGAAACAAAGACTGAATATTGGCCTCGAGTATAGAGTCGAGAAAAGCGCGACGGGTACGTACATGGGAATTTGGTCAGGCGTGTGGGAACACCTGGGGGATGATATAATTTCATATCAAAAAGACGACACGACGCTTGTACAACGCATACCCTACGACAAGGTGATAAAATACAGTCCCGAGGGTATCCATGCGGTCTTCATCGATCTTGCCCACGTAACCGGTTCTGGCTGGGAATATGGATCATTGAGCACGCCGTCGTTCTATATCGACTTCGCCAAGTAGAGCGGCTGGCGCCTGGAAGCTCCTGGTCGGGGTTCCCGGCGCCTTCATTCGAAGGTGCAGCTACTGTATCTGATTAGAGGCATACCGCTTCGCAGCGGGCGGATGGGAGGATCCATATGTCAGAAACAACCCGCGGTCTCGCGCTTGCGATGCTGGCGTTCGCGCTTGCCCATCCGCTTGCGGCGCAGGAGGCGGGAATGTCCGAATCAATAGACTCCGCCGCCTCGGGTTACTACCTGCCGAGCGTCAGGGCGGCCTTCGGCACCTTTACATATGAATACTCGGACCTGCCCACCCCTTTCTCAAGATGGGTGGAAGACCGGTTCCTGCTGGCGGCCGCAGGTTCCAGGCGGGTTCAGATACTCAACAGGAACGCGGCGGCGGCCCTCGATCCGTTGCTCAAGGCGTCGTACGGCCAGTTCCTCCAGGAAACAGGCGCCGAGGCCCTGCTGTCAGGGCGTTTCTTCGTGGAGGGCGATAGCGTACGCGTCAGGTTCGAGCTGACCGAGCTGTCCAGCGGAACGCTCATCGGGGCGGGCGACTGGTTCGTGTCACTTGCCGCGGTGCCGCCGTACGCCTCGGTCAGGCCCGCTTCGGGTACGACGGAGCGGGCCGGGGAGCTCGCACACTTGTCAGGGTATGCTCCCGGCGGATTGAAGGTGTCGGTCAGCACCGACCGCGGCTCGGGCGCTGCGTACAAGGCGGGCGAGTACCTGTCGGCGCTCGTCGGGGTCACCAGGGATGCCTTCGTCCGCGTATACCACGTCGACGGGGCGGGCCGTATACAGCTCATCTGGCCCAACCGTTTCGGAGGCGGCGACGGAATGGTGCGGGAAGGCACGGTCGTCAGGTTGCCTCCCGATGGCGACGCTCCGTATTCTTTCCTGATGGAGCCGCCGTTCGGCACCGAGTTCCTGAAGGTGGTCGCGTCGACGGCGCCGTTCCTGGACGGTCAATCCGATTTCAGCGACCTGGGGACGAGCGTTCAAGGCACGATGACGAGAGGCCTCGCGGTGACAGGAGCCGGTTCGACGAAGACCGAGGTCGCGGAGGCCATGGCCAGCTACTATATCGGGCCGTAATCGCGGAGCGTTTGCTCAGCCCTTCTTCGCCTCGTCCCAGAACCGGTCCATCATTTCCAGCTTGCCGCTTTCCATCTTCTCGCCGGCGGCGGCCATGCGCTTCTCGACGTGCCTGAACCGCGAGCTGAATTTCTCCAGGGCGCGGTGCATAGCGAGCGCGGGGTCCACGCGGTGCTTGCGGGCCACGTTGACCACCGAGAACAGGATGTCGCCTATCTCGTCTTCGAGCATGGCGCGCTCTGCTGTATCGTCGTCGCCGGAAGCGGCCTTGGCCTCTATGGCGGCGCAGGCCTCGCGGGACTCGCGGAGTTCCTCCTCGAGCTTGTCCCAGGGGCCTGTGTGGTCGGGCCAGTCGAAACCGGCCTTGGCCGCGGCCTTCTGCAGCTTGTAGGCCCGCTCCAGCGGCGGGAAGGCCTTGGACACGGCGTCGAGGACTGAATCCTTCCTGCGCCGCCCTTCCTGGTTTTCCTTGATGTCGTTCCACTGCCTGACGACGGCATCGGGCGTGGCCGCATCGGCATCGGCGAACACGTGGGGATGGCGCCGGACCAGTTTGTCCGCGGTCACTGCCAGTGAAGCGGCGGCTGAAAACGCTCCCCGCTCCTCGTATATTACCGCCATCATGGTCGCGACGAGCATGACGTCGCCGATTTCCTCGCTGATATGGGGCAGGTCGTTCTCGTTGATAGCCTCGACGCATTCGTAGGCTTCCTCGATGAGGTTGCCGCGTATGCTCTCCGGGGTCTGCTCGCGATCCCACGGGCAGCCATCGGGGGCGCGGAGGCGGACGATTATGTCATAGAGTTTCCCGAAGGCTTCCCGGGGGTCGGTTCTGGTGTCCATGGCGGCATTGTGCCGTGCCCTGGCGGCTTGCGCAAGGCTCGGCGGCAACCTTAGTCCCTTCGTCAGCCGCTGAAGCTCCCCCTGACAGTAAGCCCGCGAGCGGCCCTGGCCGGAAGCACCGCGGCCAGCAAAGGGAATACCGCGCTCATGGCGGCGATCCTCAGAAGGCGCAGCGGCAGCAACACGGGCCTTATGAGGGATGGCAAGGACGCGCTTATGTCGGACAGTTCGAACGACAGCCCAAAACCGGAAACACGCATCAGATTTACCGTTACGCCCGCGACGAGGAGAGCGGCGAGCGATGCTGCCAGACCGGTCATGAACGTCTCGGCATAGATGAGGAAACCCGCCTGGCGTGCGCTGAGGGCTATCGCCCGTAGGGTTCCGAGATCCTTTACCCGGTTCTGAACGGAGAGGAGCACGGTGTTGGTGATGCCGACGCAGGCGACGAGCGCGAATATTGCCATCATGCCTGCCAGGAAGACGTCTAGGAATTCGAACATTGCAGAGTAGCTCGCGGAAATGGCGGAGAACGTACGCCCTTCCAGGCCGCGTTCACGGTTCAGCGTTTCCATGACGGCCTTGACCGCCTTCGGTTCTGCGGCGCTTCCCAGTATTTCCGTTCCGCCAGGCGACGCGTACCATAGCGATATGGCGGTGGCTTTCCCTTCCAGCCCGAAAGCCGGGGCGAAGCTCGCCAGGTCCACGACGCAGCCCACTTCACCGGGGAGCGATGCCTCCCGCGCCACTGCAATTATGTTCGTCTCCACCATCGAGAATGAACCATAAGCGTCGTTACCGAGGAGTATGAGCCGATCGCCGACCGTCAAACCAAGCTTCCTGGCATACTTCTCGTCGATTATGGCTCCTCGGTCGTCTCGATCGTCATAGAAGGCGCCGGCGATTATCGCTGGCCCGACATCGGCCAGCGATGGGTTGATCGCCGGCTTCTCTCCCGGAAGGGTCCGGGCGAATGCCTCCGTGGCGAGCACCGCAGCCGTCCGGGAGATGTCTCCGTTGGATAGCATGCAACCGGTCTCTACTAAAGGGGATAGGAGCGTCCGCATGCCGGGGGAGACGGCGGTCCTTGCCGAATCGTGCATTGCGTCGATGATGCCGTCGATGTCCGGTATCGCGAGATCGAGGGGCATGGCGTCCTCCGCATCCAGGTAGCCAGTCGCATGGACGTCCATATGGCCGACCTGACTGACGACACGCTCCATCGAGTCGCCCGCGAATCCCTTCATGTAGGCGTCGACCAGCATGATGGAGAACGTGCCGCAGAAAAGGATCAAAAAGTTCTGCATCGTGCGTTTCCTGTACCTGACCACATTTCTCCAGGCCAGGAACAAAATGAATCCTGTCGAATTCATGGTATCTCCCCTTTAGTAATAGCATTCGAAAGCGAGCCCGGCCGAATAGTCGACTGGGAGCGCCGTTTTCCATTCCGCCGGATGGTAATTCCAGCCACCGATCGCACGCAGAACCAGGAAGTCGCTGGCGTTCCAGGCGAAGTCAAGCGCGGTTCTCGCCGCGCAGGTCTCGAAGTCCATCAATCCGGCCGCCGTCGCGTTGAAATCGCCAGTCGCCCAGGATAGCTGGGCGAAGCCTCGCCAGAAGCCTCCGGTATGGTTGTATTCCGTTTCGACTATGGCGAAGAAATCGCCCAGTCGGCGGTTCAGGCTGAGGGCGAGGCGATATTGAGGCTCGCCCTCAGCGCCGGTCGTCGTTTCAGGCGGTGCTGTTGCGCCGAGAGCGGAAAGCTCCTCGTAGGAGCGGCTACGAATGCCGCCTTCCGCCCCCAGGACAAAGCCTGCGATGTCAGCGCTAAGCCACGCGCCGGCTGAAACAGGTATCTCGCCTTCAGGCGCAGTCCCTCCAAGGCGTCGCGCGTCGCCCGAGACGCCCAGCTCCGTCGTCCCCGCTATTCCGATGGCCGGCGCATAGAGGGTGAGCCGCGCGTGTGCGCTCGACTCGTCGATGTCGTACGCGGCAGGCGAATCGGTCGATCCACCAGGCAGTATGAACGCCGTATTCACGAGCACGGACACGAGGTCGTCTTGCTCGCCCCCCATGGCGAGAGGGCGCAGCTCCATCGAGACACCGTCGAGGCCGACCTTGCCTGCGCGGGCGTCGAAACTATCACGCGCGACAAAGCCGTTGGCCGGGCTGAACGCGATGCATGGGCCGAATAGCAGGGGGGAACGTCCCAGCCGGAGGTCGAGGAACGGCGCTGGCCGCAGCTCTGCCCAGGCCTCGTCGAGCGAAATGGCCCATGATCCGGTCGCGGCGTCGAATTGCGTCCATAGCTCGGTATGGAATCCTGTCCGCTCGCCGTGTTGCGACAGCCTGGCGCTCGCCGTACTGAGTCCGTACCAGTCCCGCGTTGCTGTGTCAGGAATTCCATCGCGATAGGAGACGTATCCCGATGCGCAACGTAGCGACCCGGAAAGCGTCGGCGAGCCTTCGTCGCAGTACGCTCGTGGCGGAACGCCGAGCTTTGCGATAGCCAGGCAAAGCAAGGCCATGTCGGCGCGCCTCATGCTATGTGCTCCGCCACGGCCTCGGATCGGGTAATGCGCCCGTCCTCCAGATAGATGCGCCTGTCAATGTATTGCAGTATCCGCGGGTCGTGGGTCGAGAGGAGGAAGGTTGTTTTCATCTCGTGGTTCATCTCGTGCATCAGCTCCATGACGTTTCGCCCGTTTTCCCCGTCGAGGTTGGCCGTAGGCTCGTCCGCCAGCACGAGGCGCGGATTGATGATGAGGGCCCGCGCTATGGCCACTCGCTGCCTCTGTCCACCTGACAGCTCGTCGGGTCTCTGGCTCGCCTCCTTCGTGAGGCCCACCCGCTCGAGCAGAGCCCTGGCGCGCTCGCGGCGTTCTCTCTTTGGTACACCAAGGGCCATGAGCGGTAGCTCGACGTTCTCGATGGCGTTCAGCACCGGGATGAGGTTGAACGACTGGAATATGAAGCCTATCTCCCGGCGGCGGAGGGCGGTCCTCTCGTCGTCATTCAAGGTGCCGAGCTCCGCCCCGTTTATCGAGACGGTCCCCGACGTAGCGGTGTCTATGCCGCCTACGATGTTGAGGAGGGTACTCTTGCCCGAGCCCGATGGCCCGACTATGCCAATTATCTCGGGCCCGTCTATGGACAGGTCTATGCCCCGCAGCGCTTCGACTCCGGTATGCCCCAGTCTATAGGTCTTGGTAAGGCGGTAAATTTCTATCTTGCTCATGGTGCACCTCAATTCCCGAGCGATGCTGGATTCAGCCGGGAGCGGTTGACTGGCTCCTCTGTTATTTCCTCGAATACGACGGTACTCGTGTCCCCTGGTTTCATGAGGTCGACGATAGCCATTACCGATGGCCGTCGCTTGCCTCCGAAATCCTTTGCGGCCGAGAAGGTCACCCGCTTCGATTCCTTCCCGGATCGGGCGAAGTACGTCATGCTTATAGGCAGGTAATCCCGTCCTATCCTCGCCGTTATTCTGGAATATGGCAGGGCCGGGGACTTGGCGCTCATCACAATGTCCCAGCCTGAGCCGTCGGCGACCGTCACGACAGAATCGTAGTCGTCGCCCTTGTCCATGTTCATCACGTCGTCATTGGTGAACGACGTTCCCATGAAAGCGTCCTTGCCCGATAGACGCACGGGCTTGGATACCGACGGTGAAGCCATCCATATCGACGAGCCTGACATCAGGACGCGTTTGCCCCGTTCCCGGGCAGGCTCCATGAACTCAATGCGCGTGCCTAGGTCCTTGACATAGTCGACACTGGCCTTGAGCGACCGTGATTTTCCGTCGGCCTTGATGTCATCGATCCTGATGACCATGCGGCATTCGGTGAAATTCATGCGACTGTCCATCTCGGCGACTATGGCGTTCCCGTTGGCTTCTTCGGCCGCGAGCAGGAAGGTGGCGAGCGAGAGTAACGCGAGGGCAATAGCGACAGGTCGCGATTTATTGACTTTCATGGTCTCTCCTTATTCTCGACGCTCGGACAATGCCGCTAAGATGGGCATACGCGCACCGCTCAGGGCAGGCGCCATGCCGGCGAGTACCGCCGTCAAGAGCCCGCAGGCGAGCGCTACGATGACATCGACTGCCTGCAGGTCGCAGGTCAGCGAAAAACTGGGTATATCGAGACTGGCCATGGACGCGCCGAATTCTATGGGGTTCAACTGCAGGGCCAACGATGCGAGTCCGCCGGAGAGGCATCCGATGGCGCCTCCGGCGATGCCTATCGCCAGCGCTTCGTAGAGGTATAGCCTCAGTACCTCGCTCCGCATCCAGCCTGAAGCCCGCATCATGCCAATTTCCCGTTTCCGTTCGAAAATGGTTACCCTCATGGTTCCCGCCATGGTAGAGAGGGAAAGGAAGAGCAACACGCCTATGAAGATGATGTAGAAGATGCCGTCCTTTCTGGCGTCCTCGACTATGGACTTGGCGTAGTTCTTCCAGCTTTTGAATACGAGACCCAGTCCGGCGAGGCGTTCTCGCTCCATGTCTGTCTCGAGAGAGCGTATGCCACGCTCGCGGGCGACCGAATCGGAGGCCACGGAGAAGCGGCTATAGATTTTGTTTATTTTTCCGCTTACGTCCAGGAAATCCTGGGCCTGGGAAATATCCATCATGACCATACCGCGATCCATGGGCGGGTATCCTGTCGAGTAGATGCCCGCTATCCTCCAGTAGTCCAGGTTCGGCGCCCCGTTCGCCGTGGTGGCCTGCAGGCGTATCTCGTCCCCGACGCTGAGCGACAGCGTCTCGGCCAATTTCTTCCCGATGATCACTCCGTCTGCGCCGAAGCTGCCGCTGACGAGCCGCTCGGCTATCGAGAGGACTTTCGCTTCCTGCTCGAAGGCGACCCCTGCAAGGAGTATCGAAGCCTTGCGCGAGCCGTCGCCGGCAAAGGCCGGGCTCATGAGCCGCGGCGCCAGGATCGTCTTCCTCTCCTTCATCCCTGCCGACGCGGCGCCGAGCAGCCGGCCGTTCGATGCCAAATCGCCGTCGAGGAGGTTTGTCCCGTCGAGCCAGGTGTCGGGATCGTCGTCATCGAAGGCAAGGCCCGTGAACTGGCCATGGGAGGTGGCATAGTCGATGACCGAGGAAAACATGACGCCATGGTAGGTGCCCCGGTAGAACGAGAGGAAGAAGATGAGGGCGGCCACCGCGATGGCTATTCCTGCGACGTTGACCGCCGCGCGTAGGCCATGCCTCCTCGCGTTGAGGAAGGCAAGAGCCAGGAGGTTCGCGCTAGAAATGCGTTTGACGGCGAAGTAATGTTCCGGCGCCGGCATGCGAGCTCCTTCGCATCCGTCCATCGGATTGTCAATGCCGTTCGGCGACCCGGCATACCCTCGAGCGGATACGCCGAATCGCCTCGGGCATAAAAAAACCCGTGGGAAGGATACTGTTTAGAGTATGGATCCCACGGGTCACTAACCCGTTGCTTATCGCCTCTCCAACGGAGGGGCTTCAGCCCGGAGCATCGTCGATGCTTCCTGTAGTAAAAAAACTATAAGCCGCTCAATCTCTGCTGTCAAGAGCAGAAAAAAGTGCATAAGCGATGCATGTCGATACGTTTCCGTGAATATTGCATGCATAAACCGTAAAAAAACCGGTTGACAAGATCGGCTCGAATGCCCCATTGTGCGCTCGTTTGATTGCGATTATAACTTGATTCGACATCATCATGGACCATGGAGGGGAAAAGAAAAAAACGGTGAAAGGGAGCGACGTAGTCATCGGGCACGTATGCAAGTCATTCGGCGATTTCAAGGCGCTGGATGACGTGAACGTTGAAATCAGGAAGGGCGAGTTCTTCTCGCTCTTGGGTCCATCCGGTTGCGGGAAGACCACCTTGCTGCGTATCATCGCGGGCTTCGAAAACCCGGAAAGCGGCACGGTACTCCTCGACGGCCGCGACGTACTGCCACTTCCTCCCGACGGGCGGCACGTCAACACGGTTTTCCAGAATTACGCGCTGTTCCCGCACCTGTCGGTGTTCGAGAACGTCGCCTTCTCCATGCGGCTCAAGAAGGCTCCTGAGTCCGGGATCAAGTCGAAGGTGGCAGACTATCTGCACCTTGTCGAGCTCGAGTCCCACGCCGGCAAGAAGCCTTCACAGCTTTCCGGCGGCCAGAAGCAGCGCGTCGCCATAGCCCGCGCGCTGATCAACGAGCCTTCGGTCCTCCTCCTCGACGAACCGCTGTCGGCCCTAGACGCCAAGCTCCGCCAGCACATGCTCATCGAACTGGACTCGATACACGACAAGATAGGCATCACCTTCATCTATGTTACGCACGACCAGCAGGAAGCCCTGTCGGTATCCGATCGCATCGCGGTGATGGACGCGGGCGAGGTCCTCCAGATCGGCACCCCCCAGGAGATATACGAGTCGCCCGCGACCGATTTCGTGGCCAAGTTCATCGGCGAGACGAACCTCTACGAGGCCGATGTCGTGTCGGTAACGGGCGAGCTTGTCGAGCTCGCCGTCGAGGGCTTGGGTACCATCATGGTGACCGCGAACGATCCGCCTCCGGTCGGCTCGCGCGTAAGCTGGACCATCAGACCGGAGAAGATACGCATCGCCCTCGATGAGCCGCACTCCACCAGAAACGGCCTGAATGCCGTGTCCGGAGTCGTCGACGAGCCGATCTACTCAGGCTTCCAGAGCAAGTTCTATGTGAGGACCGCGAGCGGCGCCGTGCTCAAGGTGATAAAGCAGCACGCGGACTGGTCGGATGACGGACCCGAGATAGAGTGGAAGGAAACCGTCTGGCTTTCGTTCAGCGCGGAGGACGCGTACCTGGTCGAGGTCAGGCGATGAAGCGCGTCCCCGGCCATGCCAGGGGGCCGGGCGGCCTGTACGCCGCTCCGTCGATCTTCTGGCTGTCGGTTTTCTTCATCGCCCCGCTTGCGATCATCGTCGCGTACAGTTTCATGACGCCGGGCCAGAGGGGCGGTATCGAGTGGACTCCGACGCTCGAGGCCTACCGGGCCATAGCCAACCCGACTTTCGCCAAGGTGACGCTGAACACCATCCTCGTCGCGATAGGCGCCACCGCGATAACCATGCTGATAGCCATTCCCTGCGGCTACTACATGGCCAGGAGCGCGCACCAGAACATCCTCCTCATGCTGATAATGATCCCGTTCTGGACCAACTTCCTGATACGAATCTACGCGTGGATCGCCATCCTCGGCAACGAGGGCTTCCTCAACGACATCCTCCTCGCGACCGGGCTCGCGAAGGAGAGCATCCGGTTCCTGTACAACCGCACGGCGGTGATGCTCGTGCTGGTGTACACCTACCTGCCGTACGCGATACTGCCTTTGTATTCCACGATAGACAAGTTCGACTTCGGCCTCCTGGAGGCGGCCCGCGACCTGGGGGCGACCAAGCTCAAGGCGATCAACAGGGTCCTCCTGCCCAACATCAAGGGCGGCATCCTCACGGCTTTCCTGTTCACGTTCATCCCGATTTTCGGCGCCTACGCCGTGCCGCTGCTCGTCGGCGGTACCGAGTCGTACATGCTGGGCAACCTCATCGCCGACGAGCTGACGAAGAGCCGCGACTGGCCCCTGGCATCGGCCATATCGCTGGTCATCACGCTCGTCACGACGATAGGCGTGATGCTTCTCCTCCGGGCCAACGGCAACACCGTGCTCGGCGGTTCCGGCGACAAGGAGAAGGTCGTCGCCGAACCGCCGTCCAAGGCTGAACTATTGGCCGAGCCAGCGGGAAACGCGCGATGAAAAGGCGGCCGTCGTTCTCCAGGTCGGTGTTTTTCACGACCATCGTTTTCCTGAGCATGCCGCTCTTCGTGCTGGTGCTCTACTCGTTCAACGAGTCCAAGTCGGGCTCGTGGACCGGATTCTCCGTCAGATGGTACGTCAAGCTGTTCACCGGGTCGCCCCAGCTATGGCGCGCCTTCGGCAACAGCGCCATCGTCGCCCTGTCGTCGGCTCTCGTCGCCACCGTCATAGGCACGCTCGGGGCGGTCGCGGTCAACTGGTACAAGTTCCCCCTGAGAAAGTACCTCCGGACCATCACCTTCCTGCCGATGATACTTCCCGAGATAATAATCGGCGTATCACTCCTCATATTCTTCGCGGGCATCGGCCTGCGGCTGAGCCTCTTTACCGTGTTCGTGGCGCACGTATCGTTCAACCTGCCGTTCGTCTTCCTCCTCGTGCTGGCCAGGCTCGAAGAGTTCGATTTCTCGATAATAGAGGCGGCTCGCGACCTCGGCGCCAGTGAGACGCAGACCCTCCTTAGGGTCATTCTTCCCATATCGATGCCGGGCATAGTCTCGGGCTTCCTGACGGCGGTGACGCTGTCGCTCGAGGATTTCGTCATCACGTTTTTCGTCACCGGGCCGGGCGCGACGACCCTGCCTTTGTACGTCTACTCGGCGATACGTTTCGGCGTGTCGCCGGTGATCAACGCGCTTTCGGTGGTGATGATCATAGGCACCGTCGTCCTGACATGGTCGACGAGGAATTTCCTGAAGTACATCGCGGCAAAATAGGGCCGCGGAAGGAGAGCATTACGATGAAGAAGAGATCAGTCCTCCTGGCTCTGGCCGTCCTGGCCCTGGCCGTCATGTCATCATGCGGAGGCGGGCAGAAGCTGTACCTGTTCAACTGGATCTACTACATCCCCGATGACGTGATAACCGACTTCACGAAGGAGACCGGTATCGAGGTCATAGTCGACTCGTACGCCTCGAACGAGGAAATGTACAACAAGATAGTCGCAGGCGGCGCGGGCTACGACCTCGTGGTGCCGTCGGGCGACTACGTATCGATCATGATAGCAGAGGGCCTCCTCGAGCCAATCGACAAGGCGAGGGTCAAGAATTTCGGCAACATCGACCCGGCCGCCATAGCCCGCATCGGCTTCGACGTGGGCAACACCCACAGCGTGCCGTACATGATGGGCGCGGCGGGCGTTTCGGTGAACAAAACCAAGGTCTCAGGCTACGAGCACAGCTGGAACATATTCGAGAAGTCGGACATCGCGGGCCGCATGACGATGCTCGACGACATGCGCGAGGTTCTCGGCGCGGCGCTGAAATACCTCGGTTACTCGGTCAACGACCCCAACCCCGCCCACCTCGAGGAAGCCCGCCTGGTCGTCGAGCGCTGGAAGCCAAATCTGGTCAAGTTCGACGCGGAAGCCTTTGCCAAGAGCTTCGCGTCCGGCGAATTCTGGGTGGTGCAGGGCTATGCGGAAAACGTCTTCCTCGAGTACCCCGAGGACAAGCGCGGCGACGTCGATTTCTTCTTCCCGAAGGAAGGCACGCCGATGTACATGGACAACCTGTGCATACTCAAGGGAGCCAAGAACGTCGAAGAGGCCTACAAGTTCATCGACTGGATACTCAAGCCGGAGATCGCCGCGCGCATCGCCGACTACTTGATGATCCCGTCGCCCAACGTGCCGGCCCGCGCCCTCATGAAGGTGACGCCGAATTACCGCTTCGAGGACCTTACGAACAGCGAGTTCAAGGAGGACCTCGGCCAGGAAACGCTCAAGCTGTACAACGACGTCTGGCGCAGGATCAGGGTCGGCAACTAGTTCGGTACCGTAAACGATGAAAGGCGCGCTCCATGCGGAACGCGCCTTTTTTTGATTCGTGCGCCTGGCGGAAAAGTTTGACAAACAGGGCCTTGCGCATCAATACTGGTATTCCTGCGGCGTCGCCGCCATTACCAGCTGAACTGCACTGCGTACGGGAATTTGCGGCTCATGGCCGGAAAGCAAGAATGATCCGGAAATGTACCAGTATGGGGCCGACGCCCGGACGACAGGCAGCTCGATGTAAAGAGGAGTTCGCAATGAAGAAGGCAACTTTGATGTTGGGCATTCTCGTGCTGTGCGCCGGGATGACATTCGCAAACGGAACAAAGGACGCTCCCGCAGAAAACAAGGTCCTGAGGATAATGACCTGGTCTGGCTATGCGCCGCAGGAGCTGATAGACAAATTTACCGCCGAGACCGGAATCAAGGTCGAAGTGACCCTCAGCAACAACGAAGAGATGATCTCCAAGCTCCGCGCCACGCGCGGCGGCGGTTTCGACCTCGTGCAGCCCTCCCAGGACAGGATTTCCTCCGTCGTCGAGCAATACGGAATCTACCAGCCCATCGATTACTCCAAGGTGGACGAGGCTCAGATCGACCCATCGCTCCTGGCGGCCGTCAAGAAGAACACCCTGGTGAAAGGCAAATCCTACGCCGTGCCGCACGTGTACGGAACCGAAGGCCTGGTCGTCAATACCGCCAAGGCTCCCGGGATAAAGGACTTCAAGGACTTGCTCGATCCCCAGTACGCGGGCAGGGTATCGTACCGCCTGAAGAGGCCGACCCTCATAGGCATGGGCTTCTCCAAGGGCTACAAGCCCTTCGACCTCTACTCCGATCCGGGCAAGTACCAGGCCTTCCTCGATGACATGGAAAAGATCCTCATCGCAGGCAAACCCGTGGTAAAGACCTACTGGGACAACGGCGACCAGCTCCTCCAGTTGCTCAGGTCAGAAGAAGTCTGGGCGGCCTCGGCCTGGGAACAGGCCGGATGGAAGCTTCATGCCGAGAATCCGAACATCGATTACCTCGCGCCGACCAGCGGAGCCTTGGCCTGGATCGACACCTTCGCCATACCGGCGCAGTCGGAGAACGTCTCCGGCGCCTACAAGTGGATAAACTTCATACTGAAGCCGGAAAACGCCGCCTTCTTCACCAACCGCGAGACCTACGGCACGGCATCCAAGGACGCCGTGAAGTTCCTGAATCCCGATATCGCGGCCAACTTCACCCGCGGCCTGCCGCCAGCAGTGCTCGCCAGGATCAACTGGTACCCGACCGTTCCCGTCGGACTCGAGGAAATGGAAGGCAAGACCCTGGACAAGATAAAGGCAGCCCGATAGTACCTTCCAGGAAATGAAACGGCCGGCAGCCATCGCGGCTGCCGGCCTTGCGTTCATTTGGGCCAAATCGCTGGTAAATCTTCCGTAGCAAACAGGTGCAAGAATCATGCAAATTGCCTTATCCGTCAGGAACCTGACCAAGAAATTCGGCGACTTCACAGCAGTCGATGACATATCGCTCGACGTCGAGGACGGGAAATTCTTTTCGATACTCGGCCCCTCGGGTTGCGGCAAGACGACCCTTTTACGAATGATTGCCGGTTTCTACGAGCAGACCGGCGGTCGTATAGAGCTCCGCGGCAAGGACATGACCAACGTCGAACCGAACAAGCGTCCCGTGAACCTGGTTTTTCAGCACCTGGCCCTGTTCCCTATGATGAATGTCTACGAGAACATCGCCTTTGGCCTTCGCAGGCGCGGCGAGAAGTCCGCTTCCGTCGACAAGAAGGTCAACGATCTGCTGGAGCGGGTCGGACTACCCGAAGCCGGGAAGAAAACGATAGACCAGTTGTCCGGAGGCCAGAGGCAGCGGATCGCGATAGCCCGCTGCCTGGTGCTGGAGCCGACCGTGCTGCTTCTTGACGAGCCGCTCGGCGCCCTCGACGCGAAGCTGCGCGAGCACATGAAGATAGAACTGAAGAAACTCCAGACGCAGGTAGGAACAACCTTCGTATACATCACGCACGACCAGTCCGAGGCGATGGTGATGAGCGATGGCGTAGCGGTCATGAACGCCGGCAAATTCGAACAGGTGGGAACTCCGCAGGAACTGTACCACCATCCTTCGTCCTCTTTCGTAGCGCAGTTCGTAGGCAGCAACAACAAGCTGCATGTGACGCTGCACAAGGACGAGAGCGGCGCGTTCAGCGCCCGCTATTCAAACGGAAGAGAATTGGCCCTTGCCCAGACCTACGAACTCGAAGGCACAGACGCCTGGGACCTCTTCGTCAGGCCGGAATCCGTGGTCATCAACCCGAAAGACAGCCCTGCCTCATTCAACGTGCTCCAGGGAGAGGTCAAGGCCATCCTCTTCGATGGCGGGAACAGCAGGCTTCTCGTCAATCCGGAAGGCTCAAGCGACGAGCTGGTCGTCGCCCTGCCTCAGACGAAACAATTCGACGACATACGGGTCAAGGACACTATCAGGATAGGATGGGACGCGTCCAAGGCCGTCTGCTTCAAGAGAGCCGACTGGAAGATCTATGACGACGAGTAACAAAAGAAAAATCAAGTGGGGGTTCTTCATTTTCTTTACCCCCGTGTTCCTCTGGCTGTTCCTGCTCATCGTGCTGCCGCAACTGGAACTCCTGAGGCTCTCGTTCGCCGGGACCACCGACCCGGGATTCACCCTGAAGAATTACCTTGCTTTCTTCCGGGAACCCATCTACTGGCTCACGTTCGTAAGGACGGCCATATACTCGATCCTGGTCACCTTCATCGTGATGGCCATCGCCCTGCCCGTAGCGTTCTACATCACCAAGATAGCCAGGGTGAAGGCATCCGGCTTCCTCATGGTGTTGCTGCTCGTCCCATTCTGGGTCAGCGAACTCATCAGGGTCTACGGGTGGATGATACTCCTCCGGGAAAGCGGCGTGATAAACCAGTTCATGGTCAGGACAGGCTTGTTCAGGCAGCCGGTGGAAATGCTCTACAACGACGTGACCATGGTCATGGGTCTTGTCTATACCAGCATGCTTTTCATGGTCGTCCCCATCATCGGCGTGATGGAAAGCCTGGACGATTCCCTGATAGAGGCCGCCTACGACCTCGGGGCGAAGAAGATCACCATTTGGCGGACCATCATCATCCCGTATTGCATGTCCGGCATCATCTCGGGAGCCATCATCGTCTTCATGCTGGTACTTGGAAGTTACCTGACCCCCAACCTGATGGGCGGCAAGAACTCGCTGTGGTTTACCGAGCAGATCTACAACCAGATCATCATATACTTCAACTGGAACCAGGGCGCGGCTTTCGGATTCCTGCTCTTGCTCCTGTCATCCCTGATCATCTGGGTGTTCCTGAAGATTTCCGGGCAGGACTTGAAAAAGGTAATCAAATGATCAGATCACTGCCGCGCTCGAAACCGTACAATGCCGGCTTCAAGGCATTCATCATCCTGTATTTCACGTTCCTGTTCGCGCCGCTGGTCGTCACGATGGTGCTGGCGTTCAACAACTCGATGTTTCCTTCGTTGCCCTGGGAGGGCTTCACGCTCGACTGGTTCTTCGGCAACGGGCCGAAGAAGTACGGCATCTTCCACGACATGAGCAACCTGCGCAGCATCGGCACGTCATTCAAGGTGGCCCTGGCGGTGATGACCATGTCGACGATAGTCGGAACGCTGGCGGCTTTCCTGTTCGAACAGGAGGATTTCAGGTTCAAGGGAGCGCTGTACTTCCTGATGATAGCGCCGCTCGTCATTCCCGGCGTCATACTCGGCATCGCGCTTCTGCTGTTCGCCAACAGCATGGGCACGTTCATGGAATCCATATTCCACGTCTACATGAAGGCCCTGAGCCCGGGGTTCTGGCTGGTGGTCTTCGGCCAGTTCTCGTTCATAACCACCATCGTGACCCTGGTCATCATAGCTCGCCTGAGGAAATTCGACAGGTCGCTCGAGGAGGCCGCGTACAACCTCGGCGCGAACAGGTTCGAGGTGATGTGGTTCATAACGCTCAAGTACCTGAGACCCTCCATCGTCGGCGGAGCTGCGATAGCGTTCCTCATGTCGTTCGAGAACTTCAACACGACGGTGTTTCTCGTCGGTTCCCAGTCGACCCTGCCCATCAATCTCTACCTGCAGGTCAGGGACGGGTCGACTCCGGTGATCAACGCCATTTCCTTCCTGCTCATCGTCGGCACGTCGATGTTCGCCGTTGCCAACCTGTACGCTGGAAAGAACAAGTCATGATGCCCTAGTCGGCTATGACGACGATGGCCTTGATGTCCTCCGCGCCTATCGCCATGCCGAAGCCAAGGCTCTCCGGCGTGGCGTCGAACCAGCCGAGCATTCCTGACAGGGCGTTGATGTTGAAACCGAGCGGCTCCTGGCTTTCCGGCATCAGCCGCAGCGCCAGACGGGCGAGGCTTTTCGTCGACAGGTAGAACAGCGCGCGGGTATCGGCGGGAGCCCCAGCCCGCAACGCCTTGAAATCCTTGTCGAGGCGGAGCGGCAGCCTGGCGCCGCCGCGAGCTATGACTTCCGTCACCGAAGCGGGGCTGCCGAGACCCATGAAAGCCTTGTCGTCCTTGTAGACATAGACCGGCGATATCAGGTTTCCGAGCAAAGCCACTAAAGCCGACTCCTTCTCCATCCCGGTTTCCCCGGTCGCGGAAAAGGTATACGAGTAGGCGTCGAAGGGCATTCCCTGTACCGTGCCGACTTTCCTCGCGATGTCGAAGGACAATCCGGCCTTGGCCATGAGCGCGGCATATTCCGGATTCTTGACGATGTCGACCATGCCCGCGGTGACGTTCCGGAACGCCTGACGGTCGCGAATCTCCATCGCTCCGGAAACACGCAGTCCCAGACTCCTGGAAATGAGTGCCAATGCTTCTTCGTCGCCAAGATCCTTTCCGGAGCGGATGGCCTGCACCAGCTCCTCGGACAGGTCGAGGCCGATGGATGCGCTGCCGTTGGGTCCGGATGCGGCGGCGAGTTTGCTCATCGAATCCATCGCCGTTTCCATGAAGGTCTGGTCGGGAAGCACGAGTCGGTATATCGCCTCGATGACTGGAGCGAACGAGTCCTGGGGTGCGGACCAGGCGAACGAAACGAGGGCATCGGCTTCGCACCATGAGAGGTAGGGCAGCGACCTGTCGCCTTCCGACGCCTTCGCCGCCATCGCGGCGAGCTTGCCCCCCGCTACAGGCTCAGCGCCGATCCTGAACCAGACTCGGTCTTTCTGAACTGTCAGCGCTAATTCGATTCCCGCCACATCGTCAAGCCCGGCTTTGAACGCTTCTCCGAACCTGGCAAGCCCTTCGTCCCGCGGCTCGTCGATGGACGGGTCCATGGTCTCGTCGGCCCCTTCCGGTATTTCCTCCCACGGGAAGTCATCTGGGTAATCGGCGTCTCCCTGATCATTGTCCAGGGCGCCGGTGGCTTCAGTTTCCGGCCCAGCTATTCCCGCCCCGGTATTATCGAGGCTTTGGTCATATTCATAGGATTCCGCTGGCATGTCCTCGGACCACGACTCGTATTCCTCGTCCGAGCCGGACATGATGGAGCCGAACCCGCCAGGGATCGACTCGAGGAATCCGGAAGCGGCGGCCGGGTCTCCCCATACGGCAAGGCTCGAGGCAGGGTAGGCTGCCAGCCGGGACAGGTTCATCGCGCCCGAGCCGCCGTAGGGCGGAATATCCATGCCGCCCGCGCCGATGGCCAGATAACCGGGATATTCCATCGATACGGAAACCGGCTCGTCCCCGGTGGCCAGCTTTTCGTCTATCGCGGCCGACAGCGCCGCTTCCTCGTCGGCTGACGCGCCCGAGCGCAGGGGGATGAAAAGCAGCGCCGAAACCGGGGTGGCGCCGCCGGTGGCGGGGTAGAGAGCCGCGACAAAGCGCCTGGAGAGGTCGATGGCCCGCACTATTGCCGCCGCGGTCGCATCGCCTGATCCGGAATCGCCTGAATCCATCATTGTCCCGACGAATGACTCCAGCGAGGCAGCGGGTTTTTCAAGCCCTGAGTTGCGCATGAAGGCGATCGAATTTGCGAGGAGCGAGGACGGGTCCCCGATGGTGGCGACGGCTATGGCGCCCGACGGAATGGCTCCGAGCGGATCGAACGGCGACTTGGGCGTCGCGCCGACAAGCAGCATCGACGCGATGGCGGCGAGTAGCGTCGCGATTGTGGTACGTGTGGAGCGTGACATGGCATGATCCTCCGTGAATTATGGTCCAGGTTCAGTCTACCATGAACCGGTCGACCGCCTCGCGCACTTCGGTGATCAGATCTGAAGTATGCGAAGTCAGGTCGCTGGTAGAGCTTATCGCCTCGTTTATTTCCCTGGTGCCGAGCGCTATCTCTTCGTTGTTCTGGACGACCGACAGGTTGACGGCGTTGAGCCTGGACACCTGGTCGAGGATGACCCGGTTGCCGTCGTTCATCTGCGATGCCCCGGTGGCGATTCCCCTGCTTATGTCGCGGAGCCTGGCCAGCCCCTCGAGCACCTGCCTGCCGCCCTTTTCCTGCTCGGACATCGCCTCGCTTATCCTGCTCACTTCGTTCCCGAGCGCCTCGGACTTGTCGTGGACCATTCCGTACGACTGTACTGCCGATTCGGCCGCCTCTCCTACCGATTGTATCGACGACGAGACCTTGCCCAGTCCCGCGGCGATGTCCTTGGCCTGGGCGGTCGACTGCTCCGCCAGCTTGCGGATCTCGTCGGCGACCACCGCGAAACCGCGTCCCGAGTCGCCCGCGTGGGCAGCCTCTATGGCGGCGTTCATCGCCAGCAGGTTTGTCTTGCCCGCGATGTCGGAAATGATGGTCGCCGCCTCGCCCAGGCTTTCCGAGTGCCTGACGATTTCCCTGACGGCCTCGAGCACCTCGTCGATCCTGGACTTGCCCTCGGTGCCGAGCGACACCAGCTCCTCGCTCGTCCTGTCGGCGACCGCCGATGCCTTGGCGACCGATTCTATGTTGGCGATCATCTCCTCGACAGAGGCGGATGACTGGCTGACGACGCCCGACTGCTCCTCGATCCTGGCAGCCAGGGCATCGACCCCGCGCGTCAGCTCCTCGATGGCCGCTGATACCGCCTTGACCGAGGCCGACTGCTCGTCGAGCTGGGACTTGGTGCTGACGATGTTGGAATTGATCTGCACGACGGCAGCGCCGGTTTCTGTCATGTTGGCCGACAGGTCATGCCCCATACCCTCGAGCTCGCCCACCTTGGCTTTCACCGTGCCGACGAGCTTGCACAGGCTGACGGACAATTCGCTTATGCTCGAACCCATCCTGCCCATCTCGTCGCGCCCGTCCAGGTGCGCTCCGGAGCGGAAGTCGCCTTCTTCCATGGTCTTGAGAGTCTGCATGAGGGTTCCCATGGGCTGCTTGATCGATATGACGATGAGGGCGACTATGGCGACCAGAACCGCGATTGCCGAAAGCGCCAGCACAAGGAGGAAACGACCATGGGCGGCAATCTCGTTCATGGTATGCATGTACGCGGTTTCTTCCGCTACGCCGATGGCCGAGTTCAGCAAGTTCAGCGTGGTGATGAACTCGTCGAATTTGATCTCCGTATCCTTCATGAACGACAAGGCGATTGCCGGGTCCGATTTGACGAGCTTGACCACGGCATCGAGATGGGCGAGATAGCCATCGAACGCCGCGCCGGCCGAATCGACCAGCTGCCTGATGTCCGTTCCTTCCTGGCTGAAGCCGACCAGCTGCCCCATGGTCAGCCGGCTCGCCGTTTTCGCGAAGTCAACGATATCGAGGGCTGCTGAAATATCCGTTTCGCCATACATCTGTTCCGCATAATTGATTGATTTATAAAGACTTATCTGTATGTCGTACGCGCTGTTCGAAAGCTGGGCGCTGACCTTGGCAATCGCGATCTGGACGTTTTGATAGTCGTCCACGGTGTCGGAAATCCGGGAGAGCACGTTCCTGCTGAAGTAGAACTGCACGATGAACGCCCCGACCACCATCAGGCTCAATACGATCAATTTCAGGAGTATGCTGACGTTCGGCAACACTCGACGCTTCATCGTTTTCCCCCTCGCTATCCAACAGAGTCATCATAGTGAATATACGGATTCATTGCGAGGGTCATCTTGCCCTCATGCGCATTCCGATTCATACTATGAAAGGCCATACGATATACCGGGAAGGAAACCATGAGTATCAGCAGAAAAACCGTCGTCGCCATGGCTCTCCTGGTCGGAGCGATGACTTTAACCGGAACACTCCTGTCCTGTGCCACTACCGACTCAGCGGACGACGATCTGGACTCGGACTCGGTGCTCGCCACCGGCGTGCGTCTGGCCATTTTCGACTTCGATGTCCGCTCGAGCGTGCCCGGCTTCGAGGCGCTGTCGGTAGATGTGCCCGCTGCGCTGGCCGAGGCCTTCATCGCCGGGGGGATAGTCAAGCCGGTCGAGCGCGAGGCGCTCCAGAAAGTGCTTGGCGAGCTGGAGCTGTCGATGAGCGGACTCGTCGACCCCGGTACCGCCGCGAAGGTCGGACGCATGGCAGGCGCGCGTTATGTGCTGCTGGGGACGGCTGCGGTGGTCGGTAGCCAGGTCCGCCTGAGCTGCCGGGTCGTCGATGTGGAGACGTCGGAAATCGTCTATGCCGGCAGCGCCTACGGCGATACCGAAGAAATCTTCGACATCGAGGCTGAGCTCGCCGAGCTGGTCGAGTACGATTTTTCAGAATGAAGCCTGTAACTCCGCTTGCCTGAGTCGCAGCCAGGATCCAGAGTCCGACAGGCCCCCAGGTGCTTCGCCGACCCATCGCAGGTCAGCCCATGGCCAGCGCGGCCGCGCCGAGCAGGCCCGCATCTCCGCCAAGGCCAGGAGGAACGATGAATGCGTCCATCGCGCCGGGTTCGTCAAGGCGAGGCGCATAACCGGCCAAGCGTCGCGACAAGTGCGTTCTGACCAACTGGATCAACCCCGGCGCGGAGCCCAGACCGCCGCCGAGTACTATCCTCTCGGTAGCTAGAACGTGTACCAGGGGCAGGAATCCCGATGCGAGGTAGCGCGCCTCCAGATCCCAGACGGGGTGATCCGGCGGCAACGTTTCTGCGGCGGCGCCCCAGCGCTCGGCTACCGCCGGCCCCGAGGCCATGCCCTCGAGGCACGAGCCGTGGAAGGGGCAGCGGCCGGGAAAGTCGTCGTCCGGCTCTCGGGGCACCGGTACGTGGCCTGTTTCCGGGTGGCCGGCGCCGTGAAGCAGCGAGCCGTTTGTCACGACGCCGCCGCCTATGCCGGTGCCGACGGTCACGTAGACATGATCCGAGAGGCCGAGTGACGCGCCCCATAGCCCCTCCGCGAGCGCCGCGGCATTGACGTCGGTATCAATGGCCGGGGCCATGCCAAGAGCCGACCGAAGAGCCGCGGAAAGGTCGAAGCCTGTCCATCCCGGCTTCGGCGTAGGACCAATCCTGCCCCAGGACGCCTGACCGAACCTCCCGGCCAGAGGGCCGAACGACGCGACGCCGAGCGAATCGGCCGGGCCGTATTCGATGAAGGCCTTCGCGAACCACGTAGCGGCGGCCAGTATCGTCGATTCCGGGTCGCCGGTCGGTATCCTGGCTCTTGCGCGCGGCTCCGGAGCGCCTTTCCCCGGTTCGCCCTCGAGCATGCCCAGCACGAATTTGGTTCCGCCCGCCTCGATAGCCGCTATCATCATGGTTGCGCATGCTCCATTTCGGGTGGCTTGGGCCTGGCGCTTGAAACCGCCTTGACGTAGATGTAGTAGTCGTTTTCCGCGTCGTAGAAACTCGGGATATGCCCTATGGTCTGAAAACCGTCGTTTTGGAAGAACGAGTCGCCTATGGCGCTTTCCTTGACCTTCGAAGTCTCCACGCGGATGACGGCGTACGACCTGGCGGCCAGAAGCCGCTCCTCGAGCAGCTCTATGAGCCTCGGACCCACTGCCTTGTTCCTGTAGTCGCGGCCGACGACGATCGTGTGCACATCGAACGTGTACTCGGTGTTCGGGGCTATGTAATACAGGCAAAACCCCGCCAATACCGTTCCGTCCCGCAATTCTATTAGCTCGAACGGGGAGCCGGGACTTTCCTTCCACGCGGCGAGGGTCTCTTTCAGTATATCAAGCTCTATGTCCCGGTAGGCGCCGGTTTCCAGCGATAACAACTCATATTCTCGAATATTGATCATGCAGGACTACTCCGTTGAATCGCCGGGATCGGCGTTTTTATATGCATCCAATAATGAATTATGCCATTATAATTCTAGCCTATAGGTAGTGCTTTGTACATTGAAAAGGAAAAGCGGTCGGAATAATCGACTCGGGCGGCCGGTATTGTAGATCTTTGTCAATGTTTTTCCTTTTGAGGCCGAAATATAATAGGAACCGAATGTGAACTGGTGGTGGAGTTTTTCCCGCGGGTGCGCGGGAGCCAAGCTCCCAGGCAAGGATGGATTGCAGTGACCGATTACACGATGAAAAACGCCGACATTGCGAGCGGCGGGAGCATCACCGTTGGTGTCTGGGCCGATATCATCGACCC
>CAZNXK010000020.1:0-14153 GCA_964576835.1 uncultured Treponemataceae bacterium | reverse complement strand
GGAGCATACAGAGTCGCGGTTCCGTTTCGGTGCATGGCCAGAAGCTTTCGACCGGGCACCGGTCGGGGCCGGAATTCGACCTGGGCGGCGCTTCGTTCATGTATCCGGCCCTGATCAACATACACGACCACTTCAGGGGCAATTACCTGCCTCGGGTAGGCCCCAAGGACGATCGCTTCTACAGCAACTGGTCATACTGGGACGCCGATCTCAAGTCGTCGCCTGTCTTCGAGGAACGGTCGAACATCTCCGTCGAGCAGATGTACCAGCTGTCCGCCTACAAGAACATGTTCTCCGGCGTCGGAACGGCCAACGACCACTTTCCCCACGAGATAAACGCCGCGTACCTCCCCCGCCTTCCGATACGGGTCATCGAGCAGTACTGCCTGTCCCACGAGTGTTCCTCCTACGACCTGCACTGGGGCGATGGCATCGAGGTGGAACACGCACGGGCACTGGAACACGACTGGCCGTACATCACCCACCTCGAGGAAGGCTTCGATCCCGAGGCTCAGGACGGCATCGGCATACTCGAACGACTCGGCTGCCTGGACGACCATGACATCTTCATCCACTGCATCGGCTTCTCGGATGAGGACATCAAGAAGACGGCCAAGGCCGGCGCGTCTGTTTCATGGTGCCCGGCTTCAAACTTCTTCATGTTCAACGTCACCTGCAAGATCAGGAAAATCCTCAATGCCGGCATAAACGTCTCCATCGGTACCGATTCTACCGCGACCGGCTCCGTGAACCTGCTGGCGGAGATGAAGTACGCGCGCGAGGTGTACCGGGACATGTACGGCGAAGAATTGCCTGCCAAGTCGCTGTTCTCGATGGTCACCACCAATCCCGCAAAGGCGTTCCGCATGGCCGACAGAGTCGGGGCGCTGGAGCCTGGTATGAGCGCCGATGTACTTGTCCTCAAGGCGAAACACGCGGACCCGTATGAAAACCTGGCACAGGCGGGCATGGAGGATATCGAGTTTCTCTCGGTCGACGGCGCGCCGGTCATCGCCGAGGAGCGCTTCGGGGAGCTCGTCCCGGCCGGGTCGGGTTACGAGCGAGTCGATGTAGGCGGTCGCGGGATGTATGCCCGCGGCGCACCGGCCAGCCTCTACCGCGCGATCCGCGAGGCGGTCGGATTCAAGAAGCGTCTCGATTACATGCCTTTCGAATGTTGATGATCGGCATGGCTTGAACGAACGATGTGTATTATACTGTGCTGGCGGGCAGTCGGCATGCGCCTTCGCCGTAATACAGGAGCAATGAGGAAACGATGCCCAAGGTAGGGACGTACCGCGCCAATTCCGTCATATACTTCCAGGGAGACCAGGGAGATAAAATATTCGTCCTCCAACGCGGCAAGGTCAGCCTCAATTACAACGACATCGAGACTGGCAAGCTTATCCGCGAAATCATCCAGACGGGCGAGTTCTTCGGCGTCAAGAGCGCGCTTGGCCGCTATCCCCGAGAGGAGAACGCCGTCGTGCTCGAGGACGCCAACGTCCTTGCCTTTACGGTGCCCGAGTTCGAGGCCTTCTCGATGTCCAACACCAGGATCATCATCAAGATGCTCAAGGTGTTTTCCAACCAGCTCAGGCACATCCACAAGCAGGTCGAGAACCTGATGGAAAACCCTACCGCGGTGAATGCCGAGATAGGCCTCTTCAAGACCGGCGAATATTACCTCCGCAACAGGATGTATTCCCAGGCCCGCTACGTGCTCGGCCGCTACCTGACATACTATCCCGCCGGCAAGATGGCCGAGCAGTCGGGTCGCTACCTGGAGTCGGCGGAAGCAGCGCTGGCCAGGTATGGCGACGGCAAGGGGCCGGCCCCGCTTGCTGGTTCCCAGCCTTCGGCGCAGGCCTCCAACCAGTCGAGGCAAGATGCTCCGGCGGAAGCCGCCCCGAAGGCCGCGGCCCCGCAGGTCCGGCCCACCGACGGCGCCGGCCTATCGGACGTTGCCAAGGAATACTACAACGCTGTGAGCCTCTTCTCCCAGGAGAAGTACCAGGACGCGCTCAAGAGCCTCAAGACCATCGTCGACCTCGGGGAAGAATCCGAATACGTCGCAAAGGCGCAGTTCGACATGGGCCGGTGCCTGTTCGCCCTCGGCCAGTGGGAGCTCTCCATCAAGCATTTTACCGCGATTGTCCAGAGCGCTCCCAAGCATCCCGACATGGGCGACATCCTCTACATCATGGGGCAGTGCTGGGACAAGAAAGGCGACAAGGTCAAGGCAAAGGCATTTTTCACCAAGGTGCTGTCGATGCCGGGCGACGACGACTCGAGCGCGCGTATCAAGGCGAAAAAAGCGCTCGGCGCGATGGGAGGAGCCTGACCATGGCCGACCTAGCCGGATTCAGCCGCTTTGCGCGCACCTACCACGAGGGCGAGCTGATCTTTTCCGAATACGAACCCGGCGACAGCTTCTACCTCATACAGGCGGGGCGTGTCCGCATCACCAAGATAGTCGGCGACATAGAGAAGAACATAGACATCCTCTCGGCGCCCGAGATTTTCGGGGAGATGGCCATACTCGAAGGCGCGCCCCGCTCGGCAACGGCAATAGCCGTCGAGACGGTCAAGGTGCTCGAGTTCAACCGCGCGAATTTCGAAATACTGATGATAGGCAATCCCCAGATCGCCCTCCGGCTCCTCAAGGTCTTCACCAAGCGCATTTACGACCAGAAACGGCGTTTCATGATACTGACCCTGGACGATCCTCAGGCCAAGATCGCTGATGTGTTCCTGATGCTCGACGAGACGCAAGGCTCGATGAACCAGGGCGAGGTCGGAGGCGACAAGCGCGAGTTCAAGGTGACGGTCGACGATGTGGCGCACTGGGCGGGCATGAATACGGCCGAGGTGCAGACCTTGCTCGGCCACTTCTCCAACCAGCGCCGCGTCGAACTCTACGCTGACCACATCGTCGTCAAGAACATCAACGACTTCATCAGATTCGTCAATTCCAAGCGCAAGAAATAAGCCGTCCGACCTTGAGCCCTTGCCCTAACCGCCCGTTTTGGGTATAGTCTCGCCCGAATCGCCGAGATAGCTCACTTGGCAGAGCGGCGCACTCGTAATGCGCAGGTACCGAGTTCGATTCTCGGTCTCGGCTTGAAAAACCTGCAGCCCGTCCATCGGACGGGCTGTATTCATTTGCGGCCGGAAAGCCAATCGAGGGGGAACCGCCATGTCCGTACCGATACGCGACTACATCGAGGCCCGGGCCGCGGCAAACCCGGCGCAAGGAGAAGACCATGGTAGCTTCGTCACGGTACGATGATGTCGGGCGTGCGCTCGCGCAGGGTTCAGTCGGGGCCGATCGGCTCGCCTCGCGGCTGCTCGCCTGCCCGGAGCTGGGTTTCCGCGAGCAGAGGACGGCAGAAGTTCTGGAAGAAGCGCTCGCGGAAACAGGAGCCCGCATCGAGACCGGCCTGGCTCTGACTGGCATAAAGGCTGAACTCGGCCCTGCCGGCGCCCCGGCAATCTTCCTCGTCGCGGACATGGACGCGTTGCTCACGGCCGGCGTCGAGGGCGGCGTGGCCCACTCGTGCGGTCACCATGCGCAGATGACCGTCATGGTCTCAGTGTTCAAGGCGCTTGCGGCCGCCGGCGTCCACGAACGCGAAGGCGCGAGGCTGGTGTTCCTGGGCGTTCCCGCCGAGGAGTACCTGGAGATGGACTACAGGCTTGGACTCCGCGCCGAGGGGCGCGTGCGCTTCCTTTCCGGCAAACAGGAGCTTCTCAGGCTCGGGTACTTCAACGACGCTTCCGTCGTCCTCAAGTACCACTCGATGCCCGACCAGGCCGGCAGGATGGCTACCGTCAACGGCACCCTCAACGGCTTCATCGCCAAACGCGCCACGTTCGTGGGCAAGAGCGCCCACTCGGGCGCCTGGCCTGAAAAAGGCGTAAACGCGCTCAACGCGGCGTCCATCGCTATTCTCGCGATACACGCCCAGCGCGAAACCTTCAGGGACGACGACCACATCCGCGTGCATCCGGTTATGAAGTCAGGAGGCCTCGCCGTCAACACGGTGCCCGACCTGGCCGTCCTCGAGACCTATGTGCGGGGCGCTTCGTGGACCGCGATACAGGATGCCAGCGCCAAGGTAGACAGGGCG
The DNA here is from genome assembly GCA_964576835.1 of uncultured Treponemataceae bacterium. Lineage (GTDB taxonomy): Bacteria > Spirochaetota > Spirochaetia > Treponematales > UBA12059 > SZUA-370. The sequence continues at coordinate 10,020 of CAZNXK010000020.1, read as the reverse complement.
TTCGCCGCCGGCGCCGTCGCCATAGGCTGCTCCGTCAGAATAGAGAATACCCCTGGTTACCAGCCGTTCAGGCCGGACCCGTCCCTTGGCTCGGTGCTCGGCAGGGCCGCCCGGTCGGTGGTGATCGACGAATCGCTCATCGACTTTGACGATAGGTCCTTCGCCAGCGACGACATCGGCGACGTGGCCTCGATCGTTCCCGCCTGCCAGCTCGGCTATGCGGGGTTCTCCGGCTCCATCCACGGGGCGGATTTCCACCCGGTCGATCCGGAGCGGGCGTACCGCGAGCCGGCTCGCATCCTGGCTTCGGCTGCCCTCGAGCTGGCCCACGACGGCGGCGCTCTTGCCGCGTCGATACGTGCAGCGTTCAAGCCCGTCTTCGGCCTCGACGACTACGTCCGCTCGCTGGAGGCCCTGTTCGTGACCAGGACCCTGTCGTGGGATCCAGGCGCCGCGTCCGACTGACGAACGGCTCCGTTTTCTGGTATCCTCGACCCGGAGGCAATCCATGCCACTGACGATGCAGAGCCGTTACTTCAGGTCGCTCGTACGGAAAGAAGTCAAGGACCGCGACAAGTCGATAGCCGAGCTCCGTACCGGAAGCCTGGCGACCTCCATTCCGACGATGCTCAGGCCGAGGGACGTCGCCATGGAGAAGGCGGTCATCGAAGGCGTCCCCGTCGAATGGCTCGTTCCCCGGAGTGGCGGGAACGGCACGGTGATAATGCACCTCCACGGAGGCGGCTTCGTCTCCGGTTCGGCCGAGGGGCACCGGATGCTGACCTCCCTCCTTGCCAAACGTTGCCGCTCCACGGTCGTCGCGCCGGATTACCGCCTCGCGCCGGAATGCCCGCACCCGGCCGCTCTCGACGACGCCCTATCGGTGTACCGTCATCTGCTGGGCTCGGGGCAGGCGCCGGGGAAAATCGCCGTATCGGGCGATTCGGCCGGGGGCGGCCTGGCGTTGGCGATGATGATGGCCCTGGTCGAGGCCGGGGACCCCCTGCCCGCCGCGGCCGTGCTCATGTCCCCCTGGGTCGACCTGTCGCTTTCCAGCCCCACATGCTCGGCCAACGCCGAAATCGACGCGGTGCTCAACGTGCCGACCCTCAGGGCGTGGGCCACCGACTATTCGGGAATTCTGGGGCTCGAACATCCCCTCGTTTCACCGATCTTCGGCGATTTCAGGGGGCTACCGCCGATGCTCATCCAGGTGGGCAGCGACGAGGTGCTCCTCGACGATGCCCGCCGCACGGCGGCCAAGGCCACGGCAGCAGGAGTCGTCGTCGAGCTGCGGGTCTGGGAAGGCCTGTGGCACTGCTGGCAGGTGCTGGGCACGATGGTTCCCGAGAACAAGGCGACCATGGCGGAGGTGGCGGCTTTCCTGCGGAGCCGCTTCGGATGAGCGACGGAAAGGAGCCGCACGTCAGGCGCAAGCGCTACCGGGGTAGCCATCCCCGGTCGTTCTCCGAAAAATACAAGGAGCAGCACCCGGAGCGTTACGGCGAGGACCTCGAGCGGGTGCTCGCGCGTGGGGACACGCCCGCAGGCAGCCATCGCCCCATATGCGTCGCCGAGATCCTCGAAGCCCTGGCTCCCAAGCCGGGCGAGACAGCCGTCGACGCGACCCTCGGCTACGGGGGCCACGCGCGCAGGATACTCGAAGCCATCGTACCCGGCGGCCGGCTCTTCGGCCTCGACCGCGACCCGCTCGAACTTGCCAAAACGTCAAGAAGGCTTGCGGCGGAGGGTTTCGGGGATGACGTTTTCATTCCCGTGCGCTCGAACTTCTCGACGTTGCGGCAAATACTCGATGACGCCGGTCTGCGGGGCGTCGACCTTTTCCTTGCCGACCTCGGCGTCTCGTCGATGCAGATAGACGACCCGGAGCGCGGCTTCAGCTGGAAGCGCAGGGGGCCGCTGGACATGCGCATGGACCCAGGCCGCGGCCCTACGGCCCGAGAGTACCTCGCGTCGGCTTCGGAAGATACCCTGCGCTGCATTCTCGAGGCAAACGCCGACGAGGAGCAGGCCGCCGCGGTCGCCAGGGCCGTGTTCATGCGCCGCTTCGGGCTCGCGACGACCCGGGACCTGGCCGAGGCGATTTGCTCGGCCTTCCCGGACCTGGCGTTCAAGGACCCCGCGATGACGAAGATCCTCAGGCGCGCCTTCCAGGCCATACGCATCGAGGTGAACGGCGAGTTCTCCGCCCTCGAGTCCCTCCTTTCGACCCTTCCCGCCTGCCTTAACCCTGGCGGCCGCGCGGCTTTCCTCTGCTTCCATTCGGGCGAGGACCGCCGCGTCGAAGCCTGGATGAAAGCCGGCTTCGAGAACGGAACGTTCTCCGCCGTATCGGGCGAGCCCATCCGCCCGGGCCGGGAGGAACAGTACGCCAATCCCCGCTCGAGTTCGGCCAAGCTCCGCTGGGCGGTCCGCGCTTGAAGGCACTGTCGATGAGAAGCCGGATATACCGCTCGCTCCTGCGGCGCATCCTCAGGGACCGCGAGCTGAGCCTCGAGGAAATCCGGGTGGGAGGCGGACTCAAATCACTTCCGCCGGAGCTGCTGCCCCGAGGGACGACGCTGGAGCCCGCCTGGGCGGGTGGCGTTCCCGCCGAATGGGTCGTACCCGCCCGTGCGGAGGCTGGGATGGCTTTGCTGCACCTTCACGGAGGCGGCTATGTCTCGGGTTCGGCCGAGCTTCACCGCATGCTGAGCTCCTGGCTGGCGAGGAGCGCCGGCGCCAGGGTGCTGGTGCCGAACTACCGGCTCGCGCCCGAGCATCCATTCCCGGCGGCCCTCGAGGATGCGCTGTCGGCCTATCGCTTCCTCCTTTCCTCGGGTTACTCAAGCGGTCGCATCGCCGTTTCCGGGGATTCTGCCGGGGGCGGACTCGCGCTGGCTATGGTGGCGAGCCTCAGGGACGCGGGGGAGCCGCTGCCCGCCGCCATCGTCCTCATGTCGCCGTGGACTGACCTCGAGCTCAAGAACCCTTCCTGCACGGCGAAGGCCGAAGTGGAGGCCCTGCTGAAGGTCGACACCTTGCGCGAATGGGCCGCCTGGTACTCGGGCGGCGAAAGCCTGTCGGCACCGCATGTATCGCCGGTCAACGGCGATTTTTCGGGTTTTCCGCCGATGCTGATCCAGGTGGGCAGCGAGGAGATCCTGCTGGACGATTCGCTTGAGCTGGAACGGAAGGCCACGGCCGCGGGTGTCGAGGTCGACCTCACCGTATGGGACGGCCTGTGGCACTGTTGGCAAGCACTGGGAGGCTTGGTCCCGGAGAACGAGGACAGCTTCGCGGAGCTTGGGCGCTTCGTGCATGAACGATTGGGACTTGCTCCGTTGCATTCGTCGCTCGGGCACTTGCACCTGGCTTGCCCCCGAGTTCAGCCATCGGGTATATTCAGCGACGAGGCAGCGCCACGAGAATCCGCAACAGCATCCGCAGCAAGCTACTCCTATTCTACAGCGTTGCCATCCTCGCTGTCGTACTGCTCGACCTTGCGATCCAGGTGGCGTCCTACGGGGCCATCAGGGAGTTCGATGGGCGTCTTTCCCGGTATCACAGCATCCACCGGCTAAGGATCGAGCTGTCAGCGCACTATTCGCGGGTGGAGCGGCTGTTGCGGGAAACGCGCCTCCTGCCGGAGACGGCCCGCGCCGAAACGGTTTCGATAGAGCAGGAACAGCACGATTTCCTCTTTCTCGTCAGCGGGATGGAGATGACGGAGGCTGAATCGCTCAACGCCTTCTTCTCGCTGCAGGCGACACGCCGGGGGCTCAACGCGTACTTCGAGCGTCTGGACGCCGCCATCGACAGGCGGCTTTCCGATGATCGGGACTGGTACCAGGACATGGCCCTGGCCGGAAGGATTTCCTCCTATGTCGACGGATACCTTTCGATGCTGCTGTCGGAAGCCATGAAATACGGCGAGGACAGGTACCAGACGCTGCTCGAGCGGATCAGGCGGATCAGGAGGTTCACCATCGGCGGCCTGGTTCTTTTCGTGGCCATGTTCGGCATGGCGGCCGCCGCGTTCTCGTCTTCGGTAGCCGGTCCCATCCGCAGGCTTGCCAAGGCCTCGGAGCGCATCGCCGCCGGAGAGCTCGATGTCCCGGAGGTCCATGCGCCGACGGGCGACGAAGTCGAAGTGCTGGCCCGATCCTTCAATACCATGAGCAAGAGCATCGCATCGATGCTGACCGACTTGAAGGGCAAGGCCGAGCTGGAGCGCCGCCTGCGGGAGGAGGAACGGGAACTGATGGACAAGGAGAGGGCCCTGCGCGAGGCCCAGTTCATCAGCCTCCAGGACCAGATCCAGCCGCATTTCCTGTTCAACGCCCTGAACACCATCGCCAGGACGGCCCTGTTCGAGGGGGCAAGCGAGACTGAAAGGCTGTCGCTGGCCCTTGGGCGCCTCTTCCGCTACGCGCTCGGCGCGCCTGAATCGATGGTCCCGGTCAAGGCCGAACTTGCCATCGTGGAGGAGTACCTCGCCTTCCAGGGGCTGCGCTTCGGCGACAGGCTCCACTGGACCATCAATGCCCAGCCGGCGGCCATGGACGCGCTGATACCTCGATTCACCATCCAGCCCTTCGTCGAGAACGCGGTGAGGCACGGCATCGAGCCCCGCGAGGAGGGTGGCGCGGTTACCGTGGAGGTCAGGAAGAAAAGCGGCAGGCTATCGCTGAACATCCTTGATACCGGCGTCGGCATGGATGTTTCCGCGAAAGGGCGAAGCCGGACCGGACCGGAGCCTGCGATCGACGGCATAGGCATCGCCAACGTACGCAGGCGTCTCGAGCTCCGCTATGGCGACGCTTCGCACCTGTCGATACGGAGCGAGCCCGGCGAAGGCACCCATGTGCACATTTCGCTCCCCGTGGAGTTGTCTCCGGAAGCGGCCCCGTGAGATTCCGCGTACTGGTCGCCGATGACGAGCAGCTGGAGCGGCGCGCCCTTGCGAGCATCATTTCCGCGATCGAAGGCCGCGATGTCGAGGTCCTCGAGGCCTCGAACGGCAGGCAAGCCGTCGAGCACGCCAGATTTGCACCGGTCGACATCGCTTTCCTCGATATCCGCATGCCTGGCATGGACGGGCTCCAGGCGGCGCACGAGCTGAAGACGCTCAGGCCCGGGATCCGCATAGTCTTCGTCACCGCCTTCGACCACTTCGATTACGCGCGGGAAGCGATACGGCTGGGCGTCGACGAGTACCTGGTCAAGCCCGCGTCCGCCCAGGAGGTGCGCGCCACGGCTCTACGCCTGATGGACAGGATGGAAGAAGACGGCAGCGCAGTTTCCTTGCCGGAAAATGCGGTTCCGGTCGATGAAGGCGCATTGGCGTTGCTGGAAGAGGAGCTTCGCTCCGACTTACGCAGGGACGAGATAGACGGACGGAGGCTGTCGTCTTTCTTCAGGCTCAAGGGCTTGGAGGACGGAATCTTGCTTGCCTTGATCCTGCGGCCGGGGCTTGAGACCCAAGCCGCAACAGCCGTCAGGGAAAACCAGGTACGAAGATTCGCCGAATTCTGCGAACGGTTCCTGGTCGCGGCCGGCTGGCATGTCCTCGCGGAAATCCGCGGGGCGGAACTGCGCTGCATCGCCGCCATGCCGCGATCGCTCGAGGGGATGGCGGGTGATGTGATGGCAAGGATAAAGCTGGTGCTCGACAGGCTGGCGTCGGATTCGCTTTCGACCCTGGGACTCCGCGTACTCGCAGGCGCAAGCCCATCCCCGTGCGCCGAAGGCGACACGGTCTTTCTGAAGGCGGGCGGCGCGCTGGCGCTTGCCCGGCCGGACAGGCCGGTGGTCCTCCTGCCTGCCGGCGGGACGGACTCAGGCGACGCGTTGGCCGGCATGGACCGGCGCGGCGGCGCCACCGTGGAGCGGGCCCTGGCCTACATGCACGCGCACCTGGCCGACAACCTGTCGCTCGCGGATGTCGCTCAGGCCGTGGGCAGCGCCCCGTCCCACCTGAGCAGACTCTTCGGCCGTTACGGCAGCGACACCTTCGTTCACGTGCTTTGCCGCGAGAGGATAGCCGCGGCGAAGAGCCTGCTGCGAACCGGCCAATACCGCGTAAAGGAAGTCTGCGCCATGGTCGGCTTCAACGACCAGGCGTATTTCTCCCGGGTCTTCCGCAAGTACGAGGGACTGAGCCCTGCCGATTTCCGCGCAGGCGACGACTGATACTGCCGAGCAAGAAAATCCTGCAGTACGCAAGTATTTCACCAACCGCGCACCGAAAAAGCACTCTATCCTGCAGGTGTCCAGAGAATCCCACATCGTTCCAGGAGGAAGATATGAAAGCTCGTAAAGTAGTTCTGGCAATCATGGTGCTGCTCGCAGCGGCTTCGGTGGCGTTTGCTAATGGCCAGAAGGAGGCTGCCCCGGCCGCCGATGCCAAGCCAATCGTCCTGCGCCTGGCAGAGACCCACCCCGCCGATTATCCGACAACCCTCGGAGACATCAGGTTCGCCGATCTCGTCAAGCAGCGCACCAATGGACGGATCACCATCGAAGTCTATCCCGCCTCGCAGCTCGGCCAGGAGAAGGCAGTCATCGAGCAGGTGCAGTTTGGCGCCATCGATTTCACCCGCGTGAGCATTTCCCCGCTGGCCGCCTTCGTGCCGGTATTCAATGCCCTCCAGCTCCCCTACCTCTATCGTTCTGAAGAGCACATGTGGAACGTCCTGCTCGGGCCGATAGGCAAGGAATTGTTCACTATGCTCGAGCCCTCCAATTTCGTGGGCATAGGCTGGTTCGAGCCAGGTGCCAGGAACTTCTACAACTCCAAGCGCGTGGTTTCCAAGCCCTCCGACCTGGCCGGACTCAAGATCCGCGTCCAGGAGAGCGAACTGATGGTAGGCATGGTCCAGGGCCTCGGTGCTGTCGCCACCCCGATGGCCTACGGTGAAGTCTATTCCGGCCTGCAGACCGGCGTCATCGACGGCGCGGAAAACAATTGGCCCAGCTACGAATCCACCAGCCACTACGAAGTCGCCAAGTTCTTTACCCTCGACGGACACACCCGCGTACCGGAGATCATCATCGCTTCCAAGATTTCCATGAGCAAGCTCTCCGCGGCGGATCAGGCCTTGATCAAGCAGGCGGCCCTCGACGCGATTCCCTACCAGCGCCAGCTCTGGGCCGACCGCGAGAAGGCCTCCGAGGCCAAGGTGAGGGCAGCGGGCAACACGATCACCGTCATCACCGACAAAGCCCCCTGGCAGGCCGCCATGCAGGCGCTCTACGCCAAGCAGACTGCCGAGATCCAGGCCCTCGTCAAGCGCGTCGGCGAAGTAAAGTAACTCAGGAAAATGGCTACCGGGGCTCGGGCACGGCGTACGCAAGCGCCGGTCCGGGCCCGATTATTGTACAGAGGTGCACCAATGCAGCGGAAAATTGTAGGTTTCTTCAACCTGGTCCACATCGGCCTGGTCTACCTCGCCAAGATCATGATGGTGGCGATGGTGCTTATCACCTTCACCAACGTGGTCCTGCGCTATGGCTTCAACAGCGGGCTGATGTGGTCGGAAGAAGTAGCCCTGCTCCTGTCGGTATGGTTCATCTTCATCGCGATGAGCCTCGGGGTCAAACAGGGGCTGCACATCAACATCACGCTAATTCCTGTGGCCAGGCTGCCGAGGTCGGTAGCCTGGGCGCTTGATATACTGAAAAGCGTCGTGATACTGGCCGTGGCAGTGGTCATGCTCAGGGACGGCTGGAAACTGGCGGGCATAACGATGCGGTCCATCATGCCAGCCACGCAGTGGCCCGCCGGCCTGCTGTACGCCGCCCTGCCCGCAAGCGCGGTCATTATGATATACGAATCCGTAGCAGACATATTCGGACTGGATACCAGGGACAAGGCTGTGGACGATTTCCTGGCCGGCAGAGGCTCCATCCGTGACGTTCTGGGGGATTTCCATGCATGATCAAACGATCGCCATCGCGTTGCTGCTTGGTTCATTCATCGGCATGTTGCTGTTGCAAGTCCCCATAACCTTCACGCTGGCCATAGCTTCCGTGATAACCGCCATCTACCTGGGCATACCGCTGATGGCGATAGTCCAGAACATGGTCCAGGGGGTGCGGTCATTCAGCCTGCTGGCCATTCCGTTCTTCATAATCGCGGGGGAGATGATGGGGCAGGGCGGCATATCCCGCCGGCTTATCCTGTTCTCCAACCTCCTCGTCGGACGCATACGCGGAGGCCTGGCGCAGGTCAACTGCCTCGCCAGCATGTTCTTCGGCGGCATCTCGGGTTCGGCCGTAGCTGACGTGTCGTCCATCGGCACCATCCTCATCCCCATGATGAAGGAAGAGGGCTACGACGACGACTTCTCCGTAGGCATAACGGTGACCAGTGCCTGCCAGGGCGTCATCATTCCGCCGAGCCACAACATGATCATCTATTCGCTGGCCGCGGGCGGCGTGTCGGTCGGCAGGATGTTCCTGGGCGGCTTCATCCCCGGCATCATGCTCGGCCTAGGCCTCATGATCGTGAGCTACATTTTCGCCGTCAAGCGTGGCTATCCCAAGGAGCGGAAATACTCCTGGAAGGAAGCGCTCGTCATTTCCAAGGACGCTATCCTCGGCCTCATGACCGCGGTCATCATCATGGGCGGAGTCATTTCGGGCGTCTTCACCGCCACCGAGTCCGCCGCCGTCGCGGTGGTCTACGCCTTCTTCATCACGTTCTTCGTCTACAGGGAAATTCCCCTCAAAGCCTTCAAGGGAATCCTGTACAGCGCGCTCAAGACCCTGGCCATGGTCATGGCGCTCATAGCGGCCGCGAGCGCCTTCGGCTGGCTCATGGCTTACCTGCGCATACCGGCCCTTGCCACGCAAACCTTGCTGTCGATAACGCACAACAAGATCGCGTTGCTCCTGCTCATCAACCTGCTGTTGCTGCTGCTCGGCATGATAATGGACATGGCGCCACTGATACTCATCACCACGCCGATACTGTACCCTGTCGTGGTCGGCGCTCTCGGCCTGTCGCCGATCCATTTCGGCATCATGCTCATACTGAACCTGGCCATCGGACTGACGACTCCGCCGGTGGGTTCGGCCCTCTTCGTGGGTTGCGCGATAGGCAAGATACGGATAGAGCAGGTGGTCAAGACGATGCTTCCGATGTGGCTCGTGATGGTCGCGGTGCTGATGCTCATAACCTTCGTGCCCGGGATTACGATGTTCGTGCCGGACCTGCTGATGCCGCAATTATAAACCGATACCTTGACGCCCGGCGCCGCATCCCCTAGGCTTCGGTCCGATGACAGGAGTCGCATCGCCATGAGCGTGTTCGTGAACCGTTCCCTCAATCTCAAGCATATAGCCATGATCGGCTTCGACATGGACTATACCCTGGTCCGCTACGATACCGAGGCCTTCGAGTCGCTGGCGCACCGCTACGCCGCCAGGCTGCTGGTGGAGGAACGCGGGTACCCGGAAGCCGTCGGCGAGCTGGCCTTCGACTCGGAGCGCGCCCTGGTCGGACTGGTCATCGACAAGCGCAACGGTAACCTCCTCAAGCTGAGCCGTTACGGCAAGGTCAAGATGGCGAGCCATGGCCTCTCGCCCCTCGATTTCAGGGTGATGCAAAGCGTCTACCAGAACGTCGCCGTCGAACTGTCCGATCCCGCCTTCCAGCCGCTGGATACCCTTTTTGCCATATCGACCGGCGTGCTTTATTCGCAGCTCATCGACTTGAAGAGCAGCGGAGCCGACCTGCCCGACTACGCGACGATAGCCGACGACGTCTCCTGGGCGGTGGACGCTGTCCACCGTAACGGATCCCTGAAAAACATGGTCCGGGGTGACCTGCAGCGTTTCGTCATCCAGGATCCCCTGGTGCCCGGCCTGCTTGAACGCTACAAGGATTACGGCAAGAAGCTGATGATCATCACGAACTCCGACTACGAATACACCAAGGTATTGCTGGAGTACGCGCTTGACCCGTTCTGGAAGAACCACAAGAGCTGGCGGGATGTCTTCGATGTCGTCATC
>CAZNXK010000019.1:0-38095 GCA_964576835.1 uncultured Treponemataceae bacterium | reverse complement strand
TTACCGCTAGGCTACGTCCCGCGATGTGGACTCTGGAATTGGCTCTATTGTATAAGCCGCGGCTTCTCGCTTTGTCAATCGAGGGCAAAGAGCCTCGTGCCGCGCGAACGCCCCGAGCAGGCTTTTTCTTGACAACTCGGTGATTAGGTTCCATCATTCGTCCATAGTACGAAACGGTATTACTGTTCCGTAGGAGGCCTGGCCCCGCCGGACGGCGGCGTGAAGGACCTCCGCAACTTCCCAATTAGGAGCGTGTCAATGGCCTACACGACCGACCTCATCAGGAACGTGGCCCTAGCGGGCCACGGTAGCACAGGTAAAACAAGCCTGCTCGAACATCTCCTCTTCAGCGCAGGCTCCATCCAGAAGCCCGAGACGGTCGAGTCGGGCAAGACAGTGAGCGATTACGCCGAAGAGGAGATCGAACGGAAGATTTCAGTGCACGCCTCGCTCACCCATGCGAGCCAGGGTGCGATCAAGATCAATTTGATCGATACGCCGGGTTCCTCCGATTTCATCGGTGACGTGATCCTGGCTTTCCGGTCGTGCGAATCCGCCCTCATCCTGGTGGACGCGCGGGCAGGCATGCAGATAGAGACAATCAAGCTGTGGCGCAACCTCGACAACCGTGCCAAGCCGAGGATGGTGTTCGTCAACAAGCTCGACGAGGACCGCGCGTCGTTTTCCGGCGCGCTCGCCGACATCAAAGAGAAATCAAGGCTGGCTCCCGTAGCCATTACCATACCGATGGGCGAAGGCGCCGCCTTCAAGGGCGTCATCGACGTGCTCAACCAGAAAGCCTACCCGGTTCCCGCTTCTGGCGACCAGATCGAGGCCGAGGCCCCCGTTCCTCCGGACTACGCAAGCGCGCTCGCCGAGGCCAGGGCCGCTTTGTCCGAAGCCGCCGCTGACGGCGACGACGAGCTGATGGAGAAATATCTTTCAGAGGGAACCCTTTCGCAGGAGGAAATCGTCAAGGGCCTGTCGGAGGCTCTCGCCTGCAACCGCGTCGTTCCCGCCTTCTGCGGTTCGGCCCTCAGGAATTCGGGCTGTCTGGCGCTCCTCTCGTTCATAGCCGATATCGCGCCTCATCCGTCCAAGCTCGCGACCGAGAAGGTGGTGGGCAGCGATGGCGCGGAGACGCATTTCGAGGTCGACGAGTCCGCTCCGCTGGCCGCTCTCGTCATCAAGACCCAGATTGACCAGTTCTCCGGACGCCTGTCGTACGTCAAGGTCATACACGGCGTGCTGGCCGCCGACGTGGAGTACATGAACGTGCGGGAGAACAAGAAAGAAAAGATCGCCAAGCTCTATACCGCCCAGGGCAAGAAACTCGAAGAGGTCCACGAACTGCGCGCCGGAGACATCGGCATCGTCGCCAAGAGCCAGACGCTCAAGACAAACGATACGATAAGCTCTGTCGACGCGCCGGTGTCGTTCAAGGCGCTCAAGCTGCCCCAGCCGGTGCACATCGTCGCCATCAACGCCGTCGTCAAGAAAGAGGAAGACAAGCTGGCCGATCTCCTCCACAAGGACGCCACAGAGGACAAGACATTCTCCGTTCGATTCGACGCCGAGACCAAGGAGACGGTGATAGCCGGCATGGGCGAGCTGCACCTGAACATCCTCCTCGACAAGATCCGCCACGGACAGAAGATAGAGGTGGAGACCAGGGTACCGCGCGTCGCGTACCGGGAGACGATTACCAAGAAGTCCGCCGGCGAATTCACGCACAAGAAGCAGACGGGCGGCCATGGCCAGTATGCCCGGGTCGTGATGGAAGTGGAACCCCTGGCAAGGGGAACCGGCTACCAGTTCGAGAACAAGGTCTTCGGCGGATCGGTGTCCAAGGGCTTCATTCCCGGCATCGAAAAGGGCATCCACCAGGCCATGGAGTTCGGCACCATCGCCGGTTATCCCGTCGTCGACGTGAAGTCGATTCTGACTGACGGCAAGGAGCACCAGGTCGATTCGTCCGAGATGGCGTTCAAGATCGCCGCCCGTGGCGCTTTCCGCGATTGCTGCAAAGGCGCGACCCCGACGCTCCTGGAGCCGGTCATGAGGCTGATGGTGTTCGTCGACGAGAAATACCTGGGCGACGTGATGTCCGACCTGTCCGGCAGGCGCGGGCGCATCGCCGGACAGGAACCGATAGGAGGCGGCATAGTCGAGATCAAGGCGGAGGTTCCGCAGGCGGAACTCCTGCGCTACTCGATTGACCTCAAGGCGATGACGAGCGGCACCGGAGGCTTCGAGGTTGAATTCGACCACTACGCCCCGATTTCCGGCAAGATCGCCGAGGATGTCACGAAGGCAGCCGCGGCCTTCAGGATACAGACGGCCGAGGAAGACTGATCCCGAGCGGGGCCGTCCGGGCGGCCCCGCTTTTTTCAATTATCGTCTACCAGAGCGTCAGCGATCCCCTGTCGGAGTCGAAGCCAAGGGCCGCGAACGCGGGTGCGTAGGGTGACGATGCGGCCGGTTCTCCGTTGATGCTCGCGACAGGTATGCGGCGTTCGGGGGCGACGGCACGGCGTCTCGCTTCCACGAGGAAGGCGAGCGACCGTCCCAGCGCGCTTTCGTCGGGCGCCAACGCGATTTCCATGTCGCGCCAGGACCGCTTGGATACGCAGACGGGGCTGCCACCGCGCATCGACATCCTGTTCACGGGAAGTCTCGACGGAACACGCTCGTCGAGCCCCGTCATGGCGAGTCCCGCTGGACTGGCCGGGTCGCAGGCATTCATCGAAACGAGCGCCTCATCGAAGCCGCCTTCACGGAAAGCCGGGAAGGCCGCGGTGTCCATGAACTGGAGCCCCTCCAGCCCGTCGAAGAAGCGGCCCCAGACGAGTTCTCCCGCCAGCTCGAGCCTTCGGATGGCCGGGAACAGATCCGACCAGCGAATCCACCGGGCTTCCTTCTCGACGAGTGCCTTGCACGCCAGCCCGTAGCGCCGTACTATGGCCCTCGCCGCCGTGGTCATCCCCTCAAGGACGTCCGCTTCGTCCCGCCGTCCACCTTCGTCTACGGCAAGGGAGAACCACAGGCCTTCCAGCGGCGCTCCGGCTTTCCATCGTCCTCTGAGCGCCATCGGGACGCGTTGGGTGCGCCCGCGCGCTTTGCCCGCCGATTCGTGCCCCGCTTCCGGTGACGAGCCTGCCGCTTCTCTCGCGGCGAATCGGGCGTAGCCCATGGCGGCGGCGTGCCTGATGGCGGCGAAGCTGTCCGAGCCGATGGCGCCGGACCATATCTCGCCCCACAGGGCGTCTTCCAGCCCGGTGATCGATAGCCCCATCCTGTCCTTGATGGTCCATGCGTCCACCGGGGCTTCGCCGGGCTTGAGGATGCCGCTGGCGATTCCGGGCGAGAACGCCTCGAAGTCGTCCGCCGCCGCGAAAGCCACCGTTTCCTTGCCGGCGCCAAACCAGACGAACTCACCGGCGGCCAGGACCTCGTCGAGGAATTCCGGACGGTAGCCAGCGACGCGGGCCGGCAGAATTTCTGTCTCCCACAGCGCCGCCGGAGCGGGACAGCCGGAAAGGGTACGAAGCGCCAGTCTCGTTGCTTCCACTCCGCTGCGCTCGAGGTCGGGCCGCGCGTAGTCGCGAAGTCCCTGTCTCGACGCGATGAACGCTGCAAGCGAGCTCGCGGGCAGGGTCCGGACAGCGGGCCGTGCCGCCTTGCGGGCGCGCCTGAGCATGCTCTCCAGCCTGTCGCGGTCGCAGACCCCGGCGATACCCGCCGCACCGCCCATGGTTCCCATATCGCCGCAGACGACCGCGCCCGACGCGGCCAGCGTTTCCGACAGCCGTCCGTCATCGGGGTCGAGCCCGAAAAGGGGGGGGAGGCGCGACAGCGGCTCGGGTCCCGTCGAGCCGAGCCACTCGACGGCGGCACCGAGCCTTCTCTCGGCGTTGTCGGCTGCTTTCAGTGCCGCCAGCCGCTCACGCCGCAGCACCACCTCGACCGAGGCTCCTGGCAGGCGGGTGACGACGAGCCTTTCGAGGAGCCCCGCCTCCGAGCCTGAGTCGACGGAGCGGGATATCGCGGCGCCGGCGGCTCGGGCGAGTTCGGGCGGGCAGGCCGCGAGCAGTGTCGCCCATTCGTCCAGCGGTATCGCGAGCCGCTCGTCGACCCAGCCGGCCAGCGCGTCGTCCGACTCCGGAGCCCATCCGGGCAGCTCCCGGCGCACCTTGCGGCCGAATTCCACGGCGAAATCAGCGGCCAGCCGGGGACGTGCGGAGGCGTCGACCAGAGCCGCCTCTATCGCCGCGTCTCCCGCCGAACGCGGGCCGGGTATCGTCCCCCCGCCGGCTCCCGGCATGCCGTCGCCTTCGTAGAGGTAACGGTTGGTCTCGGCCCAGCCCGATTGCCTCGCGAAGGGACTAGGCGCACTTGGGCTGAAGAACGCGAGGCTCACGGAACCGTCTCCGAGACCCGCGCACAGTTCCGACAGGGCTCGCAGGTCGAATCGCGCTTCCAGCACGTTCTTCCAGGTTTCCTCGACGACGGGGAAGTCATCGTACGCGAGTGTCTTCTCATAGAGCCGCTTGGCCTTGAGCCTCGTTACCCAGAGCGGCGTGCGCTTGCCGAAACCTGAGCGCGGCAAGAGGAGGGCACGGCCGGCGTTCTCCCTGAAGGCCGCGCCGAAGGCAGCGCTTTCCGCGAGCCCTGAGCGTATCGCGGCCCCGAGCCTCGCGGGATCAGCGAGAGCTGCCAGTGCGGCCTTGAGCGCGGCTTCCGCCTCGCTCCTGTCAGCGAGCGGCAGGGCGAGCGAAACCGAGTCGTCGTCCGACAGCCGGTCGACATGTAGCCCCAGCGCCTGGCCCAGCTCCGTCGCCAGCGCGAGGCCGAGCGGCTCGTTGACGGAAGTCCCGCGCAGCGTATGGATGATGAGGGTCTGGGAGTCGCACTTCCTTCCCGGATCCCTGAACGACTCGACTGGCACAGAGGAGGCGGAGGCGAGCGGCGCGCTGCCCTGGGCCCGCGCCTGGGACGCGAGAAAGGCAGCAAGAGCCTCTGCCGCCTCGGTCGAGAAACCGAGCCCGGAGACGAGCCGCGACGCGAAACCGCCAGGATCGGCCTGGTAAGCGGAACAGGCCGCGAGCATGCGCCAGCTGACAGAAGCGCCCCGCGGGGCCTTCTCGGCCTTCCAGAACGGCATGAAATCGGCGTCGCGGTCCAGCGGCGCGACCTCCACCGATTCGTCGCCTATCGAGACGATGCGCCAGGCTCGGGAGCCGAAACTGAAGCTGTTGCCGACGCGGCGCTCGAGGACGAATTCCTCGTCCAGCTCCCCTATCTTCGATCCATCGCCGGCAAGCCGCATCGAATAGTAGCCTCGGTCGGGGATGGATCCTCCCGACGAGTACAGGAGCATGGCAGAGCCAGGGCGCGCGCGCATCGTCCCGAGCTCGGCGTCCAGGTATACGCGGGGCGCCAGTTCCCTGACGCGGGAATCCGAGTAGCGTCCAGCCAGCAACCCGACAACGGCGTCGAACCCGGACCTGGGCAGCTCCTCGAACGGCCGGAACGAGCGGACTTCGTCGAAGAGCTCGCCGAGCCCGCGCTCCTCGAAGAGCACCATCGACAGGAGGACCTGGGCGAGAACGTCGAGGGGAGCGCGGGGCGGACGTACCGGGTCGATGTCGAAGTCGAGCGCGGCCCCGACCGCGGCGGCCGATGCCAGCAGGTCGATGCCGTGGAAGGGGTAGATGATCGCCCTGCTCGTGAGCCCGACTCCGTGGCCGGCCCTGCCGGCGCGCTGGAGCAGCTGGTCGGCCCGGGCCGGCGAACCCGCGACGGCGACCATATCGACCGCACCGACATCTATGCCGAGTTCGAGCGTGCCGGTAGCGACAACGCACTTGAGCCGGCCCTCCCTGAGCCTTCTCTCCACTGCCTTGCGCACGTCCTTCGACAGCGATCCATGGTGGGCCCACGCCATACCCTCTCCCGAGCGCTCGTTGAGCATCGCGGCAAGGCGCTCCGCGCGGCGCCTGGAATCCGTGAACACGATGGTGGAGCGCTCGTTACCGATCCGGGCCGCGAGGTCGCCGACGATGGCGTCGTAGCGGCCGGCCGGCTTCTCGGTCTCCCTGTCGTCCCACCCGGCTGTCGGGGTCCTCGCAGGCAGTGCCGCGGGCGGCCAGGCGACCGACAGGTCGTAGCGCTTACACGAGGGCGGCGAGACCGTCGCCACAGGCCGCGCCTCGTACGAGGCCACACCGCCCGGGCCGCGGACGAGCCGCGAGCCGCCGACAAAGCGGGCGGCTTCCTCGAAGGGCCGGACGGTAGCCGAAAGGGCTACCCGCTGGAACTCGCCCGCGATGAGCGCGAGCCGGCCGACGGAGCAGGCGAGCATCGACCCTCGCTTGGTGCCGAGCACCGCGTGCACCTCGTCGAGGATGACGAGCCTCGTCGTCGACAGGAACCCGAGCCCTGACCTGGAAGCGAGCAGTATCGCGAGGCTCTCGGGAGTCGTGCACAGGATGGCGGGAGGCGAGCTCAGCATGCTGCGGCGTTCCGTCTGGGGCGTGTCGCCCGAGCGCGTCGCCACCCTGATTGCGGGAAAGCCGTCTCCGTTGGCCGCGAACCAGGCGGACAGTTCCCGCGCCGGCGCGACCAGATTGAGCCTGACATCCTCGTTGAGCGCCTTGAGCGGCGATACGTACAGGACGGACAAGCCCGCAGGCGGGAAATCTCCGGTCGCGAAGCGCGAGAGCGCCCCCAGGAAGGCCGTCAGCGTCTTTCCCGAGCCGGTGGGAGCGGAGGCCAGCACGTGGGCACCGGACGCGATCAGGGGCCATGCCCCGGCCTGGACAGGAGTCGGTTCGCCGTAGCGGCGGGCGAACCACGAGCTGACGAGGGGATGGAATGATGCGGGCAGGCTTTGATCGGTCGGTTCCGGCATACGTGACGATTGTACGGTCAGTCCCCCTCTTTCTCAAGCACGCGACGCGGCCCTCCGCGACGCGGCCCACCGCGACTTGCCGCCCGCAGGGCTTGCGGCTATACTCCGGCCCCATGGATCAAGCGACTGTTCTCATTACCATTGGCCTTTCGTTCCTGCCCATATCGGAACTCCGCGGCGCCATCCCGTACGCGGTGGCCCGGGGCATGCCGCTGGCTAGCGCCGTGGCGCTGGCCGTAGCCTGCAATGCACTTGTCGGGCCGGTAGCGTTCATATTCCTGGAGACATTCCACAAACTTTTCTACAGATGGCCGTTGTATGCCCGGTTTTTCGACCGCTTCGTCGAGAAGACCCGCGCCAAGGTCCACCGTAAGGTTGAAAAATACGGCTACCTCGGCATCATGCTCTTCGTCGCCGTACCTTTGCCGGTAACCGGCGCCTGGACAGGGACGCTCGGAGCCTGGATACTCGGCCTCGAGCGGAAAAAGACGATGCTCGCCGTGGCGGCCGGCGTCCTCATCGCGGGGCTCGTCGTGTCGCTGGTCGTCGGTCTGGGAGTCGAAGCCTTGTCGATTTTTACGAAGAGCCTGTAGCGCCCGCATGCGGCTGGACTACGAGAAGGAACTCAACCCCGAGCAATACGCGGCTGTCACGGCGATGGACGGCCCGGTGCTCATAATAGCGGGCGCGGGTTCCGGCAAGACCCGCGTCATCACCTACCGCGCCGCGTACATGCTCGACCGGGGCGTTCCGCAGTCGGCGATACTCGCGCTGACATTCACGAACAAGGCAGCCAGGGAGATGTCCGAGCGCGTGCGCTCCGTCACAGGCAAGAAGCTCCAGAACCTGACGGTAAGCACCTTCCACTCGTTCGGCGTCAAGATCCTGCGCAAGGAGATACACCGTCTTGGCTGGCGCGAGAATTTCTCGATATACGACGAGGTTGACCGCACCCAGCTGATAAAGGACTGCGCCAGGGAGATGGGATTCAATCCCCAGACCTTCGACGCGCAGAAGGCGGGCATGGTCTTCTCGGACGTCAAGATAGGCCGCAAAGGTTGGGACGGGGCCGGCGACGGCTATGAGAAGGTCTACGACGAATACCAGGCCGCGCTCAAGGCCTACAACTCGGTCGATTTCGACGACCTCA
Organism: uncultured Treponemataceae bacterium; assembly: GCA_964576835.1. Lineage (GTDB taxonomy): Bacteria > Spirochaetota > Spirochaetia > Treponematales > UBA12059 > SZUA-370. The sequence goes on along the minus strand of CAZNXK010000019.1, from coordinate 30,032 downwards.
TCGGCCTGCCCATCGCCGTCTTCGAGGCATTCCCCGAGGCGCGCGAGCAATACCGCGACCATTACCGTTACATCATGATAGACGAGTTCCAGGACACGTCCACCCAGCAGTACAAACTCATGCGGCTCCTGGCCCGTGACAACATATGCGTCGTGGGCGACGACGACCAGTCGATATACTCGTGGCGCGGCGCCAACTTCGAGAACATCGCCAACTTCGAGCGTGACTGGCCGGAACGCACCGAGGTGACTCTGTACCGCAACTACCGCTCGACGACGACCATCCTGGACGCGGCCAACAGCGTCATCCAGAACAACACCAACCGCAAGGAAAAGGACCTCGAGAGCCCCAATGAAGGCGGCGCCCGGATAGAGGTCTACGCTCCGGAGAGCGAAATTGAGGAAGGCGAGTTCATAGCCCGCGTGATCAAGGAGCTGAAACTCAAGGACCACCTCCGCTACGACCAGTTCGGCGTCCTCATACGCACCAACAACCTGACGCGCCACCTCGAGGAAGCCTTTCTGGCCGCCGACCTGCCCTACAAAGTCTCGGGCGGCACGAGCTTTTTCCAGCGCAAGGAGATAAAGGACATCATCTCGTACCTGCGGGTGATAGCCAATCCGGACGACGACATCAACCTGATACGCATCGCCAACGTGCCCCGACGCGGCATTGGCAGGCGCGCGCAGGAAATGCTGACCGTGATAGCCAAGCGCCACGGCTGCTCGACCCGCGGCGCGATGCAGCTCGTCCGCAGCGACCATTCGATAGACTTCCCGGAGCGCCTCAGGCAGGACATCGACTCGTTCCTGACCCTGCTCGAATACGAGCGCGAGGAACTCCTGGGCAGGCGCAACCTGGGGGCAAAGGTGCGCAAGCTCGTCGACACCATCGACTACTGGGGCTACCTGGTCTCCGAGAACCAGCACAACGACAAGGCCGCCAAGTGGAAATTCCTCAACGTCGAAAGCCTCATCAAGGGTATCGAGACCTGGGAGAAGGATCCCGACAACCTGGACCCGAGCCTTTTCGCGTGGCTCAACCGCATATCGCTCATCACCCGCGACGACCAGGAAGAGGACGACTCCGGCAAGGTCAACCTGATGACCATCCATGCCGCCAAGGGGCTCGAGTTCGACGTGGTCTTCGTCGCGGGCTGCGAGGATGGCCTCATACCCCACGCGCGCGCCCTCGAGGAAGGCGACGGCAACGTCGAGGAGGAGCGCCGCCTCTTCTACGTCGCCATCACCAGGGCACGCAAACGCCTCCTCATCACGGCCTGCAAGCGCAGGCGCCGGGGCTCGATGCCCGTCGACTGCGTCCCGTCGCCGTTCCTGGCCGAGATTCCCGAAGAGCTGATCACATGGCGGGAGGAAGAGGCCGCGCTGACCGACGACGAGCAGGCGGACGCCTGGGCCGACGTGCACAGGATGTTCGCTCCCCCTGCCAAAGAAGCTTGATTTACAAAGAATTTGCCACGGAGGCACGGAGACACGGAGAAGAAGATCAAGAGAATAGAAGAAGGATTCTGCACGGAGTCACAGAGAAGATGAGAAAAAAATAAAAGATAACCACGGAGGCACGGAGAAGAGGGAGGAAGAAATTTCAAGTAGGGAAAAGAGATACAAAACCTCTTTTCTCGCCTACTCACTCTCATATTACTCCGTGTCTCCGTGCCTCCGTGGTCTGATTCATTTCTTTCCTTATTCCTCATCTTCTCTGTGGCCCTATATTCAAATGCCGGTATCAGCCCCCCAGGCCGATGCCGAAGATTACGCCTGACACGTACGGTACGAGCCATACGAGCCAGACGGCTATGCTGAACCGGTGGAAACCCCTGATCGCCTTCTCGTCCTTGCGTGCGAACGCGAAAGTCGCCCATGCCGCGTGCAAGGCCATGAGTACGATGGCGAGCATGCCCGTGATCCCATGGAAATCAAACCGGAACATACTACCCGCCATCTTTCCCATGGCGGCGGTCCCGGCGGAGTCGCAAACGAAGCCCGCCCAGAAAAAAACCAGCCACGCGGGCGACAGCCTGCCCTTGATCTTCTCCCCCCAGACTCCTATTGAATAGAGGACCAGGGCTCCCGTGATGAGCGAAATCGCGACGATCAGCATGTTGCTTCTCCTTTTTCAAGCGCCTTCAATACCGTTTCCAGTGAGTGCTCGGGTATCTCCAGGTCGGCCGACGCGTCGCCGCGCCGGGCAGCTATGCTGACGATAGCGCTGGATGCACTGGCTGCGAGGTAAATCCGGACCGTCTGCTATGGGCTGCCGTCGGCGATGGGCGTAGACAGGAAATCGGCCAGCAGTCTCGTGTATTCCGCCGGACGGTTCAGGTACGGAAAGTGACCGACGCCGGACAAGACGCGAACCGTTGCGGCCGGATAGGTCTTCCTGAGCTGCTCGCGCAGGGCAGGCTGGACCAGCGGGTCGTTGTCAGCCTCGACTATCATGACGGGTATGCCGAGTGCGGCGGTATCGGCCGGGGAAAAGCCTTCGATGATGTTCCTGAAGCGGGCGACGACCTGGGCCTTGCGCATCTTCCCCGAGCCGACCTCGTTCAGGAACGCAAGCGTCAGTTCATCATTTCCGGAGGCGGGGTAGACGCTCGAGGCGAAACTGCCGCGCAATACGCGGAGCACCAGCCACTCGGGCAGGAACGGCAAGGCCATGCCTATCGACTTGTTGCTCTCGGCAATCAACTCGTTGGGTGGGAAGGTGTTCGAGAAGACCACTCGGGCGACTCGATCGGGATGCCTGGCGACGATATACTGGGTCAGGTAGCCGCCGAGCGAGGACCCCACGAAATTGGCCCGCGCCATTCCTTCGGAGTCCAGTATGGCGAGGATGCCGTCGCTCATCGCGGCCAGCGAATCCAGCGCGGGGTAGGTGACCGATATCACCCGGCGGGATTCACTCATGGCCACCATCTGATTCCACCAGATGTCATGAGCCCCCGTCATGCCGTGCAGGAACATGACGGTCTCCGTGCCGTCGCCAAAGGAAACGTAGTCCCACCGGGCGCCGCCGACCTCGAGCGACCGCGCCGGATGAGCGGCGCGGAAAGCCAGGAGCGACTTGGTCCGGGTCTCGTCGACCTTGGCGTATACCGTTTCGAAGGATGCACGCGGCACCGGCCACAGGTACAGGGCCGCGACAATTGCCGCCAGAGACCCCGGAATGATCAACATCGCCTTTCGAAGCACAACAACCTCCTGATCGGGAATATCGGTATCCGCTATGCCGTTGCGTCCCGCAGCAGCATCCACGTCAACTCGTGCTTGTTGTGCCAGAGGTGCATGACCCTGGAGCCGGGAATGGCGGCAAAGCGTTCCACGATGGCCCTGTCCCATTCCTTGCCCTGCATCTTTATAGTGCAGACGAAGTTTCGCGCCAGCCCCGACTCGAGCCAGATCGATACCCAGTCTAAAAGGGCCGGCGGATAGCAGATCACGTCGGAACAGAACCAGTCGACCGGGCCAATTTCCTCCGGCTTGATGGTGAACGCGCTGTGCTTCATGAAGGTGACGCCGGGAAGCGCTGCGACCCTGTCGTCCAGGGGGGCGCGGTCAATCGCTACGACTTCTGCGCCCAGGCCCGCAAGGGCCCAGGTCCAGCCGCCGGGACTCGCTCCCGCGTCGACGCATCGCTGTCCGGGCCCAGGCATGGAGCCTGCCATGACGAGCGCTTCCCACAGCTTGCGGTAAGCCCGGCTTGGCGGTCCTTCCCTGTCCTCGATGAACTCGAATTCGCCGTTGGGCCAAGGGCTCGAGCACTCGGCAGATGCCATCAGGGTATGCTCGTCGAGCAGGGTAAACGCTCCCATCGGCGAAGCCGGAATCATGAAGGGGAATACTTTTGGTCTCTGGGGCAGTGAAGGCAGCGATTCCGCTATCAGTGTCGTCCGCCGGGCCAGTTTGGCGGGGTAAGGCGCCCAGTTGCGCTGAATTCCACGGAGAATCCTGGCGGCCTCCGATATCGAACCGAACTCGGCGGTGAACGGTTTTTTCCAGACGTTTCTCGTCCACCAGGTCCGGCGTTCAGGCCCCATCACCGTGATGAGCTCTCCGTCGCGGCGGTACGGCTCGGGGAGCTCGCCTTCCAGGTGCTCCATGAATCCAGGCGCCGCGTGGTAGCAGGTGGCATCGAGTATGTGTGTGTCTTCGATCATATGAATTTATGCGTGCGCGCGGCTTCGAGGAGACGCTTGTTCCAGGCGTTCTTCTCCATGTACAAGGCACGTTGAGCTCTGTCCTCGAGTCGGCCGGCGCGCTGCTGCAGGGTCTTGAATGCCCTGGAAAGAACGGTCTGCTTGTCGACAGGCGGCTCGGGCAGGCGTTCCTCGAGCAGGTAGCAGAAGAAGTTGTAGGTGCCGATCGCGGGATTGATCTTCGACGCGCGTTCGGCGCGGGTCAGCTCGTACAGCTCGACGGCGCAAGCCGGATCGCGCTCGTCGAGCCCGCGGGCAAACAGAGACAAGGCGGTCCTGAACTCCGAAAGCGATGCATCGGCGGAATCGAAACCCATGCAACGGCCCTCCATCTCTGAAAACAGGCTCGACCAATCGAACGAGTCCGGCGGACCGAAGGGACGGAGCACGGGCTCGGCCGGTTCCTGGAGCCAGGCTCTCGCATCTCTTGGCCTGCCCCTGAGTATCTCCAGCTCTCCCCTGAAAATGAGGGCTTCGGGATCGTCGGTACCCGCCTCGAGGATGGCGACGGCTTCGTCGTATTCCCTGGCGTAGGCAAGCGCCCTGCCGCGCCATAGAGCCGCGCGGTTTTCCGCCCCGGGAATGGCGTATTCGCGGGCAAGCGCGCCTAGCGCCGCGAAGCGCCTGGCAGCTTCGTCGTACGCGCCAAGTTCGAGGTCTATGCGGCCGCGCAAAGCCTCTACCGCAGCGCCCACGTCGATCCTGAACAGTCTCGACGCCGATTCCTCGGCGCAGGTGGCGGCTTTCATCGAGCGGACCAGGGCCCCCGACAGAAACTCGACGTTGGCCTTGGCGAACGCGGCCATCATCCGTTCGTATTCGTCGCCGGCCGTCTCCGACAGTTCCTGCGCATTGGTCAGGTAATCCACTGCCTCGGTGTGCTTGTCCATGGCCAGAGCGGCAAGCCCCATCATTCGCTGGGAACGAGCCTCGAGTTTCGGCGGCGCGCCCTTGCCGAGCGCGAGCAGCGCTTCGCGGGCTCCCCTCGAAGCGCGTTCGGCGTCGCCTGCCGAATACGCGAGCTCGGCGCGGACGAGGGCACGCACAGCCTGCGAGCGAGGACCGGTGATCCGCTCCTCGGCAGCTGCCGCCGCGGCCTCGCTGGCAGGACGGTCCCTGGCCATCAGCGCCGACCAGAAGCGGAAAGCGCTCGCCGACGAAGGCGACAGGAAGCTGGAGTCGACGCGTCCGGGGCGGTCTGGCCGCAGCACCTCCTCGAAGAGGCAATCGTACAACAGCCGCTCTTCCTCGGCCCGTTCGCCGACGCGGCGCAGGAAGCCGAGGCTCGGCCTGATCCTGCCCGCCCGGTACAGGCCGATGAGGTAGGCGGCGAACAGCCTGTCTATCAGTTCCACCGCCTCCGGACCGATTGACGTAGCCAGGGCCGCCGTGTCGACGGGTTCCACGGGCGTCCTCGTGTCGATGGGGTCGACAAGTCCGGCCTTTGCCAAGAGGTTCCTGACGAGTCGTTCTCCCTCGGGCCTCAGCCCCAGTCCGGCGGCGAATTCCGAGAACTCCGGGGACGAGAGTTCGTTCTCGGCCACCGCGAGCGCGTAGAGGTATAGCTTTGTCTCTTGAGGCATTATCGCAAAGAGCCCCGCGTTACCAGCTCCCGTGCCTGAGCCGGCCAGATCGGCGAACCGGCTGGACAAGGCCTCCCGGACTGCGCCTTCGGAGGATCCCAGCGCGGCTATCGTCGCGCCCGCGTCGTCGTCCGAGCCGGCTTGGTCCGCGGGAACCCGGGCAGCCCATGGTCCGGCCCATTGATCGAAAGGTCCGCCGTCGGATACTGACAGGTAGCGTTCTGTCCCGGTCGATTCTGACAATCTTCTGCCTATCAATTCGACAGCTTCGGGCGAGAACCTGTCGGGTGAGTCGCATATGAGGACCCCGCCGTCCGAACCGAAGCGGTCGAGCCAGCGATCCAGGAAGTGCGCGCATCCCTTGGCCACCGATTCAGGAGTTCCGCACGAGAAGGCGGACGTTTCGACGAAGCGGTACGCTGACTCGTCGGCCTTGCCCTGTGTGGGTGTATTCTCCTCGTAGCGGGCCGCGGCCGAGATCGCTTCGACCAGCGGGGAAAAGGGCAGCGGCCTGGACTTCGCTCCGGCGAGGATGAGCACGGGAGCACGCGGGGATCCGAGGCCGGCTGCCAGCGACTCAATGGAACGCGCTCCGGGTCCGGCATCCAGATGGACGAGGCGGATTCTCCGGTTCTCCGGCCTGGCGGCGGCTTTGGCGATGATGAGCTCAAGGCGCGGGCGCCTGAACAGTCTGCCGGCATCGGCATCGGCCAGAAAAGTCCAATGGACAGGATCAGACCAAACGTCTCCTTCCGCGTCCGCGTTGAAATAACGGGCCAGCGATTCTCGGGCTTCCCGGCTGATCGAGAAAGAATATACACTGTCGTCACGGCGCCTCATGGAGTCGCTGAATGTCGAAGCCTCATCAGCCGATCCGGCTTCGTGCACGGCCATGCTCGCGCCGCGAAGCCGGCCTGCGTACGCTGCAATTGTCGCGACGAAACGCCTGAGCGCTTCGGCGGTCTGGATCCCGTGGAATGAGCCGGTTGACGGGAATTCGACGACGAGCGGAGTCTTCCTTGCGCTGACCGACGCTCCGAGCGATAGCGCTATGGTTCGAAGCTCGTCTACGAATATACCGGCTTCGCGTACTCCGGCGCGCTCGAGCTGGGACAGATAGTCTATGGCTATGCAACAATATATCATTGGCCAGCAGTATAGTGGAAGCACGGTGGATCGGGAAGCCGGGTCCGTACGGGTAGCGCCCTTTTAGCTTGACGTTATTTTTTTAGCTGTGCTACACTTGCGTTCAAGCGGGGTAGGCGGTCCCGCGGTCCGCCGGTCCGATCATAACCTCAAGGGAATTCCATGACATTCAACACGTACATCCAGGTTATTGCATCGCCGCTTCCCGCAAGACTTCTCGTCCTTCTTTGCGCAGGTGCCATTTTCTACACTCTGCGCAGAAAAGACACAGAAGGACAGGCAGGCGCCTTCATTGCTGTCATCGCATTGCTCGCGACACGCAGCCTGGTGACAGCGATCCTTTCCCTTCCCGGGCTGGACCTCGCCTTGGACCTTCTGTACTTCGGCTTCGCCCTCTACCTTTTCATCAGCCCGAATCCCAGGGCACGATTGACCCTCGGGCTTGCTCTCGCGGTCAACGTCTCCGCAATCTGCTTGTACGCCGCCAGGCTGATCGGCGGTTTTGCCAAAGGCGTTCCCGAATGGGTCTACATACTGGTCCTCGTCGCGGACGCCATCGCGATAGCCATCAACGGCTTTGCGGCCGTGCGCGGCAGGGAAGGGAGCGCCAGGACGCTCGCTTCCGAAGCGTGGGTGCTCGCGGCTGTCGCGCTATTCGTGTACGCCGTGCTCGCGGCCGCGCTCGGCTATGGCAACAAGGCGTTCGAGTGGCTCGTTGTCCCGTTTTCATATTCCTGGCTGGCCATCGCGGCCCTTGTCGGCCTCCGTATCCAGGACGACGAGACGCTGGCCGCGGTGTCGTACTACGAGGAATCGATCGACTCCCTGTACAACCTCTCGTTTCGGGTTGGTACCGTGCTCAAGGGAAGCTTCTCCACCGAGGACGTCCTGGGCGGCATGAACGAGGCGATGATAGCGGAAACCGGAGCCGACGGGGGGACCATCTACCTGGTCGACGAGTTCGACGACATCATCGTCGCAAAGGCGTATTCCGGCAACTTTCCCCCGCCTTTTCCGTTGCCCGAGAGCCTTCCGCGCAAGAGCGCCCGCGTCGAGTCGTACATGCGCCATGCCCAGTTCAGCCTAGGAGAGACGGTGCTCGGCGAGGTCGCCAAGACTGGCGTGAACATATTCGCTCCGGACGTCGCCGCCGACAGCCGCTTCGTATCCGCGGGCGGGGAGGATTTCCTCCGCCTCAGCTCGTTCATGTCCGTGCCGCTGATGGTCGAGGACAAGATAATAGGCGTGTCCGCTGTCGCCAAGACACGCGCGGGCGAACAGTTCGATGAAAAGGATTTCGACCGCTATAAGTTGCTTGCGAACTTCGGCACGCTTTCGGTCAGCAACTTCTTCTCGTTCCTGGCCGCCAACGAGCGCAGCGGCATAGAGCATTCCGCCGGGATCGCTGCCGAGATACAGCGCACCATCATACCCAAGAAGCTTCCGCAGTTCCCGAAACTGAGCATCGGCGCATTCACGACGCCGGCCCGCGGCGTGTCCGGCGACTATTACGACGTGATACGCACGCGAGAAGACAGGATAGTCGGCGTGATCGGCGACGTCGCCGGCAAGGGCGTCTCGGCCGCCCTGATCATGGTGATGATACGGTCGATACTCCACTTGATCACCAACACTAACAAGGACATCGCGACGGTTCTCGATTGGGTCAACCGCGGCATCACCGGCAAGATCGACATGGACCACTACGCCACGCTCGGCATAGTAGCCATCGACGTGGAGACGGGCGCCATGGAATACGCCAACGCGTCGCACCAGCCCCTCCTCGTCTACAGGCGCTCCGCTGACATCATAGAGACCATAGACATCAAGAGCGTCCCGATAGGGGTTGAACGAAACACCGAATACCAGCGGAAAGCCCTGCGCCTGAACGACGGCGACATAGCGGTACTCTACACCGACGGAATCGTCGAGGCGATGAACGACCAGGGCAAGCAGTTCAGCCGCAAGAGCCTGAGCCAGACGATAGCGAAGAACAGGGATCTGGCGCCCAAGGAGATAGTGGCAAAGATTCGAACGGAACTGGCGTCATTCATAGGCGCGGCCAGGCAGCATGACGACCAGACGGTACTCGTCTTCAAGATGAATCTTTAGGGGAAAGGGGCCGACGCATGGAGCTGAAGATCCGGAAAAACGGCTATAATTATATAATAGATGTCAATGGCGAGATGGACTTGTACAACTCCTACAAGCTCAAGGAACTCGTCATGAAGATGCTCGAGAAGAAGGTGGAGCGGTTCATCATCAACCTGGAGAACGTCGACTACATAGATTCAAGCGGAATCGGCGCGCTGATCTACATATGCTCGACTATCAAGAAGATGAGCTTTCGCCTGATCATCACCAACATCCACGGCTCGGTGAAGAAGGTCATCGAGCTGACGAAACTCATGGGTTACTTCCCGATCACCAACACCATCGAGGAAGCCATCCTGCAAATGGAAGACTAGGAGCGGCGATTCATGTCCGAAAAAACATATCTGACCGACATCAAGGAAATCCGCGTCGACGAGAATAGCCCGTTGTTCGACAAGACCGGAATGCTGTACAAGGAATTCTCGTCGGATTACAGGCAGATCCGGTATTTCACGCTTCTGATAGTCCAGTCTGCGCCGCTCGAGATAAAGGAAATCAACCTGCTCGAGCAGCAGATCAGCGAGGTCATTAAAAACGCCGTCAAGCACGGCAACCATTGCACTGTCGCCAAGAAGGTGCGCGTGTGGTATTCCTTCGACTCAACCCACGCACATCTGATTGTCCAGGACGAGGGGTCCGGCTTCAAGGACCTCGAGAAGTGGAACGACTTCAATAAAAAACGCCTCGAGATACTTTCCGAGCAGGATTTCGAGAAACTGTCCGATTTCGTGTCGTTCAGGACGATCAAGAGCGACGACAACGACGGCGGCAACGCGCTCTTCGCCGCGCTCGAATACTGGAACGGCGGCTTCGTTTTCAACGATTCCAGGAACGCGGTCGCCATGCTCAAGAGCTTCCCCCAGAAAAAGCACACTATGGGTTGATGACCCGGATTCCCTCGACCGAATCCGAGTCCAGGTCGGTAAACGGCCTGCCGTAGAGGTACTCGAAGAGGAACCTGAAATCCTCCGGCGCCATCATGCTGAACTCGATGCCGAAATAACCTTCGCCTGTGCCCACGTAGTGGCGCCGAATGGTGCCGTGGGCATCGACGACGCGCTTTTTGGCACAGACCTGTACGGCGACAGTGCTGCCCTCTTTGAGCGCCTGGATCAGCTTCTGGTCCCCGCACGCGAACAGGAGTCCCCCGGCGGAGACATCGACGACCTGTGTCCGGTAGTTTTCGCTGAGCATCGGCGAGCCCTTGAAATACCCGTGCAGCTTGAGCGACCACGCGAATACCCTGGCGAAGGCCATGAAGGTTTCTACCGATCCAAGGTCGATAGGCGGCTTGCCTGCATGCCTGTTCACGATGGTCGCGTAGCCTATGGCGTAGTCCTGGAACAGGATGGGGACAGTCAGTTCGGATAGAATTCCCGAGCTCCGTTTGGCCCGCTCTATGCGGCTCACTTCATCTTCGGCGAAATCCGGCTCCAGCCCGGCTTCCATGAAATGTGCGGTAAAGTCATCCCTGATCAGGATGCTGCGTTCGGCAAACGGGTCGCTTCGCGGTATCCCCGACAACGCCACCGGCAAGTAGAAGCATCTGCCGGTCGACGCCATGAGGTTTTCCTCGACGCTTTCAGGCTTGCGGTCCTTGAACATCACGATGCCGCGGTCGCTGGCGATGGCCAGCGCTTTCCTCTCGAATTCTGCCATGAGATCCCTGAGGTCCGAGGGATCGAAGTGTGTCGAGGGCTCGGGTTCGCTGGCCGGGTTGAAGGCATCGCTCGGAGGGAAATCCAGGTCGAAGCGCTCGCCGGCGAACGAGAATGATACCGCCAGGTCTCCAGGTGGCGGCAGCCGCGCGAAACGCCGGCTCAGGTTCTTGTACACATTTTCCGGCATCGACACGCCGAAACGTTTTTCGCCCGGCTCGGACATCCTTGCCTTGAAGGCGATGGTCTGGCCCCTGACATTGTAGCGGAAGTCGTACATGGCGCCCTTGCGGAGGAGTCCAAGCGGAACCTCGTGCTGGAACGATACCAGTTCCGCGTTTACCGATGCGATTCTCACCGTCCATTCCCCGTTTCCGGCGTTCATCGTGATGGGGGAACGTTCGCGCATGGCCGTCAGGAAAAGGAATTCCCGCTCAATATTCTTGACCAGTATAGCCATCGGCTAGAAACCTCCACCTGCAGTGTGCCTCGCGAGACCAGTCCGTTCAAGGGCGATCCCGGAAAAAGTTGAAGAACTTGAGCCAATTTCCCGAATGCGGCGTCAGTAGGGCGACGGTGTCGCGTACGGATCCCATGGCACGGTCCGCGTAGCGGAAAGCGCAAGCGCCGCAAGGTCGATTTCCAGATGCTCGACCGACCAGACGCCATGCTCGTCGCGGCCGAGGATGACCAGACCCCTGGCCGCGCGCCTGGAGGACTGGTCCTTGCCGCCATCCTGGCGATCCGCGTCAGTCAGGCCAAAGACCCGGATGCCGACGCTCGCCGTGCCTTCCGGTCCGATGAGTGGAGCCGAGTACCGCACCGATACGATGGCCGGAGCCGATGCGAGCGGTTCGGCCAGCAACAACCTGGCAACCATCGCGGCTTTTGCGTCAAAGCGGTCGTACGGCAGGCTGGCTGCCACAAGGCCGGCCGCAAGCGCTGAAAGCGTCGTCGACAGCCCCATGTCGATGGAGCCTGGAGCAAGCGGCCCAAGCTCGAAATCCGCTGCCGTCGAGGCGTCGAAGGGGCGGGCGACGAGGTGCCTGTCGAAACCGGCCAGGCTGGTGGCTGCTGCCGCCTTGGCCGCGGACTCAGGCTTGGTTTTAGCCGCGCTCTTCATCGCCACCGGCGGGCCGTCGGAAAGCGTTGCCAGGGCGGCGGTGCTGGAGCTGTCTGCCAACCGCGCTGCCGGAGGCGTTGCCGTCGGCGACGTAGCCGGCGGGCGGATGCAGGAAGCGAAACTCAGGCCGAGGGCGATGGCGAGGCCCAGTACCGCGGTCGCCGAGGAGGTCGCCGTCGCTTTGCGTGATAGTCGGTCCGGCATCATGCTATAGTATCACCGTATGGCGCATGGCGATCAACAGGCGGAGCGGAGGATTGCATGGATGACTTATGGGTACGAACGGGCATTTCGTTCGATGAGCCGATACGTGACCCGCTTTGGCGCAACGTGATGGTTCCTGGCGGATTCTCGTCCATCTTCTCGAGCCCTGAATTCGTCAAGCTGTCGAGGATACTGCAACTGGGACCCGCGCACCTCGTCTACCCTGGCGCGACGCATACCCGTCTGGCGCATTCCATCGGCGTTTTCGAGATGGCCAAACGGGTCCTCGCCTCGATCGCCTCGCACTCCGACCTGGGTTTCGTCGATGCCCGGGGCGCGCGCGGTTTCCTCGTCGCGGCGCTGTGCCACGACCTGGGACACTTTCCGTATGCGCACTCCCTCAAGGAGCTGCCGCTTCGCGACCACGAGAGCCTGACGGCGGACGTCGTGCGCGGGCCGCTCGCCCGTGCCGTCACAGGGGCGGGAGCCGACCCCGAGTTCGTCGCGGCCATAGTCGACACGGCTCTGCCCGTCCCTGCCACGGGTTCGCCTGAGCAACTCGGGTTGTTCAGGGCCATGCTTTCAGGCGTGCTCGACCCGGACAAACTCGACTACCTCAACAGGGACGCGTGGGCGTGCGGGGTCCCCTATGGGGTGCAGGATGTCGATTTCACGCTGCAGCATTCCGGACTCGACGATTCGGGGCGACCGGGAGTCACCGAACGCGGCGTCATGGCCGTGGAGGCGGTGCTTTTTTCCAAGTACCAGATGTACCGCGCCGTATACTGGCACAAGTCGGTGCGGGCGGCGACATCGATGATAAAGAAGGCGGTCATCGAGGACCTGGCTTCCGGCGCTGTCCTTCCCGCAGAGCTCTACGGGCTCGACGACCAGGGCTTCTATTCGCTGATGGCCGCTTCAGGCAGGGACGGACGGGGCCTCGTCAAGGCGGTTCACGATGGCTCGGTCATGAAGACCCGGTTCGAGCTGCCGTTCGATGCGTCCAATCAAGGACACCGCCGGGCGGCCGACCTCGCCCCCCGCCCGGCCCTGGAGACCGGGATAGCGGAGCTGGCTGGAGTCGCCGAGGTCGTCGTCGACGTTCCCGAGCCCATATCGTTCGAATCGGACCTGCCGATCATAGGCACGGGTGCATCGTTCTCCACCTGTGCCACCGTATTCAGGCCGGAGGTCGTAGCCTCGTTCGCCCGGTCTCTGCGGGTGCTTCGCGTCTTCTCGATGGCCGGGGAGGACTCCCGCAGCGCCGGCCGGGTGGCCCAGGCCGCGGCCGAGGTCCTGGCTGTACGCTGAAACCAGGCGATTGCCACCGCCGCTTGCGGAACCCGCGAAAATCGATACACTGGTGAGCAAGACTACTCTTCAAGAGACCACCGGAGGAAGCGCCATGGACATCCACAACCTGATGGAGGATATCGTTCTCGACACAGTGAATGAACTGTTCGACGCGAAAGTGCAAGGCGCTTCCAGCGTGTGGTGCACCTGCAGGCAATGCAGGATGGACGTGGCATGTTTCGTGCTTAACAGGCTGAAGCCGGAGTACGTGCTGTCGGGCAGGGGAGTCGCGTATTCGGAGATCGATTACGGTGAAAAGCTCCAGAGGGGGGCCGATGTCGCCTCTTTGGTAAAGGAAGGTTGGGCAAAGATCAACGCCGCCCCGAGGCCTAACCACTCTCACCGCTCCGGCGATGAAAGCCAGGACATACCGCTAGGCCCGGTATTCAACGTGCGGCCGATCATGGGCCGCCTGTTCAACGGTGTCACCTTCGAGCCAATAACCGACGCCAACGTATCGCTCGTCGACGAGTCAGGCCTCGTCAAGATGATGGATTCAAACTGGCCGAATCCGTACCCGCTCGTGAAGAATACCAACGGCACCTTTACCTTCTGGCCGTTCCCCGTGCCGAGCGCCAAAACGGGCGAGTCCAGACGCTTCTCGTTCACCATTACCTCCAGCCCGGAGGGTTACGATGATCTCTCGCATTTCGTGGAACTCGATGTGGTCTCCGAGGCTGCGCCCATCTGCCAGTTCTCGCTCCAGACGGTCCACCGGCTCCAGGACGTGTACGTCTTCCCGAAGTGAAGCCTTTCAGCCCCGAAGCATCCAGCGGAGTTCCGAGGCGGGCACCAGCTCCAGGTACTGCAACACGTCCAGTTCGCCGCGTTCCTCGGTTTGCCTGATCTTCCACACCCGGTACGCTATCATCCTGTCGCTCGGCGGCGGGATGGGCACTTCGAACCCGTTCATGTCAACCAGCTCATCGACGCGCAGCAGGCGCTGCGTCTCCTGTCGCTCACCCTCGGGGTAGACGAGCCAACGCGTTTCAGTAGTCATGGCCGGATTCTATCCGCAGCTCCGAAGAGACGCAAGCGTCGCCTGCCGCCGCTGAGAATGCAGTATCGGCGGCTGCTCCACCACGCTGAAGTCGTTACCGCGCAGGCTTTAATGCATTCGTTACGGCACTACTAAACACGTGTGTAGCATTTTTTGCTAAAAATAATTCTGTCTAGTACTACTCCTGCATTGATTCCGTTGACAATGGAAGCCTGTACGGTAGTATATAGAGGAATTGTGGGAAAAAGTGGGAGAAAAAGGGAAACAGTGGAATGGAACTGGTAACAGGCGAGTTCAGGAACACCCTAGATGACAAAGGACGACTCTCCCTGCCGGCAAAACTGCGCGCCGGTCTGGAAGGAAACGTCCTTGTCGTCACGCAGGGTGTCGATGCCTGCCTGTGGCTGTTCACGCCCGAGCGCTGGAATGCGCTGTCGGAACAACTGTTCGCGTCCACGAGCCTCTTCCACCAGCAGGCGCGCATTATCCAGCGCAGGATCATCGCCCCGGCCCAGGAAGTCGAGATAGACAAGGCCGGCCGGATCGCCATACCGCAGTCGCTCCGCGAGTACGCGGGGCTCTCCAAAGACTGCATCGTACTGGGAATCACCAAGCGTCTCGAAATATGGGATTCCGACGCGTACAAAGCCTGGATCGAGTCCACGGAAGCCGAATTCGCCGCCGCTTCCGAGGCTCTGGACATACAGAACCTATGAGCGACCCAAAACAGACCTTCGGGCACGTACCCGTTATGCTCCGCGAGACGCTCGACTACCTCGTGCCTCCGAGTTCCGACTGCCTGATGGTCGACGGCACGCTCGGGCTGGCCGGACACTCGAGCGCCTTCCTCGACCGCTACGCGACCCTGCGACTCATAGGGGTCGATGCCGATCCAGAGGTCCAGGCCATCGCCAGGGCACGGCTGGAACCCTACGGCGGCCGCGTCAGGCTGGTCGGTTCGTATTTCGACAAATTCTTCATTGAATACAGGACGGGAGTGGAAGCGGGGACTCTGGAGCGCCCGGCGCTCGTGCTTTTCGACTTTGGCCTCTCGATGTTCCATTTCAGGGAATCGGGACGGGGTTTCAGCCTTCAGGGCGACGAAGCCCTCGACATGAGACTCGATCCAGCCGCGCCGCGTACCGCCGCAGACCTCGTCAACGAGCTCGACGAGCGCGAATTGTTCAAGGTGCTTTCCGAGTACGGCGAGGAACCCTTCGCTTACAAGATTTCGAGGGCGATAGTCAGGGAACGACAGGCCGCAAGGATAGATTCGACCGCGAGGCTCGCGGACTTGGTACGGGGGACAGTTCCCCCGAAGTTCCGCTACGGACGCATCCATCCGGCTACCCGCACCTTCCAGGCCCTGCGCATAGCGGTCAATGACGAGCTGGGACGCATTGAACGCGGCCTTGCGGCTTCGATCGATTGCCTCGCTCCGGACGGCATCATCGGCTGCATCAGCTTCCATTCGCTCGAGGACAGGATAGTCAAGCTGGCTTTCCGCGGGCGGGCGGTCAAACGCGAGCGCGCCTACTTCAAGGATGACCGGGAATCGCCGATACCAGAAGGAGAGGCGGAACGCGCTCTCGTCGTCCTGACCAAGCGGCCGGTGGAACCGGCCGGCGACGAGGTTGCGGCCAATCCGGCATCCAGGAGCGCCAAGCTCAGGGTCGCCAGGCTCGCGAAAGGTGGACGATCATGATCGTCGCGCCGATGCATAGCCGCCCCGGAAGGCTGACAGGTGAAAAGAATCACGCTGGTGCTCATTGTGCTGTCGATCCCTGCAATGCTGTTTGTCGCCGCCGGGCAAGGCGCCAGGTATTACGCGGTGTCCGTGGAGCTGCGCCGTCTCGAGGCGGTCCAGGCGGATTGGGTGGAGCAGAACAGACGCTTGCTGGCTGACATAGCCGTTGCCAAGTCGCGTTCCAGGGTGGACGCGGCCATGGCCGAGGCGGAGGGCTACCGTATGGTCAGCCCGAAGACGACGTTGCGTATCCGGGTAGGGCCGGGGGTGGAGAAACGGGATGGGTGAAGACCTGGGGGCGTGCAGCGCGGCATGGTTCGCGAACGCGGCGGACGGTGACTTGGTGAACGGTTCCGATTGCGCCATCGAGCGCGTCGAGACCGATTCGCGCAAGGCCGGCCCTGGTTCGTTGTTCGTCGCGCTTGCAGGCGAGCGGACCGATGGCCACGACTACGCCCGTATGGCGGCGGATGCCGGTGCCCAGGTTGCCCTCGTCTCCGCCTCGTGGTGGTCCGGTCCCGGGCGGTCGGCGTTCGCCGGCTCGAACGCCGCCGTCATCGCCGTTCCCGATACCCTGGCCGCGCTCCAGAAGGCCGCGAGCGCCTGGCGTTCCCGTTTCCCTTCGATCCTGCGTTTCGGCGTCACCGGCTCTGCCGGCAAGACAAGCGCCAAGGAGCTGCTCGCGGCGATAGTCGGCGCTTCCCGCCCGACCGTCAGGAACCCGGGCAACCTCAATTCCGACATAGGACTTCCAGCGTCGATCTTCCTCATGCGTCCCGCCTACGAGGCGGCCGTTTTCGAAATGGGCATCAACCGTCCGGGCGAAATGGACATACTCGCCGCGGTCTACGAGCCTGACTGCGCGCTCGTCACCAATGTCGGGACCGCGCACATCGGCGTGCTCGGCGGCACCAGGGCGGCCATCGCGGCCGAAAAGAAACGCATAGCCTCGAGGTTCGACGGCAGGCAGACCCTCGTCGTATGGGAAGACGACGATTGCCGCGATGCTCTGCTTGCCGGCATACGCGGGCGCTGCGAGACCTATGGCCCGCGGTCTACCGACGGCTTCGAAGGCGCGCGCGACCTTGGACTGGATGGCTGGGTCGTTCGTTACCGTGGCATCGATGCCAGGCTCCGATTGCCTGGCGCTCACAACCTCCTCAACGCGCTCGGAGCCATCCGTGCCGCCGCGCTGTTCGGGGTGGACTCCGCGGCTGTCGCGGCCGGGCTTGAATCGGTCGAGCCCCTGACTGGACGCACGAGCATACGCCGCGGTGAATGTACCGTTGTCGATGACTGCTACAACGCCAACGCCGAGAGCATGACTGCCGCAATCGAGTTCTGCGATTCGGTACAGGTCACGGGCAGGCGGATCTACGTGCTCGGTTCGATGAAGGAACTGGGCGACGAAAGCGCCGCGTCCCATCGCCGCATGGGCGTGGCTGCCGCGGCGTCGCGCGCGGACGCGGTGGTTTTCTACGGCGAGGAGGCAAAAGAGGCCTATGATGCCGCGCTGGCTTCGGGAACCACCGCCGACCTGCGGTTTTTCGATGAATACGAACGACTCGAGAGCGAAGTCACCGCGCTGGTCCGCCCCGGCGACCTCGTCCTCGTCAAGGCGAGCCATTCGCTGGCTCTCGAACGCCTGACCGTAAAACTGACCGGCACTGGAGGCCACCATGTTCCTTGAGTGGATCTATCCGCTGGTAAAGTATTTCACGCCGCTCAACGTATTCCGCTACCTGACATTCAGGTCGGCGTACGCCGCGGTGACAGCCCTGCTCGCCGCCTTCCTGTTCGGGCCGGTGATAATAGAACGCCTCCGGCGGCTCAAGTTCGGCCAGTCGATACGGCTCGACGGCCCGCAGTCGCATCTGGCCAAAACCGGCACGCCGACCATGGGAGGCATCCTCATACTGGCCGCGGTCGGCGCCGCCACCCTTCTGTGGGTCGACTTGTCCAACCGTTACGCGTGGGTATGCATAGGCTCGATGCTCGGATTCGGCATCGTGGGCTTCCTGGACGATTGGCTCAAGATCAGGCGGAAGAACTCGGAGGGACTGTCGGCCAAGGCAAAGCTCGCAGGCCAGGCCATCGTTTCGCTGCTCGCGGTAGTCGCGCTGTATTTCGACCCGTCGGGCGAAATGACCAAGCTCTATGTGCCATTCTTCAAGAACCCCGTCATCGACCTCGGCGTCTACTGGATACCGATAGCGGTGATATACGTCATGGCCTGGTCGAACGCTGTCAACCTGACCGACGGGCTCGACGGGCTGGCTACCGGCCTCGTCATCATGGCCGTCATGGCGTTCTCGATACTCACCTACCTGACGGGCCGGGCGGACTGGTCAGAGTACCTTGGCATACCGTTCATCCGCGGCGCGGGCGAGCTGACGGTTTTCTGCCTGGCGCTGCTCGGCGCCTGCGTCGGTTTCCTGTGGTTCAACTCGCACCCGGCTGAGATTTTCATGGGCGACGTTGGATCGCTGAGCCTCGGCGGCGTGCTGGCGGTACTCGCCCTCATCGTCAAAAAGGAACTGCTGCTCTTCATAATCGGCGGCGTATTCGTGCTCGAGGAGGGGTCTGTCCTCATCCAGGTTCTTTACTTCAAGGCGACCAAGGGCAAGCGGGTCTTCCGCATGGCGCCTCTGCACCACCACTTCGAGCTTTCCGGCTGGAAGGAAACCAAGGTGGTGACACGGTTCTGGATACTGGGCGGATTGTTCGCGATCATCGCCCTGTCCACGCTGAAGATACAGTAGGGGGTGGCCGTGACTTCCGGTTTCGCGATGGACAGACCGTTCGGACGTTTTGGAGGGGATCCCGCGCTTCTCGGCGCATTGGCGCTGATAATCGGCGTCGGGATTTCCAGCCTCTATACCGCCTCCTACGGCTATGCCCTGTCGCTTGGCAAGAGCCCGTCGTATTTCGTCGCGAGGCAGCTATTGTGGCTGCTTCCAGCAGCCGCCGTTTTCATCGCTGGCGCCTTCGTGTCTCTCGACTGGCTGTCACGCATGATGGGCGCCATCGTGCTCAGCTCGATCGTCCTCCTGCTCCTGCCGTTCGTGCCCGGCCTCGGCATCACCAAGAACGGCGCGGCTCGTTGGTTCGGGCTTGCGGGGCAGATGTTCCAGCCGTCTGAATTGTTCAAACCGGTTCTGGTGCTCTACCTCGCCCACATCCTTTCCAAAAAAGCAGAACGGCTTGGTGATATAGTCAACGGCGTCATTCCCCCGCTGCTCGTCGCCGTTGCCGGAGTACTCATAGTGCTCATGCAGAACGACTTCTCGACGGCGCTCCTTTTGGGCATGCTGGCCATCGTCATGTTCTGGATAGCCGAGGTTCCGCTTGTCTTTTTCGCGGCTCTTGCCTCGGTGGGAGTCCCGCTCGTGACGCTCTCGGTGCTGACGAGCGACTATCGGCTCAGGCGGGTAATAGGCTACCTGGTGCCGGGATTTGATCCGGCTGACCTCTCGTACCAGGTCAACGGATCGATCCGGGCCATCCGCTCGGGCGGGCTGTGGGGCAAGGGGCTCGGCCAGGGCACGCTCAAGCTCGGGAGCATTCCCGAGGTACAATCCGATTTCGTGTTCGCGGCTTGGGTCGAGGAAACAGGCTTTGCCGGCGTGCTCGCTTTCGCGGCGCTCTGGGCGTTCTTCCTCTGGAGGGCTTTCCGCTCTTCGTTCGCTGCGCCCGATCCCTTCAGGCGTCAGCTCGGCTTCGGCCTCTCGTGTTACCTTGCCCTTCAAACGCTCATCAATGTGATGGTCGCCTCGGGCGCGGCCCCCGCGACCGGCATACCCCTGCCGTTTTTTTCTTCGGGTGGATCGTCGCTCGTCTCGGTATCGCTGGCGGCAGGTCTTCTGTTCAACGTTTCAAGGAGCGCCGTCCACTCTGCCGGCGGTGAAAGGCCGGTGTCCAATGGCTGAGCTGGCAATGAACGGGCATGTGCCCTTGCGCGATTATGCCGATTACAACGGCCAGGCGAGAGTCGAAGCCACGGCTGGAGGGAACGGCGCGGCATTCGTGGCATGGATGACGCTTGGCACGATGCTGTTGCTCGTGGCAGTGGCGGCAGTCGCCTTCTTGTTCGTTTTGCCGCTTACTGAAATATCGAAGTTCGAGGTGTCGGGCGCAGCCACCCTGGGAAGCGCCGAACTATCGGCATGGTCAGGTCTGCCCGCCAGATCGCACTGGTTCACCGTCGATAGCGATGCCGTCGCCGCCAGCATAGCCGCCCATCCGGCAGTGGCAAGCGCCAGCGCGCAGCGGCGTTTTCCGAACGCCGTGGTCGTGCAGGTGGTCGAGCGCTCGCCGGTCGCCGTCGTCTACGCGATCGGGGATACCGCTCGCGTAGAGGCACATTGCGTCGACGGTGAAGGCGTCGTCTTTGCCCCCGCTTCTGCGTACGCCGGAGCGTCGGGCCTGCCGGTGCTTTCAGGACTCGAGATCAAGGGACTGCACTACGGCTTGCGCCTCGGCGGTCCTTTCCCGTCGCTCCTGGCATCGCTTGCGGAGCTCCGTTCGACGGAGCCGGCCCTCGTATCGGCCATTTCGGAATTGCGGGTTGTTTCCAGGCTCGGCGCTCCGGTCGAGCTCCTGCTCTATCCGGCACGCTACCGCGTTCCCGTCAGGATGCGACCCGTATTGAACGCGGGGCTCCTGAGGTCCATGATGCTCGTCCTGGACGTCGTCGAGGGGGAAGGCTTGACTCCCACCATCCGCGAGCTCGACCTGCGGACAGACACGTTCGTATACCGTACAAAGGAGGCCGTCTCTGGGTGACAATCTGATAGTCGGGCTTGATATCGGCACGGCCAAGACCTGCGCGGTAATTGGCGAATACAATGACAATGGACTCCTCGAGATAACCGGTGTCGGCGTTGCTCCGAGCACCGGGCTGCGCAAGGGCGTCGTCGTCAACATCGAGGCTACGCTTCTGTCGGTGACCAAAGCAGTGGAGGCCGCGGAGCTGATGTCGGGCCACGAGGTCAAGGATTGCTTCGTCGGCGTCGCGGGGGCCAATGTCGAGGGCATCAATTCGCGCGGCGTCGTGGCCGTCACCGGCAAGGGGCGCGAGATTTGCCAGGCCGATGTCGACCGCGTCATCGAGGCGGCACGGGCCATCGTCATACCCATGGACCGCGAAGTGCTGCACGTGATTCCGCAGACATTCATCGTGGACGACCAGAAGGGTATCCGCGATCCGATTGACATGATCGGCGTCAGGCTCGAAGCCGAGGTCCACATCATCACCGGTTCCGTGACGACCGCGCAGAACCTGGTCCGTTGCGTCAACCGGGCCGGCTTCAAGGCAGACGGACTGATCCTCCAGAGCCTGGCCGCATCCCGCGCGGTGCTGACGCAGGACGAGCGGGAACTAGGCTGCCTGCTCGTCGACCTGGGCGGCGGCACCACCGACGTGCTCATGTTCTCCGAAGGCGCGCCGTATTTCAGCGCCAGCGTCGGAGCAGGAGGCGCGCAGGTGACCAACGACCTGTCGATAGTCCTCAACGTGCCGATGGAAGGCGCCGAGCGCATCAAGCGCGAGTCGGGCTCGTGCTACCTGCCCCATGTCGAGGCGGGCGAGAGCATCGTCGTACCGGGAGTCGGCGGTCGTCCGCCGCAGGAAATATCGAGGGCCAGGGTAGCGGGCGTCATCCAGCCGAGGATGGAAGAGATCTTCAGGCTGGTCCGCGAAAAAGTCGAGCAACCGGGTTATTGGCGGCTCATCAAGGGAGGCGTCGTGCTCACCGGAGGCGGAGCGCTCATGCCCGGAGCAGCAGACCTGGCCTGGGAGGTATTCGGGTTGCCTGTACGGACCGGAGCGCCTTCGTCGCTCGGGGGCCTCGTCGACGCCTACCGCAATCCGTCGTACTCGACGGCGGTAGGCCTGGTGTTGCTTGGAGCGGAACGGCAAGGCGGCGTCGCGTCGAGCGGGCCAGCCTTCGGCAGGGCAGAGGCCGAGTCCAGGTCGAAAAGCGGCGGCGCGTACGGCTCCCAAGCCGGAACGAAGGCCGGTTCGGGCAGCGGCGAGAAGGTGAAGGGGCCAAAAACGAGGTCGGTGGCGGATTCGACGCTCAAGCGCCTGGGTGAATGGCTCAAGGAGTTTTTCTAGCGTATGCGGGGGAGCCATGGCCCGCTGACACGCGCCGTGGCTCGTACACAGATGATGGCATCATATAAATGAGCGAACGGGGAGGGGATCATGACACTACGGGTCGTGGACGAAATCGGGGCGTTCCGTCGAGCGGAATCGGAGACGGAAGCCGCATCCCGTGAAGGAGCGGCGCGCCTTGGCGCGTCGCGCCCGAGCGCGGCGCGTGATGACGCGGACGGGTACCAATGCGCATCGACTGTCATCAAGGTGATCGGGGCTGGCGGAGGCGGATCGAACGCCGTTTCCAGGATGATCGAGGCGGGGCTTAAAAACGTCCAGTTCATCGTGGCCAATACCGACATGCAGGCGCTTGGCCGCTCGGAGGCAGAGGTCAGGCTGGGGCTCGGCGCCAAGATAACGCACGGGCTTGGCGCTGGCGGCAAGCCGGAGATAGGCGAGAAAGCGGCAATCGAGGACAAGGCTGCCATAGCCGAGGCGCTCCAGGGAGCGGACATGGTATTCATTACCGCCGGCATGGGTGGCGGAACGGGTACGGGATCGGCGCCGGTGATTGCCCAGGTGGCCAGGGAGCTGGGAGCGCTGACCGTGGCTGTCGTCACCAAGCCTTTCGACTTCGAAGGCAAGGTCAAGATGCGCTTGGCCGAAGAAGGTATAGAGAAGCTCCGCCAGGCGGTCGACACACTCATCGTCATCCCGAACCAGCACCTTCTCAAGATAGTCGAGAAACGTACGCCGATCCGCGATGCCTTCAAGCTCGCCGACGACGTGCTCCGCCAGGGCGTCCAGGGCATCTCCGACCTGATAACCGTCGCCGGCGACATCAACATCGATTTCGCCGATGTCTGCACGGTCATGTGCGGACAGGGCGACGCTATCATGGGCATAGGCATGGCGCGCGGCGACAACCGGGCGGTAGAGGCCGCGGAGAAGGCGGTATCGAACCCGCTGCTCGAGGATGCCCGTATTGATGGCGCCAGGAACATCCTCATCAACGTAACCGGTGGAGAGAACTTCACGCTCACCGAGTATGAGGAGATAGTGGGCATCATCACGCGCGACGCCGATCCCGACGCCCTGGTGATCGCGGGCATAGTCAACGACCCGTCAGCCGATGACGAGGTGAGCGTCACCGTCATTGCTACGGGCTTCGACAGGTCGATAAAGTCCGCGGCTCCCGGCAACCCGGCACGCAAGGAAGCTTCCCGCGACCTTGACGATTTCCTGTCCGCCGACGAATGGCGAACCATAGTCGAACCTAAGGCCAAGGGCTATCTTTCAGGGCGCAACGATTCCGACGAACTGGACATCCCGACGGTGCTCCGCGAGCGCAGACCCGCAGCGGAACGGAGCGGAGTCTAGCCCGATGGCTTTACGTGACCCGATCGCCCGCTATGGCGACTGGCTGCTCGCCGCCAGAAGGCGTTCTCCATTGACGCTCGAAGCCTACGTGCGCGAAGCCAGGAGCCTCGCGGCATGGCTCGCCTTGCACGATACGAGCGTCGAGTCGGCGAAGGTGGGCGACATCCTCGAATTCCTGGCGTACAGGCGGGCCTCGGGTCTGTCGGCGAGGACCATGGCGCGCATCATGTCGAGCATCCGCGGACTCTACAAGTATCTGCGGCTCGAGGGCCTGCGGACCGACGACCCGACCGAGCTGCTCGAGAGCCCAAGGCAGGAGCGGACCCTCCCCGATGTGATCAGGGCGCAGGACGTCAACCTGATGCTCGGCACCGTCGATCTTTCGACTCCGGGCGGGTTGCGCGACAGGGCCCTGTTCGAACTAATTTATTCATGCGGCCTCCGCATCTCCGAGGCTGTCATGCTCGGTTTCGACTCGCTGTACCTAAAGGAACGCTTCATCCGCGTGACCGGCAAACGGCGCAAGGAGCGCATCCTGCCGTTCGGCGACGAGGCGGCCTTCTGGCTCGAGCGATATCTGTCCGAAGGCAGGCCGGGTCTCGAAAAGGGCCGGCGCAGTGACAGGGTCTTCCTCAACCATGCCGGAAAGGGCATCTCGCGGAAGGGCGTCTGGAAACGCTTCTCGGAGCTGCGCACGGCGAGCGGAGTCGCGGGCAAGGTCCACTCCCTGCGGCACTCGTTCGCGACGCATCTCCTTGCGGGAGGAGCCGACCTGCGCACCGTGCAGGAACTTCTTGGCCATTCGGACATTTCCACGACCCAGATCTATACCCATGTCGATGCCGAGGAGCTCGCGGTCGCGCACGAGGCGTACTTCCCCCGTTCGAGGGCCAAGCATGCCGACTCAAGCGCGGCGGCGCGCCACGACGTCTCCGGTTCCGGAGGAGCAGGCGTATGAAACAGCGATTGACGACAGTGATGGCCACCTTGCTCGCGAGCCTCGCTCTGGCGGGTCTCTCGTCATGCGGCGACAATGAAGACAAGAATTTCCTCGAGAGGATGTTCGACATCGAATCCCGCACTTCGAAGAACGCCCCGCCGTCGTCGGTTCAGGAACTCAAGGACGGCATCGCCCGTTACGGCGGCGAGGTGGACAAGACCGTCAAGTCGATGGAGAAGATAGCCATGTACTGGCGGCTCCTCGCGGTGAAGTACATGGAAAAAGGCCTTTTCGGCGACGCGTACGATGCCGCGCTCGAGGCGCTCAGGCACTACCCGCAGTCAAGCGGCCTGTACTACGTCGCGGGCATGTCGGCCGCATTCCTGTCGAAGGCGGCGTCTGCCGAAACGGGAACGGCTTCAAGGGCCTCGTATCTGGCTGCCTCGGAGGCTTCATACAAACGCGCGATCGAGTTCGACGCAAGGAACACGAAGGCGCTCTACGGACTAGCCGTGCTGTACACCTTCGAACTCGAGGATCATGAATCGGCGCTGAAGCCGCTCGAGGCGTTCCTCGCCATCGACACTAAAAACGTCGACGGGCTGTTCGTCTACGCGCGGGCGCTGTATGGCTCGGGGAGGCTGCAGGACGCCGCCGACGCCTACGACAGGGTCATAGCCACGACGACCGTCGACACGAAGAAGGAACAGGCAGCGGAAAACAAGAAGCGCATCCTGGACGAACTCTATGGCGACTAGGCTGGCTTCGACTTCATCCATGACGATAGCGAGGATGCCGTTCCTGTCGGCCCGCGAACGCATACGGCTGGCTTTTATTCTGGGCCAGGACCCGCTCCACGGGCTTTCACTGGGAGACGTCGAGGCCATTGTAATGCGCAGGTTGCCTGGCGCGGCCTGGGACCCGGCTTCATGGACAGCTACGGCTGAACGCGACATGGCCTTCCTGGCCAGGGTCGGCGGCTCGTCCTTCTCGTATTTCGACGCTGGCTACCCCGCGATTCTCCGGGAGACAGCCAGGCCGCCGTTCATGCTCTACGTACGAGGCAGCCTGCCCTGCGGTACAAGGCCGGCGCTCGCCATCGTCGGAACACGGTACCCCACCGGCCGCGGCCTCGACGCGGCGGCAGCGCTCGGAATGGAGGCCGGTGCCGCGGGCATCGCCGTGGTATCCGGCCTGGCGCGGGGCATCGATTCCGCCGCACACCGCGGCGCGCTTGCGGGCGGCGGGCTGACGTTCGCCGTCCTCGGCAGGGGCATCGACGCCGTCTATCCTGAATCCAACAAGGAACTCGCGTCGAGGATGATCGCCTCGGGCGGAGGCCTGGTATCCGAATATCCCCCCGGAATGCCACCTTCGCGCTGGACCTTCCCCGAGCGGAACAGGATACTGTCCGGGCTGTGCCGGTCCACGGTCGTCGTCGAGGCTCCCGGCGGATCAGGCGCGCTTATAACCGCGGCTTTCGCTCTCGAGGAAGGACGCGACGTCTACGTCGTCGCGTCCTGCATGGGCGGGGTGCGCTCGGCGGGATCGGACGCGCTCGCCGCCGACGGGGCAGTGACTCTCGGGTGCTTCGGAGATATCATTGAAGACTGGCGGGACAGGCGCGGCTACATCGCAGATGCCGCGCGCCCGCGCATACGGCGTCGCCGCATGAGGCGTCCGTCGCGGCGGAGGGGCAGGAGCCGTTCGTCGGGATCGTTCGCTGAACAACCAGGCAGGAGTGCATAACGATGGCGAGCCAGAATGCCGCAACCGCGGCAAAAAAGAGCGTGAAGACCAAGAAGATACCCGAGAAGCCGACACTGGTGATAGTGGAGTCGCCGGCCAAGGCCAAGACAATAGAAAAATACCTCGGCAGCTCCTATGTCGTGCTCGCCTCCATGGGGCACCTGATAGACCTCCCCAAGTCTAGGCTCGGCGTTGACGTGGAACACGGCTTCACGCCGGAGTACCTGACGATACGCGGCAAGGCCAAGCTGCTAAAGGAGCTGCAGAAAGCGGCCAAGAAGTCAAAAGCGGTATTGCTCGCCTCTGATAATGACCGGGAGGGGGAAGCCATCTCCTTCCATATCCGCGGGGCCATAGCGCAGAAGAACGAAGGGCTCGAGATAAAGCGCATTGTCTTCAACGAGATCACGCCGCAGGCGATACGCGACGCGGTCAAGCAACCAAGGACACTGGACGAGGACAAGGTCAACGCGCAGAAGGCCCGCCGCGTCCTGGACAGGCTCGTCGGCTACAACCTGTCTCCCCTCCTGTGGAAAAAAGTGAAAAACGGCCTTTCCGCAGGCCGGGTGCAGTCGGTCGCCCTGAGGCTGATATGCGAGCGAGAGGTCGAGGTCGAGTCGTTCATCCCCGAGGAATACTGGACCCTGGAGGCCGATTTCAAGAAAGGCCGGTATTCATTCACGGGCGAACTCGTCACCTGGAAGGGAAACAAGGCGGAGCTCGGGAAGGAGTCCGATGTCACTGCCATCATGGCGGCCATAAGCGGCGCGCCGTGTTCAATAGGCGACTTGAGGGACTCGGAGCGGGTAGTCCGCGCCAAGCCGCCTTTCACCACGTCAAAGTTGCAGCAGACCGCGGCCAACAGGCTTGGATTCACCAGCAAGAAGACGATGCAGATAGCACAGCAGCTCTACGAGGGCATCAACATCGGCTCGACCCGCATAGGACTGATCACCTA
The DNA here is from genome assembly GCA_964576835.1 of uncultured Treponemataceae bacterium. Classification (GTDB taxonomy): domain Bacteria; phylum Spirochaetota; class Spirochaetia; order Treponematales; family UBA12059; genus SZUA-370. The sequence continues at coordinate 2,721 of CAZNXK010000019.1, read as the reverse complement.
CATGCGTACCGATTCGGTCCGCATATCAGAGGTCGCGCTCAAGGAAGTGCGGACCTGGCTCGGCGAGCATTTTCCCGCGGAACTTCCGCCGGAGCCGACGGTATACATCACCGACAAGAAGGCCCAGGACGCGCACGAGGCCATCAGGCCGACGATGATCCAGTATACTCCCGAATCGATCAAGGACTACCTCAACAAGGACCAGCAGAAGCTGTACGGCATAATATGGGAGCGGTTCGTGGCCAGCCAGATGACGCCAGCGAAGCAGCGATCAACCGCAATGGATGTCGTAGCGGGGGAGGCCGTCTTCCGCGTCAACGCGTCCCGGCTCGTCGAGAAGGGTTTCTACAAGGTGATCAAGCTCCTGGCCACCAAGGAAGACAAGGAATCGACCCTGCCGGAAATGAAGGCGGGCGAGGAGCTGAGGCTCGAAGGCTACCGGCCGGAGCAGCACTTTACCCAGGGGTCGGCCCGATTCACCGACGCTTCGATAATAAAGATCCTCGAGGAGAAGGGGATAGGGCGGCCATCCACGTACGCTCCCATCATCTCGGTCTTGCTCGAGCGCTACTACGTGACCAGGGAAAACAAGCAGCTCGTGCCGACTACTCTCGGCCGCAAGATTGACGAGATACTCGTCGGATCGTTTCCCGACGTCGTCAACGCGGCGTTCACCGCAGGCATGGAATCGATGCTCGACGAGGTCGAGGAATCGAAGCGCGACTGGGTGTCCGCGATGGCCGATTTCTACGGCCCGTTCAAGAAGCGGATAGACGAGATAATGGAAACGCTCCAGTCGTTCAAGGGCAGCCTCGACGAGCCGACCGACATCGTCTGCGAAAAATGCGGCAAGCCGATGGTCAAGAAGCTCGGCCGTTTCGGTTTCTTCCTCGCCTGCACAGGCTTCCCGGACTGCAAGAACACCAAGTCCATACCGCTCGCCCGCTGCCCGCGCCCGGGCTGCTCCGGCGAGATCGTGGCACGGCGCAAGGCCAAGGGGCGCGGCCGGGAGTTCTACGGCTGCTCCAACTATCCTGAATGCGACTTCATAACCTACTACAAGCCGACGAGCAGCTACTGCCCCAAATGCGGGTGGTTCCTCGTGGAGCGTTTCGACAAGAAGCGTGGCTCGTACAAGGCCTGCATCAACCCGGCCTGCGATTATCTGCACAGTCAGGACGACGAGCATGTCCACATCGACTGAAGCCTATCTGGCCTACCTGGCCGCGATCCGTTCGCTGTCTCCGCGGACGATAGAGGCGTACCGCGACGACCTCCGCCTCTACGAGGCCGCCTGCGGCCGCGCCGGATGCAGCGTCGAGCTGGCCGTGCCCTCGAATGCCCGCGAATTCGTCGCGGGCCTCGTCCGGGCGGGCTACGCGACGAGTTCGGTCAACCGCGCGCTGTCCGCGGTCAAGGGCTACTACCGCTACCTCGTCCGTTTCGGCCAGGCGGCAGCCAACCCCGCCAAGGACGTGGAATCCATCCCCATGGCAAGGACCTTGCCTGATTTCATGTTCGAGGACGAGATGGCGGGGTTCATCGAATTTTCTGGCGACGACGATTTCTCCGGCGCCCGGGATCGGGCCATCATGGAGACGCTGTACAGCACCGGCTGCCGCGTTTCGGAACTTACCGGGCTGCGACTGGAGGACCTCCTGCTCGACGAGGGCCGCGCCCGAGTCACCGGCAAGGGCTCAAAGCAGCGGACCGTGTTCCTGTCCGGGCCCGCGGTCGACGCTATCCGCGTCTGGCTTCCGTTCAGGAGCGCAAGGCTCGGCCGGGCTCATGACGAGGCTCACCTCTTCCTGAACGCCAAGGCAGGGGCCCTGACGTCCCGCGGAGTCGCCTGGATCCTGGAGCGCCGCGCCGTCGCCTCAGGGCTGAGAAGGCATCTGTCCCCGCACGCTTTCAGGCACAGCTTCGCGACCCACCTGGTCGGCCACGGAGCCGACATCCGCGTCGTGCAGGCCCTGCTTGGACACGAGAACATTTCGACAACGCAGATATACACGCACGTCGACATGGCACGGCTCCGCGCCGTCTATGACGGCGCGCATCCCCACGCCGTCAAGCCAAGGCACGACGCGGGTGACACCGAAGGGAAATCATGATGAAGAAGATACGCAGCACGACCATCATAGCCATACGGCGCGACGGAAAGGTCGCGATGGCCGGCGACGGCCAGGTGACCATGGGCGAAACGGTGATGAAAAACAACGCCCGCAAGGTCCGCACCATCTACGACGGCAAGGTGCTTACAGGTTTCGCAGGAGCCACCGCCGACGCCTTCACGCTGCTCGAACACTTCGAGGTCAAGATAAAGGAATTCCAGGGCGACCTTACGAGGGCCGCCGTCGAACTGGCCAAGGACTGGCGCACGGACAAGATGTTACGCAAGCTCGAGGCTCTCCTGCTGGTCGCGGACAAGGAAAAGACGCTGCTGCTTTCAGGTACCGGCGATGTGATAGAGCCGGCAGGCGATGCCATGGCCATTGGCTCGGGCGGCAACTACGCCTACGCCGCGGCTCTGGCCTACCTCGATACCAGCGATCTGTCGGCCGCCGAGATAGCGAAACGCAGCCTGGCCATAGCGGGCGGCATTTGCATTTACACGAATGACCACATCCTGGTGGAGGAGCTGTCGTGACCGAAGATTTCGCGGTTTTCACGCCCAGGCGCGTGGTAGAGGAACTCGACCGCTACATCATCGGACAGAAC
>CAZNXK010000018.1:38598-40021 GCA_964576835.1 uncultured Treponemataceae bacterium | reverse complement strand
GAATCATCTCAAAGAACTGCATAAACCATGCGACAACTATCTTGACAGATTCCGGCCGGGCACGGCACCAGCCCCTCGATTCGCGGTAACGAATCGAGGGGCTCCAGAGCGAGAAGCCCGAGAGGATCAAGTTATCTCCCTCGTCCCTTGCGATTGAGACAGGAACATTTCCGGTCAATCCATGTCTTCCGTCTTTTCAAAGCCCTGAGGTTACTACCTCAGGGCCACCGCCGGTAAGCACCGGCGGGCGGGCGGGAGCAACGGACGCTCGTTCAGGCTAGTCTATCTGCGAGACTTGGCTCTATCCGGTAACCAAGCCCCGCAAAGCAAACCTGCTGCTTGTTTTGACCTACTTCTTATGCTTGGTAGGGTCAACCAAGGTGTGTTTCTGACCGGGCTTTGGCGTGGGAGGAGCGGGCTTCCCTTCGACGAGCGTCGTTTCTTTGCGACCGGGCGTAGTGTACTGCCCTGATTTCGGTACCGGGTTTCCCGGTTTTACGGTTGTCTTGGCCATGGTTTAGGCCTCCGCAATCATGCACCTAGTTGACTGTACTGTAACCTTCAAATAGATTATACAGACGCTTTTCAACGAAAGTGCATAGGTTTACGCCTACAAGCGCCCATTGCAGGGGTTCTTGTAGGCGTTGCCGTCTTCGCCCAAGGCTCCAACGACAGATCGATAAAAAAATACTCAAGTCCTTACGTGAAGTCAAATTTATATACGCCATATGGTAGTCATGCATTGATACTTGTCTACAGGTTGTGTTTTTTGTATTGCACTAAGGACACATTCAGATGTGTGTCGCGGCATTTGTAATATTGGATGGTAGCAAGTGTCGTGTACCGATTTTTCACGAGAGCCTGCTGACAAAAAACTCTCTTGGTAGTATAGTATTTACCAGTGGGATATCCCACTGGACGGAGGCCAGCAATGAGCGTGGTGAAAGAGTATGACGCCAGGATTGATTTGAAGAAACGCGTTACGATCCGTGGTGCCCACTATGACCACTACCATGTCACGGAATTCGCTGACGGTAAGATCATGCTCGAGCCAAGGGAACTCGTCATACCCTTCGAGGTTTCAAGGCGGACCTTGGCGATGATGGACGCGGCCATGGCAAACTACCGGACCGGCGGCGCCTCGGTTCCAGTGGATCTCTCGGCTTTCGCGGACGCAGAATAGACTTGCGTTATGTACAAAATACGACTTGGAATTCCTGACATGGATGCCTTATGGTCAGATCTGAAGGCGAAAGCGGAAGCAAGAACGCTTACCAAGGATGAAACCCAGCTTTACAAGAAATGGGGAAAAGCGATGGGGCACCTGGCGGTTGACCCTCGCTATAACGGGCGCCAAAGCCATGAGATCGAAGTGCTCAGCAAACGCTATGGAATGAAGGTTTGGCAGTCATATTTAGAGAAT
>CAZNXK010000018.1:31245-38588 GCA_964576835.1 uncultured Treponemataceae bacterium | reverse complement strand
GCGCTGGACGGCTCTACTGGGTCTATGGACCTGGGAAGCAGGATATTACCGTCATAGGCCTTGAGCCTCATCCTGAGGAGTAAGAAAATAGATGGGTATGCAAAAGTTCATCCATCTTCGATGGGAAAAGAGATCGACTGACTACTCCGACGGGATTTGATCAACGCTCTTGAGGGCCATATCCAATGTTTGAAGAATTGCTTTCTGTTGTGCCGGTGGTAGTTTTTCAATTTTTTTAAATGCGTCTCATTTTGCCTTGACTTCCTGCTGCAGCATGTCCGCCATTATCGGGGAATTTCAATCTCGGTATTAATTACTCCGCCAGGCCGCTGGTCCATTATCCTGCGCTCACGCGTATTCAGCCCACACCCACCTCGAGGCCGTCCCAGGCGGGGCCGGCGGGGAAGGGAAGCGTGGCTTTGGCGCAGTATTCCTCGAGCTGGGCGTGGGACAGGTCGTGGCATATGTGGGTCAGGAGGAGCCGCGCCGGCATCAAGCGGAGGGCAAGCTGGAACGCCTCGTCGACCGAGAGGTGGGTGGGGTGGGGACGGAGCCTGAGCGCGTCGATGACGAGGAGGTCGAGGCCGTCCAGAAGCGGCATCGATGGCTCGGGGATGGACGAACAGTCAGTCAGGTACGCGAGGCGGCCGATGCGGTAACCGAGAACCCGCCTGTCTCCGTGGAACAGGGGGACGGGGATGGCCCTGATGCCGCCTATCGTCGCGCCGCCGGGGTCGATCTCGGTCAACTCGAGCCGGGGCTTGCCTCCGCCCGCCTGCCCGTCCCTGAACGCGTAGGCGAAGCGGTTCCTGATCTCCCGCAAGTCGGGAGCGGAGGCGTAGACCGGAAGCGGCTTGCCGCGGGTCAGCGGACGCACGTCGTCGAGGCCATGGATATGGTCGGCGTGGGCATGGGTGACGAGGATGGCGTCGAGCCTGGTCAAATGCGCGCGTAAGGCCTGGAGCCTGAATTCGGGCCCCGCGTCGATCAGCACCACCTCGCCATGATCGCCCTCCACGATGACCGACGTCCGATACCTGGAATCTCGCGGATCGGTCGAGGAGCAGACGGCGCAGGAGCAGCCGACCACCGGCACGCCGTGGCTCGTACCGGTGCCGAGGAATCGCAGCTTCACGGTGATGTCAGCGTTTGAGGCTCGAAACGCGCCGAAGCGGGCATGCGTACGAGCTTGACGAATTCGTAGTCGCGGTCGGACAGCACCCTGTCGAGCGACGTCTCGGCGGCGCTTTCGAAGACCGACACCCGGAAGATGCCGTCGTCGTCGAAATAGGGGAACAGTGCCGCTATGTGGAAATAGCGCCTGAGGCTGGGCGGCTTCTGGTCACGCGCGTTGAATTGGGCCAGGTAGAACCTGCCGGGTTCCCGCGCGGCGAGAATGAAGAGGCTGGCCTTGAGGCCGCGCACGTCGATGCCCGCATCTTCGAAATTGTCGGTGAAAGCCTCGTAGGTCGAGCCTCCGTTGACAGGATCCGCGTCGCTGACCCGCAACGCGAAAGGCGTGTCATCGACATCGTTGGACAAAGGCGAGTCGTCGGAGAGCGATGGATAGAAGGACGACCAGGCGGCCTTGGCCAGGGCCCTGGACCAGTCGAGGCCGAAGAACGGATCAAGCCGCTCTTCGAAACTCTCGGTGAACGAACCGCCTCTCCACCCGGTCATACGGTTGCGAAGCGACGCGACCGAAAGGTATGAGCCGGTGATTGGATGGAGCATGCCGTCGACGAGCCATTTGACGAAGCCCGAGCAGTTGAGCCCCGCCGGAGCCGGCTGGTCTGCCAGCGTCGAGATGAACACGCTCCTGCCGTCCTCGTCGATTGCCCCGTCGTCGGCGTACGCAAGGCCAGGCAGATGGTCCCGTACCGATCCTGCGAGGCTCCGCAGGTCGCGGTACAGGGCCGGATCGGGAGTGAACAGTTCCCATTCTATGACGTCATCGGTCAGCTGCCTGATCCTCGAGAACGGCGAACGCAATACTTCCTCGAATGGCAGCGGTATGGCGACCTCGCGGTAGAGAACGCCGCCATAGGCGATGACGTCTATGCGCGAGCGGGACCCCGCGGGATATATGCGGGCAAAGGTACCGGGGTCGCTCCTCAGGAATATCTTGGCCTGCCTGAACGAGCCGTCGGTCTCGGATCGCTTGATGATCCATGAACCCTGGGAGTATATCGGGGCCTTCCCGGCATTTTCGGGTGATACAATGATGTAGAAACTGCCCTTGTTCCTGTCCACCGATACCGACCATGAGCCCCAGGCATTCCGCTCGATCGAGGCTGCCTTGGCCAGTACCGTTTCGCGCGGCGCCGTGACGAGTGTATCCCACAGGCGCTTCCTGATTTCGTGGTTCTCGGCTATGCCGCTCAAAGGCTTGTCGCCGCCGAGCGGAGGCCATGCCGGCTGAGCGCCCGCCGGAACCGTTGTAATGACAGCCGCAAAAAGGGCCGCTGCCAGCAAAGGCCTCTGGCAAAGTCTTGTCTTCGTATCCATCGACTACAGTATCGGCTCGTCGGGCTTGTTAGACTAGTCCGGCACTTCCGATGGTACAGGATGCGGGGCCTGACGCCGATAGATAGAAGGATATTGAATCGCAAGGATGTCCAATGCATTCGTTCTCCAAACTCAGATCAACCGTGGTCTCGATATCGATCTTTGCCTGCGCTTCACTGGTCGGGCTTGGCTCGAGTACGCAAATCGACTCCGAGCTCGAAGCGGCGGCAGCGCCGTCTGCTGAGCTTGAACAGGAATCGCCTCCGCTGTCCGGTGTGGTGCTTCCTCCCGGCGGCAGGCCGGTGTACGGGTCTTTCCTGACCGCCGCCGGCGTGACCGGAGTCGCCGGGGAGGCTGAGGGCGAATCCGTGCCGGTCGCGCAACAGCCGCCGCTGGCCGGCAATCAGGTCGTCGCGTTCTACGGAAAACCCGGAGCGGCATCGATGGGCATACTCGGCGAGTACAGCAAGGAGCAGCTTTCACCGCTCCTCGAAGGCTACGCCAGGCTTTATGACGACGCCAACGGCCCGCTAGGGGTCGTACCCGCTTTCTACCTCGTCTACGGGACATGCTGGCCCGAAGGCGAGATAGGACTGCTCTCCCGTTCCGTGACGGAATCCTACATCGAGTTCGCCGCCGAGCGTGGCTGGATGGTATTCCTCGATCATCAGCTGGGGAAATACGGAGTCGAGGCCTCGGTCCGTTCCATGCTTCCCTTCCTTCGCTATTCCAACGTTCATTTGGCGATTGATCCGGAATGGCGGACTCTGAAGCCGATGGAGGAAATTGGTTACATATCAGGCGCCGAGCTCAACGAGGCGCAGCGCCTCATGGATGACTACCTTCGGGAAAACGACTTTCCAGGGAACAGGATGCTGGTGGTTCATCAGTTCCGCTCGACGATGATACGGGACATGACAAGCGTGAAAGCGAGCTTCGAGCGGGTCGTCCTGGTCCATACGGCCGACGGCTTTGGCTCGCCGTCGCTCAAAAGGAGCACGTACGCGTACAATGCCCGCGCGATGAACATGCCGGTCAAGGGTTTCAAGCTGTTCTTCGAGTCGAAAGTCAAGGGTGCGGGTTGGGACAAGCCCCTGATGAGGCCCGATGAAGTGCTCGCCCTCGATCCGGTGCCGCTCGTCATAATGTACCAATGATATAAAAAAACGTGAATGATGATGCTGGCGGCTGTAACCGGCCCCCGATGCGTTGTATTATAATGAATAGCAAGCGAATCGATTCTCAAGGAGCGAAAAATATGCAGGCACGAAGAATGTTCCTCGCACTCGCGGTTGTCGCCTCGCTGGCCTTGACGCCTGTCTGGGCGTACGACCCGCCCGCCGGCGCGGAAACCTCGGCCGTGCTGTCGTCTCCGACGCTCCTGTCGGGGGGGCTCTCCGCCGCTTCCACGGAATCGCCCGCGGCCGACCTGGTCAATCCGGCCGCGTCGGCCCTCCTGCAGAGGACGACGCTTGACCTGAGCTATACGGCGCTCGTCGGCCTGGGCACCGAGGACGGGTGGGGCAACGCGGTCAATATCGGGTTGGCCATTCCAAAGCCGTACGGAGTCTGGACAGCCTGGCTCGGGCTGGTTTCATCGCCTTTTGCCTCGATGCCGCTCGGGACGGTCGTGACCGGACGGGTCGGCATGGCCAAGGACCTGTACCCCGACCTCCTCATCGGCCTTGCCGTCGACACGCAACTGGGCAGCAATGGCGGTTCCGGCTGGGGGCTCGGCGCCGACGTGGGCGTCATAGGCAAGTCAGGCGACGTCGGTTTCCTCAAGTCAATGGCCTGGGGCGTCTCGCTGCGCAACCTCGGCAAGGCCTTCTCGGCTCCCGGCGCCGTCGGCATCTCGGGCGGCGCAGTGTCTTCGTACGATTCGCCGTTCACGCCGCAGGTGGGCATTGCCGCCGACCTGGTGCGGGCCGGGGCCGCGGGCGTCACGCTGTCGGCCAACGCCGACATGTGGTTCCCCAGCTTCCAGAACGCCGTGTTCTCGAGCGGCTTTAAAGTCGGCTGGCGGGACCGGGCCTTCGTCCGGTTCGGCTGGGACTTCAACTTCGCCGAAGCGCTCGCCGGAGTCGACCAGGGCCTGTTGCCCAGCTTCGGCATAGGAGCCAGCTTCGCGGTGGACAAGGCCGGCAGCGACTCGCTCATCTCGAAGGCTGGCTTCGACCGCTCGGAGATCCGCCCGTCGATGGCTGCCTCGAAGCTCTATGGCGACATCTGGGCCTTCGGCGGCGGCGTCAACGTGCCGCTCGGCGTCATTGACAAGACAGCGCCGGCAATAACGATCGGGTATCCAAAGTCATCCTTCGATGCCTACTATATCAGTCCCAACAACGACGGCGTACTCGACGATGTGACGTTGCCTTTGACCATAAGCGACCAGCGCTACGTGCTCGGGTTTACCCTCAAGGTGCTCGACCTTTCAGGCGCCGTGGTCAAGACCATTACCAACAAGGAATCGCGGCCGGAAAACCAGGATCTCAAGGGACTGCTCGGCCGCCTGCTGTACGTAAAGAAGGGCGTCGAGGTGCCCGCCGAGCTGGTCTGGAACGGACTGTCCGACTCCGGCGCCGCCGCGCCGGATGGCCGTTACTCGGTGGTGGTCGAGGCAGTCGACGACAACGACAACAAGGCGACGACCGACGCCTGGGCCGTCGTCGTCGATACGGTGCCGCCGAGCGTCAAGGCCGCGGGACCGGCTGGCGGTTCTGACGCGCTCATCTTCAGCCCCGACGGGGACGGCAACAAGGATTCCTTCCCCGTCTCGCAGGAAGGCTCGGCCGAGGATCTATGGAAGCAGGAAGTCCTCGACGCCGCCGGAGCGACCGCGAGGACCTGGAAGACGGAGGCCGCTTCCCCGCTGGCCCTGTCGTGGGACGGCAAGAACGACTCCGGCACTATAGTTCCCGACGGCGTCTACGCGTACAGGATAGCCTCGACCGACAGGGCCGGAAACCCGGGCTCCGCCAAGGTCGAGAACATCATAGTCAACACCCAGCAGCCGCCGGTCGGCGTATCGATAGACCAGGCGGCGTTCAGCCCCAACGGCGACGGCGTCAAGGATACGCTGGCGCTCGTTCCCAACGTGCCTGTCCGCTCAGGCATGGCCTCCTGGAGCCTCTCGGTGCTCGACGCCTCCGGTAGTCAGCGTTGGTCAGCCTCCGGTACCGGAACCGACTCGCTGGCCGCCCGCTACACGTTCGCCGGCAAGGACTCGGCGGGAGCCGCCCTGCCCGAAGGCTCGTTCCGGACCAGGCTGACGGTGAGCTACGTAAACGGTCACGCCCCGGTAGCGTATTCGCCCGCCTTCATCGTCGATACCACCGCGCCCAAGGCTAGCGTTGCCCTGGATCAGACGGCCTTCAATCCGCTCGGCGACGCCAACGTCACCATCGCGATAAGCCAGTCGGGCTCCGCGGAGGATCGCTGGGTCGGCGAGATCAGGGACGCGGCAGGCAAGGCGGTCAAGACCTGGAATTTCATAGGAATCCCCGACCCCAAGGTAGTCTGGGACGGTTCCGACGACGCGGGCAAGGTAGTCGCCGACGGTTCCTATGTCTATCGCCTCTCCGCCGCCGACAGGGCAGGCAACTCGGGCCAGGCCACGGGACCTGCCGTCGTCGTCGATACGCAGAACAAGGCGGTGCGCCTGGCTCTCGACAAGCGGGCCTTCAGCCCCAACGGAGACGGCGTGGCCGACGCGGTGACGCTGTCGCCGGAGAGCCAGTCGGCGACCGCCGTACGCTCGTGGAGCCTGACGGTGCTCGACCCGGCCGAGGCCAAGGTCCGCGGCTTTACCGGCTCCGGCTCCCTGCCGGCGAAACTCGCCTGGGACGGCAAGAAGGATGACGGTACCCGCGCTTCGGACGGCCTGTACCATGCCGCCCTCGAGGTGCGCTACGTGACAAGCGAAGTCGAGTCCGTCCGCTCGGTGGAAATGACCCTCGATACAACCGCCCCGTCCATCACGGTGTCGATCGATATCGCGCTTTTCAGCCCCGACGGAGACGGCCGCAAGGATGCCGTCAATTTTACGCAGGATTCAGTGCCCGGCGATACCTGGGAAGGCCGCCTGCTCGATTCCTCCGGAAAAGCCGTCCGGTCCTGGACCTGGAAGGACAAAGTCGCCGGTTTTGCATGGGACGGCACCGACGCGGAGGGCAACAGGGTTGCCGATGGCAACTATCGCTATCTGGTACGCTCCGAAGACCCGGCGGGAAACAAGGCCGAGCGGTCGGTTGACAGGATTGCTGTCGACACGAGGCAGACCCAGGCCTTCGTGACCGCCAGCGCGGCGGGGTTCAGCCCCAACGGCGACGGCGCCTTCGACGACATGTCGTTCGGCCTCGTCGTCAGGCTGGCCGACGGGGTCGATTCGTGGCGGCTCGCCATGGTCGACGAGGGCGGCAAGGAGCGCCGCGTGTTCTCGGGCAAAGGCGCCTCGACCATCCCGGCCAGGCAGGCCTGGGACGGGAGGGCCGCCGACGGCGCGATTGTCCAGGGCGTCTATGCCGCCAGCTTCACCATCGATTACCTGAAGGGGGACCGCGCCGAGGCCAAAAGCGGCCAGTTTACGCTCGATGTTCAGGGACCCAAGGTAGCGCTGTCAACCTCGCCGCGGTATTTTAGCCCTGACAACGACGGCGTCGACGACGAGCTAAAGATAGCCCTCGCGGTCGACGATGCGAGCGTCGTTGATTCGTGGCGCTTCGAGATAATCGAGGTGGCCGTGAGCGAAAGCGCCACCGCCAAGCGGGCGGAGCGGGCCTTCTTCACCTGGAGCGGCCGCGGCAAGCCGGCCGAGCGGCTCGGCTGGGACGGCC
>CAZNXK010000018.1:0-31235 GCA_964576835.1 uncultured Treponemataceae bacterium | reverse complement strand
GCTCGCAGAAGGGAGAGCTCGTCGAGGCCGCGACCGATTACCCGTACCGCCTTACAATCGTGGACGCCCTTGGCAACTCGACAGTAACCGAGGGGGCCATCAGCGTCGACGTACTCGTCATACGTGATGGAGACAGGCTCAAGATAAAGGTGCCGTCGATAGTGTTCAGGCCCAACTTTGCCGATTTCAAGGACTTGTCTCCGGAAGTCCTCGAAAGGAACTCCGAGGTGCTCAAGCGGATAGCGCAGATCCTCAACCGTTTCAAGGAATACAAGATACGCGTCGAGGGACATGCCAACTCCATATCGAAGATGGGCGGACAGAGCCAGTCCGCGGTCGACAAGGAGGAGACGAGCGAGCTCCTGCCGCTGTCGACGTCGCGCGCCGACCTGGTCATGCAGAAGCTGATCGAGTACGGGGTCGATCCAAAGCGCCTCTCGGTCAGGGGACTGGGATCGAGCGAACCGGTCGTCGCGTTCACCGACGCGGAAAACCGCTGGAAGAATCGCCGCGTGGAGTTCATACTGATAAAGGAATGATACCAGCGTGATCGTAGCGGCGGCCCGTGCTCTGCAAGCAGCACGGGCCGCTTATTTCTGCTCTTCCGTTTGACCCCGTGATTATTGATTCTATTTGAAGGAGTGTATATAGTATCGGGCATGCCGATACCCGAGTACCCGGAGTTCGCGCCAGTTTCCCTGGAAATGCACGCGGCCCTGTATCCCGCCCTGAACATGCTCGTCGACGGGGTCTCCGAGTTCACCTTCTCCGGGATTTACCTTTTCAGGAATACCTACAAGTATCACGTTTCGCACATCACCGGCGCCACCTTCGTCATCTCCGGCGAAAAGCGCGGCGAGCGCTTCTTCTTTACCCCGTGTTGCGTACCGCAGAACGATGTGCTCGAGAAGCTATTCGAGGACCACTGTTACCTCAAGAACATGTCCGAGACCCAGTGCAAGTCCGAACGGATAAGGCTCGAAGCCGCGGGCTACCAGGTCGTCGAGGATCGCGACAATTTCGATTACCTGTACGACCGCAAGGACCTCGCCGAACTGTCCGGCAAGGCGTACCACAAGAAACGCAATCTCGTGAACGCCTTCATCAACTCGTATTCCTACGAACAGAAGGATCTCGACGAAACCACGTTGGCCGACGCAGTCACGGTGCTCGACGCGTGGCGTATCGAGAAGGGTGTCGACGGCGACTATGCCGCCGCCAGGGAGGCTCTCGAGCTCTATCCCGTGCTTGGCATGCGCGGCGCGGTCTATTACGTCGACGGAAAACCCGCCGGCTACGCCCTGGGCGAACCGATTGCCAAGTCGCGCATGTTCGCCGTCCATTTCGAGAAGGCCGCGGGCGATTACAAGGGCATCTACCAATTCCTCAACCAAGCTTTCGCCCAATCTCTGCCCGGGTACGTCAAGCACGTGAACCGGGAGCAGGATCTGGGCGACGAGGGGCTAAGGCAGGCCAAGATGACATACCGGCCGTCCGGTTTCGTCAGGAAGTACCGGGTGATGCCTCGATGAGGCCACCGAGTACTGCCAACAAGGGCCGCCTTCCCCTCGGGGATGGCGGCCCTTCGTCTTTGACGGGGCCTGCATCATGGTTTCAGTACGGGAAAGGCGGCGTCGCGACGCCTTCCCGAGAAAAAAGTCCGCATAGCGGGCTAATCTTCGCGGCAAGGAGACCGGCCATGAAAAGGCGGGACATCGACTACATCGAGAAGCCGCTGGCGCTCACCTACGGCGAGCACCGGTTCGGCGACAGGGCAATGAGGGAACGCCTGCCCAAGAGCGTGTACGAGGCGCTCAAGCGCGTCCAGGCGGGCGAGAAGGAGCTGTCGCTCGAAACCGCCGAAGTCGTCGCCAACGCGATGAAGGACTGGGCGATAGAGCACGGAGCGACGCACTATACACATTGGTTCCAGCCGATGACCGGGCGTACGGCCGAGAAGCACGACGCGTTCATCCAGCCGAGCGGCGACGGCGCGACGCTCCTGGAATTTTCCGGCAAGTCGCTCATAAAGGGAGAGTCGGACGCGTCGAGTTTCCCCTCCGGCGGCCTCCGCGCGACCTTCGAGGCCCGTGGCTACACGGCCTGGGACACGACCAGCCCGGCGTTCCTCAAGGACGACATGGCCGGCCTCACGCTGTACATTCCGACAGCCTTCGTCTCCTACAACGGACAGGCTCTGGACAAGAAGGTCCCCCTCCTGCGCTCGATAGACGCTGTCGGCGCGGCGACGCTGCGGGTCCTGAGGCTCCTGGGCCAGAACGGCGCCAAGCGCGTCATAACGACGGTTGGCGCAGAGCAGGAATATTTCCTGATCGAGAAGGAACTCTACGAGCGTAGGCCCGACATCCGGCTAGCCAACCGCACCCTTCTGGGGATAGCCGCCGCCAAGGGCCAGGAGATGGAGGACCACTACTACGGCCAGATTCCGGAGCGGGTCGCTGGCTTCATGCGCGAGCTCAACTACGAGCTGTGGCGTCTGGGAGTCTCCGCCAAGACCCAGCACAAGGAGGTCGCGCCCAACCAGTTCGAGCTGGCCACGGTCTATTCGGCCGCGAACCTCGCCGCCGATGACAACCAGCTGGTGATGGAAACCCTAGGCAAGGTGGCCGACCGCCACGGGCTGGCAGCCCTGCTGCACGAGAAGCCTTTCGCGGGTGTCAACGGCTCGGGCAAGCACATAAACTGGTCGCTGGCGACCGACGAAGGCGAGAACCTCCTCGACCCCGGCGAGGATCCCCGCAGCAATGCGCGCTTCCTCGTGGTGCTGGCCGCCATTGTGCGCGCCGTCGACAGGCACGCCGGCCTCCTGCGGGCGTCGGTAGCCTGCGCCGGCAACGATCTGCGCCTGGGCGCCAACGAGGCTCCCCCGGCGATAGTCTCGGTCTTCCTCGGCGACCAGCTCGTCGACGCACTTGACCGCCTTGCCGACGGCACCGATCCACGCGCCGCAAGAGAGGCGGAAAAACGCGGCCAGATAGTCATGGGGCACACGAGCCTGCCTCGCCTGCCCAAGGACCTGACTGACCGCAACAGGACGAGCCCCTTCGCGTTCACCGGGGACAAGTTCGAGTTCCGCATGGCTCCGTCCAGCGAGTCCATTTCAGGGCCTGTCGCTATTCTCAACGCCGCGGTGGCCGAGTCGCTCCAGGAACTGGGCGACGCGCTCGAAGGCGCCAAGGACAAGTATGGTGCGGCCATGAAGGCTGTCAACGATATATGGCGCGAGCACCGGCGGGTCGTCTTCAACGGCAACGGGTATGCCGACGCGTGGCGGGCCGAGGCTATATCGCGGGGACTTTTAAACCTGCCGGACAGTGTCTCCGCTTTTGCCGCCTACGAGTACCCGGCCAGCCTGGCGCTGCTGGAGAAGACCCACGTACTTTCGGCGGAGGAAGCCGAGGCGATTCTGCACATCGAGCTTGAGCGCTATTCCAAGCGCGAGAGGATAGAGGCCAACGCCATGCTTTCCATGGCCGACCGGAGCTGCATTCCCGCGGCGGCCGCGTATCTCGCCAAGGTTTCGAAAACGGCGACGGCGGCGAAGGAAGCCGGAGCGCCGTGCGTCTCGCTGGAGTCGAAAGCCGCCAGCCTGGCCAAGGCCATAGACCGCGGCGACTCGGCCGTGCATGGCCTCCGCTCCGCCATCGCCGGGACGTCGAAGGCTGAGGGTACGCGCGCCGAGGCAATCGCTGCCAGGGACCTCCTCGTGCCTGCAATGGCCGTGCTGCGCTCATGTGTCGACGCGCTGGAAGAGGCGACACCGCCGGAACTCTGGCCCTTCCCGGCTTACCAGAGCCTGCTGTTCGATATCTGAGGCGCTTCCGCCAAGGTACGAGTCGGCGAACATGGGCGGGGAGCGGCGTCATCTATGGCGGCGCCGCTCCCTTTTCCACGCGGGGGCCTCCCTGTATACTCAAGACCATGTCCATTGATTTCAACCATATGACGACGGGCGGCCTTGGCGAGGCCTTCGCGCTGCGCAGCGCCATCCCCTCGCTGTGCGCCGAGGCTGCCCGCCTGGATGGCGTCGTAGCCCTTACGAGGCAACTCGCGGAACGTACCGCATGCATCACGATGCTCGCGGGTTCGGGTTCGCGGTGGGTAGCCTCGCTCGAGGAAGAGCGTGCCAGCAGGCGCGACGCCAGCAGGCGCGACGCCAGCAGGCGCGCAGCCGACCCCGCCGCTCCCCGCGGCCTGTTCCCCGTGCGCAACGCCATGGGTTTTGGCCCCGATCCGGTGCCTATCGCAGGCTACGCGCTTGCGGCGGTGCGCGACCTCGGGAGGCACGTCGTGGTCATCCGTGGCTGGGAGCGCGAGATAGAGGAACGCATACTCGGGCCGCTGGGCTACCTGCCTGGTTCGTGGGACTTCGCGACCCAGGCCGCTCCGGGCGGCAAGCCCAGGGGCCACGGAGACGCGGCTTTCCAGACGATGGCCCTGTGGTCAGGCTGCGACTACGTCATCGTCAACTTCGGGGGCGACGCGTCGAGCCCCCTCACCGCGCTGGCGGCTCTTGCCGTGATGAACGCTCTCGATCGTCGTCCTGGCGTGCTCGCGCCGGCGCTTCTCATGCCCGCGGCATTCATCCAGGCTCCCGCGTATCCTATAGAACTGGACGACAGTGGACTGCCAAGGCGTTTCGGCCATGCCAAGCTGCAGGGTGCGGCTTCGACGGAAGCGGGCGCTTCTATAGCCGCGGGTTCAGGCGGATATACCAACGTCGGCGTGCGGGTCTACCGGGCCGCCGCGCTTCGGGAGGTCATTCTGGAAATCAGGAGCCGCCATTGGTCACCGGAGGGCGGGTACTCGATCCCGGGAAACGCCAGTACGGGCGCGGACACCGCGGGCGGGGAGTTCGCTCTGGACAATGTCGATGCGTTTCTCGCAACGGAGGGGCAGGCGAGGCTGCTTGCCGTGTCCAGGCCACAGGAACTGTCGCCGGTCAAGAGCCTGGCTGACGTGGAGCGCTTCGAGCGCGACGCAGCCCTGGTCTGCGGGGACTGGGCCTTGGTGCCGGCCCGATAGGCTCTTAGAAAAGCGGGACGGGCTTGGAGAAGAAGTAGCCCTGGCCGTAGTCGACTTCGAGCTCGATGAGCTTGTCCCTGATGGCCTCGCTTTTGACGAATTCCGCTATTGTCTTGAGCCCCATCACGTGGCCGATGGAGTTGATCGAATCGACCATCGTGCAGCTGACGAGGCTCTCGTCCATGTTCTGCACGAAGGAGCCGTCGATTTTGACGTAGTCCACCGGCAGGCTGCGCAGATAGCCGAACGACGAGAATCCTGCGCCAAAGTCATCGAGAGCGAAGGTGAAGCCCTCCGATTTGAGCCGGTTGATGAAGCGCGTCGCGTACGACAGGTTCTGGATGGCGGCCGTCTCGGTTATCTCCAGGCAGAAATCCTTGGCAGACAGCGAGTATTTGTTGAGGTCGTAGATGATGGTATCGACAAGCGAGTCATCGAGCAGCGACGGCCCCGACAGGTTGATCGAGAAGAGGCGCTCGGCCAGAGGCGATTTCTGGTCGGTAAGCAGCCTGAAAGCCCGGAAGGAATTCTCCAGGACCCAGCGGTCTATCTGGGGCATCATGTTGTACCGCTCCGCCGCCGGTATGAAATCGGTCGGGCCCGCGATTCCGCCATCCTCCTTGACGAGGCGGAGGAGTATCTCCAGCTTGGGCTGGTTTCCCGATGCCGGGTCGAGCGGCTCGATGGGCTGGTAGTACAGGACGAACCTGTTCTCCTCCACTGCCCGGTTTATCTTGCCTATCCACTCCATGTCGCCACGGCGACGCATGAACTTGCTGTCCTGGGCCTGGAAGACGGTGATCTTGTTGCCGCCTTCTTCCTTGGAAATGTGGCATGAGTCGTCTGCGGCCGCGAGCACCGAATGGATGTCGCCGGTGTCCCTGTCAATCGGCACGATGCCTATGCTCAGCGTCACCGGGAAGGCGGTGCTCTGCCACTGGAAGCGCTGGCGCTGGACGGCGCTCTGCAGGCGGTTGCCGACGTTGATGGTATCTTCCGACTCGCAGTTCATGAGGATGACGGCGAATTCATCGGCGCCAATGCGCGCGGACAGGTCGTTGCGCTGGATGTTCGTCTGGATATGGCTGGCCAGCTGGCGCAAAAGCTCGTCGCCTGCCAGCGTTCCGCATGTTTCGTTGATGGCCTTGAACCGGTCGATGTCGAGCACTATCAGCGAGTGGGAGCCGCCCATCATCTTGACGCTCTTGAGTATTTCACCAAGTTTGTAGCCGAATTCCTCGCGGTTCGACAGGCCGGTCAGGCTGTCATGGCTCGACTGGTAGCTCAGGGTTTCGGACAGTCGCCTGAGTTCGGTGATGTCCCGAAGCGTTATGATGTAACCGTCGGTCGCGTTTGCCTGTTCGTGTATCCTGGTTATCGACCCGTCGAGGACGAGAGTCTGTCCCATGGCGTTCTTGAGGGTGATGTCGTTGAAAAAAGTCGATCGCACGCCGACGCTGACCATGTTCGTCAGTATGTCCTGCTTCGTGGCTGACTCGGTAAGGTTCAGGTAGCGGGTGACGTTTTTGCCCTGGACATCCGCTTCCCTGGTGCCGGTGATGTCCTCGGCTATCTGGTTCATGAACTGGACGTTGAGGTCCATGTCGACTGCGATGATGCCGTCGTTTATAGACTGCAGTATGGCGCTGAACAGCCTTTCCTGCTTGGTGAGCTTCCTGGCCATCTCGTGCTTGTACAAGGCAATGTCGATGGTGGTGTAGAGTTCGCGTTCCTTGAATGGCTTGAGGATGTAGCCGTACGGCTGGGTTTCCTTGGCCCGCTCGAGGGTTTTCTCGTCGGTGTAGGCGGTGAGGAAGATGAAGGGGATGTCCTTGGCGGCCTTGATTGTCCGTGCGGCCTCGACGCCGTCCATGGCTCCGGAGAGCATGATGTCCATAAGCACGATGTCCGGCTCGAGTTCCAGCGCCATCTTTACGGCTTCATTGCCTTCTCCGGCCATGCCGACGACGGAGTAGCCGAAACGCTCCAGCCTGCGCTGGAGGTCTATCGCAATGATTTTCTCGTCTTCGACTATCAATATCCGTTCATTGTTCATCGATACGGCTCCAAGCTTATGTAATCGTCTTCAGCACAAGTATAGCCAAATGGATCCGATAGTCGAGAGGATTCTAGCCGAAAATCAGCCGTCTGGCGGCACCGAGGAGGCCCGAGCCCAGAATCACCCACAACGGGTTGATCTTGGTGAACGCTGACACCGAGAAGGCTACGATCGCCGTCGCCGCGTTCAGCCAGGAGGAGGTGGCGGCCGGGGCGAATGCCCAGACGGTCATCGCTATGAGGCCGATGGTGCCTGTCTTGAGCGCCTCGGTAACCTGCTTGCCCCTCTTTGCCATCCTGGCCATTAGCGAGCCGACGATCAGGGCAAGGGTGACGGGCACGGTGACAACCGCCAGCGTGGCTGTCGCCGCTCCGACCAGCCCGAAGAGCCTGAAGCCGACCATTGTCGCCGCGTTGAGGGCGACGGGGCCCGGCGTCACCTGGGCTACCGCGACGAGGCGGGCGAATTCGTCGGGAGACAGCCAGCCCTGCGAAAGGATCTCCGTCCGTATGATGCCGACTATCGTCCAACCGCCGCCATACGACGCGGCTCCTATCTTGAGGAAGGCGAGGAACAGCCTCAGCATGGTTTGCGCCTTTCGAACAGCCAGGCGACCAGCACGACAGAAAAGAAGACAGGCACGGCCCACTTGGCCGCGGCGACTATAAGCACGGCTCCGGCGACGGTGATGACGGCGCGCAACAAGGTCCAGCTCCGCTTCCTTATCATGTTGAAGGCGAGCGCCGCCGTCAGACCGGGGACGACCGCGAATGCGCCGTCCAGGAAGCCGCGGACAGGAGGCCACGCGCCAACGACGTCGAGAATGGTGGCCACGGCGATTATCGCGGCGAAGGGAGGGAGCAGTATCCCGAGGAACGCCGCGACGAAGCCGGCAGTCCCCGCGACCCGCCTGCCAACGAATACGGCGGCGTTCAGCGCCAGCGGGCCCGGAATGCTCTGGGCGGTGGCAAAAAGGTCATAGAACTCGTTTTCCGGTATCCAGCCGCGCTTCTCGACGGCCCGCTGCATGACCGGAACCATAACGTAGCCGCCGCCTATCGTGACGGCCGATATTCCGAAGAAGAACCCGAATATGGTCATGAATCCTGGGGCAACTGGGGATTTTTCGCTCATGTGGTCGCCTTTCGTTGAAACACGCCGGAATTGACGCTGGCTGAGTGGGAACAAGGTGGAGTTGGACGAAGAACGGCACGCTCTGGGTTGTATTGTCGCCTGGGCTGCAGACGTCGGGTAGAATGGGCGGCGCACGGCTTAAGTTGAACCGCATGCCATTCTTCGTGCCTCGAGTATGCCCGAAGCCTCGGCCTTGGTCTAGGGGTATTTCGATGCTATGGAGAAAGTGGAGCTAATAAGGTTATTGGATCAAGCATGGTGCCCGTCCAGGTTCCGGATGTCCGGCGGGCCGGATACCTCCCGCTCCGACCCGTCGCGGAGGTAGCTGACGTAGGCCTTGGCGGGATGGCCGAAAATCGACTCCGCGGCGTCCCTGTAGACCGATAGCTGGAACGCGTGCCTGGCAGGGGCGATGACGCGGTCGGTCTTGAAATCGACGACGACAACACCGCCGTCGTCGCCGTACACCAGGTCAATGGCGCCTGAAAGGAGCAGCGGTTGCCACTGCCTGGCCAGGCCGCGCCAGACGAAAGGGTACTCCAGGTGGAAGATCGCGCCTGGAACCCCGGCCACCACGGCATCGCGGGCGGCGGCCGCCGCCATGCCGCGGGGCGACCGCGCGAAGGCCCGCGCAAGCTCGATGGCCGCTTCGAGGCTGGCCGTGCGCACGGGGGACGGGAGCCTTTCGAGGGCGGCTGCCGCCGAGCCGCGGGCCTGGGGCTCCTCGCCGGGGTTGCTCATGGCAGATTCAACGAACTGGTGGCACAGGGTCCCGAAATCGGCATCGGACAGGCCTCCCGCCTCGCCGGCGCTCTGGTCCACTGTTTGTCCGGCTGTCTGAGCGGCAGGGGCATCCGGGCGCCCTGGCTCTTCCAGACGCGCCAATTCTTCAAGACGGGCCGCGGCGCCGGTGACCGACCACCGGCCTTTCCTCTCGGCAACCGCTATAGATGCCGCTGCGGCGGTTGCGGCGGCCAGCCGCCTTCCGTCAAAATGGATGCCTGAGGTACGTTTGGCCAAGGCAGCCTTCGTGCGCGGCTCGACGTAGGAGACGGAGAAGGCGGCTGGAGCGTCATCGGGACGGTCAGACAGGAAGTCCTCGTCGGATGCGTTTGCGGGTCCTGCCCAGGGAAAGGCCCGCAGGAGGAGGCCACGGAAGCTCCTGCCGCCTTTGTCGGCGACCCTGGGGACCTTGCCGACGAGGTAGAGCCTCGAAATAGCGCGGGTGCAGGCTACATAGAAGAGCCTGGCCGTTTCGGCGAGCGACTCGTTCATCGCGTCCTCGCCTTCGCCCTTTTCGATCTTGCCCAGCGCTCGGTCGAAGGCGTCTACCGGGTCGCAGGGTATGGACCCTGCGTCGAGCAAGCGGATGGACGGGCCGAAGCGGCCGTCTTTGGCGATTGGCTCCGTCGGCGTGTTCCTGCCGATGTTGTCGAGGTCCGGCAGGATGACGACGGGGAATTCGAGCCCCTTGGAGAGGTGCACGGTCATGATCGATACGCCCCGGGAGCTCTCCCTGGCCACCGGGCCTTCGTCGTAGCGTTCCAGCCTGCCCATGCGTTTTTCGAGCGAGGCTAGCAGGTCGACGAGGCGATCGCCTCGGGAGTCGGCGGCGGCGGCCATGGTCCACGCGTAGTCGAAATGTTCGAGGAAAGCGGCCTGCTCTGGATCCTTCTGCACGTTCCACCTCAGGCCGCGGTCGTACCAGAGGTATTCGACCAGGCGACGCAGGGGCTCCCTGTCGGCTTTCTCGCGCAGGCCCTGCCAGGTTTCCCTGGCTGCCGTGAAGCGGGCGACCTCGCCCGGCGCAAGTGAAGCCGGGTCGAAGCCCATGAGCCCGTCCGGGCCGTCCGAGCCGGGGGACAAGGCCGCGAATACCGAGTCGTCGGACAGCCTGGCGAATGGACCGCGGAGCGCCGCGGCGAAAGCGAGCCTGTCGTCGGGGTAGACCGCCAGCTTGAGCATGGCATAGAGGTCGCCGAGTATCGATTCGGCGTACAGGCCCGCGGTCGACGAGGCCGTGTACGGAATGCCGGACAGCCTGAAGTAGCGCTCGACGACATTCTGGCTGGCGGTGCTCTTGAAGAGAACCGCTATGTCGTCGTAGCCGCATGGCCGGGCCATCTTGCGGCCACCGGGACCCTTGGCCGCGATGACGGCGCCCTGCTCGACCAGCGACTCGACGAGCAGGGCGATCCGCCATGCCTCCGCTTCATCCGAAGCCAGAAAGCTGTCATCCTCGGGTTCGTTCGACTCGAGCCAGGCGACGACAGGCTCGACCCCTGGCGTGGCGGGCCCGGATCCGAGCCCGGTGAAGCGCGCCTCGAAGTCCTGCACCCCCTCGTCGTCAGGCGCGGGCAGAATTTTCGAGAAGGCGTCGTTGAAGAAATCGATGAGGCCCGGTTCGGAACGCCAGTTGATCTCGAGGCGGTGCTCGCCGAGCCCGCCGGGCGCGCGGGCGAGTTCCGAAGACAGGCCCCTGAAAACTGTCACGTCCGCGCCACGGAAGGCATAGACGCTCTGCTTCTCGTCGCCTACGAAAAACAGCACGCCTGGTTCCAGGTCCCCGGGGCCGACGGCGGGACCACGGTCTGCCGCGCCGCGGTCACGCTTCTCGGCAACCAGGTATAGGAGCCGTTTCTGGACTTCGTTGTCGTCCTGGAACTCGTCGACCATCACCGCGTCGTAGCGCGAGCGGTACCAGTCGCGCAGTTCCAGGTCGCCGGCCAGCGTCTCGACCGCCATGGCCGCCACGTCGGCAAAGGCCAGCTTGCCGGAAGAGGCGCGGGCTTCGGCGGCCTGGGCGACAAAATCCCCGAGCAGGTCCATGGCGCCTTGCCTGCGCTCATCGAGGAGGGCGTCACAGGCCAGCGCGGCGGCCGCGGCAAGCGCCTTGGCTTCCGCCCCTGTTTCGCTGCGGCAGGCCGCCGCCTCGCCCCTGGTGTTGGTACCTGGCCTTCTCAGGCTGGATACTCCCAGATAGTCGGCGCGTGCCGCCGACAGCCCGTCGCGGTCGGCGGCAGCGCTTGCCACGGGGCTGAACCGGGACGAGCACTCGAGCCACGCGGCGACGGTGGCCGCTGCGCCGGAGTCCAGTCCAAGTCCGCCGGACAGGAGGCCGTGCAAACGCCGGTGCGCCGTCGCGAGCGCCGCGGCCACGAGCTCGGTCTGCGCCTGCGCGTCGAAACGCCTGCCCTGCACGAGGAGGCCGCTCCTGCCACCCGACAGGCCGAGCAGGGCCGCGGCTGCATTTTCAAAGCCTGTGGCGGCGATGAACGAGGCGGCAACTGGCTCGAAGCGTCTGCGCAGGAGGAAATCCACGGACAGCGCCTCGAGAGCGTCGGCTGCCGCCACCTCGTCTATGACGAAGTCGGGAGCGACGCCCCAGCGGGCGCAACCGTTGCGCGCTATGTCGGCGCAGAACGAGTCGAGAGTCGATACCCGCGCGGCTGGAAAAGCCTCGAGGGCTCGCGCGAAGTCGTCGTCGTCGCGCGAGCATATGGCAAGCATGCCCCGGATTCGTTCGCTCATCTCCGCGGCTGCCTTCTTTGTGAAGGTGAGGCACAATATGCGCTCGGGACAGATTCCTCTGTCCTTGACCAGGTGGAGGTATCGTACGGCCAGCACCCTCGTCTTGCCTGAGCCGGCCCCGGCGGATACGACCGCCGATCGCCGTTCGCGCACGGCGGGCAGCTGATGCAGTGGTTCAAGTCCGTCAAGAAGGTCCTGCCAGGCGCTCATGCTCACCTCACCGTGTAGTGCGCCCGGCATACGGGCCGCAGGTCGCATCGAAGGCACACCGTGTCGCGGTCCCGGTAGGCCGGAAGAAAGACGCTGCCGCTCCTGATGGTCGACGCGGTCCTGGCGGCGGCCGCTGTCAGCGCCGGCTCGAGCAGCGGCATCCGGTCGGCTTCGATGCACGGCTTGTCGCCCGGGCCGAACACGAGGCGAAGCCCCTTGCCCGACGGCTCCGAACCCTCGATCGACAGGTACCAGGCGGCTTCCGCTTCGTATCCGGCGGCGGCGACGAGGACGGCGTACACCGGTATCTGGATGGTGGCTATCGTTCCCGTCTCGTCGGGCGCCAGGTCGGCCTTGGCGGGGATGCGCGACTTCTTGTAGTCGACGATGACGGCGCGCTTCCTGCCCGAGTCGCCGGGCCTGACGCAGACCAGGTCCGGCCTGCCGTACAGTTCGGCGTCAAGCGTCGGCAGGGGAGCGGACAGCTCCTCCTCGTCCACGAGCACAGGCACGAGACCGTCGATGGCGGACAGGAGATTGGCGGCAGCGGCCGAGAACATCCTGCCGAGGACCGGCGAAGCTGTCTTGACGAGGACTCCGGCCATCGGACCCTTGTCCCGGCCGACGGCGGCTATGGCCTCGGCGATGGCCGATTGCACGTCGCTGTCCGAGGGCCTGGCCGCCGCGACCGACGCTCCTGCCTTGGCCAACGGTCCCAGGAGGCGCCTGAAAGCGTCATGGTAGATTGATCCGATGAGCAGGTTGTCTACGAACGAAAGCCCGGACTCCACCGCTTTTACGCTCAGTTGCCGTGTGTATATCCGGCGGAAAGCGCACGAGGCGTACTCTTCGATGGCCGTCGCCGACAGGCGGAGACGGCCTGTGGCGCTCTGCGACTCCAGGAGGTCTGTCGCGGCGGCCTTGCCCATGATCGCGGGCGAATCGGGCATGCCTGTCGACCAATCAGCGCCATCGGGTCCGAAAACGGTGGCCAGCGCGGCCCTGGCGCTCGCCGACTGGAGCGGGAAGACCGCAGGAGGGGAATCGGCTTCGCGGTTCGGGAGCCAGAGTTCCCTGTCGTACGGGAGGCCGGCTCTGGCGGGGTCGCGCGGTTCGACCGCGGGGTGGGGAGGCCGGACGCCGTCGGGTCCGTCAGCCGAACAGCTCATGAAGACCCGGCCGCCCGATACGGCAAGGAGTCTTACGAGGCCAGCGGAGATGTCACGGTCCGAGGCTCCTGCGCGGTCACGTTCGTCAGCCCGCATGAACGACAGCGGCCTCGCTGCGGCTTTCGCGGCTCCTTCAGACAGGTTGACGACATAGTGCAGGTCGGGCATGGCGCCCGCAGCCACGGGAAAACGGTACACGGCGATGCCGCCGGACTCTGACATAGGCAGGTAGCGGGTGTCCTCGAGCTGGTCCATAAGCGTCTGCGCGGCTCCGGGTATGCCGTCGGCCACGATGCCCGCCGCGACGGCGGCCTCGTCCAGCTCGTCGAGCGCCGCCAGGCAACGCGCTATCTCGTCATTCTGCCTTCCGGACCAGGCGGATTCGTCGATGAAGGCGTGCCTGAACGAGTCGAAAGCGGACCTGAGCGACTTGAAACCCGCCGCCGTGGCTATTCTGGCCGATGCGGTTCGCAGGCCGCGGTACAGCCGCCTGACTTCGTCGTCCGCCCCGATCGATGCTTCCCAGACGTCAGGTCCATCGGGCAGGGGAGCGACGACATGCTTGCGGATTCCCGTTTCGAGCAAGCGGCGGGCGGCGCCCCGTTCCTTCCACGGCCGCGACTCGTCAAGCAACAGACGGCGCAGCGCGTCGAAGGACATCATGCCGCCGTGCAGCGCGACGATGTCGGCAAGGAGGCGGCCGCCTGCGCTCTCCGACAGCGGGCGCCCTTCGCGTTCGTCCAGTGGAACGGCCGCTATCCTCGCCTCGCGCTCGAGGACGGGAAGCACCGTTTCCGGGGACGCGACGCTGATGCATATGCCGGCTGGATCGGCTCCCGCCTCGACTTCGGCCCTGATAGACAGAAGCACTGCCCGCAGCTCTTCGACCAGCGTTCCGAATCCCGCCACAGGTACGCTTTCCGTGCCGAGTTCGCCAGACAGCATGACGCGGACGTCCGGCATCGCGAGCACGGCCCGGGAATAGTCGTCCCAGTCCTCGGTGAGGTCGGGGTAGAACAGCACCCATCGATCGGAGACGGCGCCGGCCTCCCTGCCGAGCCAGGCTGCCTCGTAGAGGCCGTGCCCGACCATGAACTGCTCGTAGCGGCGCCTGATTTCACGCCAGTCGGCAAGGTGGCCGCCCGGGCCGTCGGGGACGGCGCGGAGAGCCGGAAGCGCCGAGGCGATGGCAGCGGCGAACCTGGTCGACGCGGCCGCGACGCCTGGCGGCACGACAGAGCGGAGGAATGGCGCGCGGGCGTTTTCAGCGGCCAACCGGCGCGCGAATATCGTCCTCACGGCTTTGGTCGAGGGTCTGCCCAGCGCGTCGCCCGCGAATACCAGGGACTTGAACGCGTCCCAGCCCATGAAGCGGTCGCAGGGCAGGGCATGCCTGCCCGAGGAGGCCAGGACCCGCGTAAGCGCAGAGGCGGCTGCGACCTCGCTCGGGAAAACGAACCTGGTCCGCACATCGCCCGCGAGCTCGAGCGCCAGTGCCAGCGGCGACGAGCCCACCGTCAGGCGCGGGCCAGCGCCGCGACTATCTCGGCGACGTAGAGCCGGTGGTAGTCTCCATGGTAATTGTCCGCGATCGTCGGTTCGACGAATCCGGCCGGATCGATGTCCTGCTTGTGGATGACCCGGCAGGCGAGGGTCAGTTCCGCCTGCTCGAAGCCCATGAAGCCAGGCCTCGGCACTACCGGCGTGAGGCCTGTCAGTGCCGCCTTGTCGACATCCCTGCCGGAAAGAGTTCCGCAGGTGTTGAGCGCCTTGCGCCATTCCTCGCCGAAAAATGACAGCGTGAGCGCGCCGGCCTTCTCGATGAACGAGAACGTGTGCCGGGTGGGACGGATGAAAACGAAGGCGACGTCCCTGTTCCACAGGTGCCCGAAACCTCCCCAGTTGGCTGTCATCGTGTTCCATGAATCCGGGGTGCCGGCGGTGACGAGCATCCAGGTCTTTTGCACCCTGTCGAAGACGTTGCCCTCGATGGCCCGCGTACCTATCTCGAAAAATGCCATGGAACTACTCCTCGGTCTTTCCGGTCTTCTTGTGCAAGGAGGTCGTTGTCTTCGTGCCGGCGGGCGAAGGTTTGGTCACCGCTTCGAGGGTGCGTTCAAGGCACCAGCCGGCGGCCAGCGCCGCCGCGTCCAGCTCCTTGAGCAGCTTGATGACCGGCCCCTCCGCCGCGCGGCCGGTCACGACGGCGGCCGATGCCAGCAGCGTCGATCCAAGACGGTAGGCCTCGGCGTTGAACCATGTCCTACCGTCCCAGCGGTTTGCGCCGAGCAGCTGCATCGCCTCGTCGTCCTGCGCGAAGGCCTGGACAATCGCCAGCGGGGCGGGGCAAGCGGGAGTACGGCCCTTCTTCCCTGCCGTCCCGCCGCCCGCGCCAAGCCTGCCAAGGGCGGCAATCGCGAACGAAGCCGACCTGTCAGCCTGGCCATGCTCCGACCCGGCCGCGACCATTGCTTCGCGCAGCTTCCGTTGCAGGCCCCACGACTGCGCAAGCGCCTGTGCGGCTGCTGGCGCATCGCCGGCCAGAGAGGCGACAGGGAACAGCGCCGCGAAGGCGAGCAGCGCGTCGGCCGCTCCCGGTACCGAATCCATCCTGGCGGCAAGCGCGCCGCGCCGCAGCAGGGCGGACGCCGCGCCGGCAGCCTCCGCGCAATGGCCGGCCATCGTGGCCGCGACGGTCGCCGGCGCTTCCTCGACGAAGCCGGCGGCGACTTCGAGGAAGGCGAGAAGTGCGTCGTTGTCCAAGGTATCCGTGGCGCGCCCGAACCATTGCGTGCCGAAAACCGTGGCCCACGAATTGTACAGCGAGCCTAAAGCCAGGTCCTGCAGGGCCCAGCCTATGTCAGGTACGCCCGCGCCGCCCAGCGAGTCGCACAGCGCGGCATACGAGCCTGATTCGTCGTCCTTCACCTCGGTGATGTCTATGAAAACCTGGCACTGGAAGCCTTCCATCGCGACGGCCAGGCCCGATCGGGCAAGCTCTCCGGAGCGGCGGATGTAGCGGAGGCCGCTCTTCATTTCTGTCATGATGACGAAACGGCCCTTGCCGCATTCGAGGCCGAGACCCTCGGCAATGCTCCGGCTCGCCATGGGCCTGGAACCGTCGGGCTTCTTCTCGGCGTAGCGGCACGACCGGTAGATCGTGCCGGCTGTCCGCTCCCAGCTGTTGTTGAACACGACCAGCGCCCGCTCCCTGCCGTAGCCGTTGGAGTAGGCGAACGTGTTCTCGTCGATTTGGCCGTTGCCTCGGACCAGGTCGTAGAGCAGGAATTCGTCGACGCCCGAAAATAGGTAACGCCGCTTTAAAAGCGGGAATATCTCGCGCTCGTGCCTTCGCACGAAGCCTTCGTCAGGGCGTTCGTCCTTGTAGGCGCGGCGGTATTCCATGCCGTACTTCTCGGTGAAGCCCTCCACCTGGCCGTGGCCGAACATCGGCAGGCCGGGCATGGTGGCCATCATCGAACAGACGCCGAAGTAGTGGTCGCCGGAGCCGAACTGGGCGACGGCGGTGTCCTCGTCGGGGTTGTTCATGAAGTTGACGAAGCGCTTGAGGATATCCTTGTCGAACTCGATCGTGTTCTTGACGGTCGCCCGGTACTCCGTGTTTTTCTTTTCCTTGAGCATGTTCATGAACGAAGAATTGTAGACCCGGTGCATGCCCAGGGTTCGGACGAAGTAGCCTTCCATCATCCAGAAAGCCTCGGCGAGAAGGAGGGTCTCCGGCGCCTCGGCCGCGCACATGTCCACGACCTCGCGCCAGAATTCAGCCGGCAGGCGCTCGTTGAATTCGTCTGTCGACAATGCAGCCTCGAAACGGCTGGCGATGGCGCCGCCGACGCCTGGCTCCGGATACCACAGCCGCCTGAACGACCGCTTGGCCAGGATCATCGCCGCGTCGAAGCGGATGATGGGAAAATTCCTCGCTACATGCAGTATGCGTTCCTTGACGGCCTCGCGCGCGGCGGGGTTGAGAAAATCGATCTGCGCGGTGTCGTTCCATGGCATGCTCGTGCCGTCGTTGCCGTGGTAGATATAACTCGTCTCGCCGGATCGGAAATCGACGCGCTTGAAGGTGACGGCGGCGTCGCGTCTGTCGTAGTAGTGGTCCTCGAGCCAGAGCCCGAATCGGCCGTCGCCGGACAGGTTCTCGCCGGTATAGCCGTACGATGGGAAGGGCGGCGTCGGGCGGCTGATGAAGAGGTCCGGCCTGTCGCGTATCCACGCGGAATCAAGCCCGGTATGGTTCGGCACCATGTCCGCGGCAAGCTTGACGCCTCTCGCGCTGGCTTTGTGCCTGAGCGACTCCAGGGCCGACCAGCCGCCTAGCTCCCAGGCTATCTCGTAGTCGAACAGCGAATACGCGCTGGCGGCGGCCTCCGGGTTGCCGCACAGTTCCTTGATGCGCCGGCTGGCCTGGCTGCGTTCCCATATGCCTATGAGCCATAGCGCGTTGAAACCCCTGGAGGCGAGGAGGTCCAGTTCCTCGTCCGGGATTGCGTCGAGGGTCCTGATTTCCCGGCCGTAGGCCTTGGAAAGCTGGTCGAGCCAGACAAGCGCGCTCTTGGCTATCATCACGACGCGGGGCATCCAGTCCTTGTCCTCGCTGAAGCGCTCGTACTCGGCGTCGAGCCCGGTGTACGAAGGAACGCGGACGGGCCCCGGCCCCGGCAGGAAGCCAGGGCGTTCGTCCTCGTCGAGCATGCCAATGCCGCCGAGCAGCCTGGCCAGCTTGTCACCGAGCAGCAAGCCCCAGTTCCGGCGTATGTAGTCGAGCTGGCCGGCCAGCGAATGCGGGCTGGCGCGCATCGGGGCGCGAAGGAGGCTGGGGAGGTCGGTGCCGAGGGGACCGAAGGCGGGAAGCGCCTTGAGGGTCGCTTCGGCCGCGTCGAGCATCGGGTCGACGGGAGCGCGCGTCTTCAGGGGCCGGTCGTCGAACAGGAAGCGGTACGGCCCGAAGGCGGGGTTCTCGTTCTCCAGCCGTAGGAGGAGGAGTTCCTCGATGGACATCGCGCCTCTCCCGGGCCGCGCGCCGGCAGGACCGGCCGGCTTGCCGTCGAGCCACGACTCCGGCGAGTCGCCGCCGTCGTAGACCGCCGACGGCGGGAACGACTTCGTGAAGGCGAGGAGGCCCGTCCTCGAACCGTCCGGTCCGACTGCGCCATCGCTGCCGTCGAGGGCTTTCCAGAATGCCTGGGGATCGACCCGCTCCCGGTACATCGCGCATACGGCGTGCAGAATTTCGTCTATCAGCGCCAGCGCGTTCAGCGTCCCCGCCTTGAGCGGCTGGACAGGCACGGAGGACAGCGACGATCTGGCGTTGATTCTGGCGGCGAACGCCCGCGCCTGGCCGTAATCGGCGAAAACGACTCCGCCTGCCGACGAGAACGGCGCGCCGGATAGGCCGTACAGGTCGCGGGCGCTTTTGGAGACGTGGAATTCATACCGGTCGGTGGTCATGCCGGGGAACATCGGTACCGTGCCTTCTTCAAGCGATACAAGGCGTATGGCTAGTTTTTTTGCTTTCGACGGCTCCATCGCGCTGTCCCCTCTCGATATTCAGGGTTGTCTATAATTTCGATGATACCCGATGGAGAGGGAGGCTACAAGCGGAATGCGGCCAGCGCCCAGGCAATGCCGTACAGCAAGGGCAGGTGCGCGAGATACACGACGAGCGAACGCCTGCCTATCGCCGCTAGCGTGCTGACGGCAAAACCAGGCGTATTCGCCGCCGACGAGGCGGCGGAGCCCTTGCGCATCGCCAGATCCCTGGCCGCCGCGCCGAAAGCGATGAATGCGAACCATGGCAGGAGCGGCAGGTAGTCGGCCGGATGGAGCCCGGCAGGCCTGAGTCCGAGCCATGCAAGCCAGGGGAAGCCGAAACGCGGAGCGCCGAGGGCGTAGCCTCCGGACAGGCACGCGATGCCTGTGGCGATGGCGAGAGCCGGTTTGCCGAGCAGCGGCCAGGCGAGTATCGACGACAGCGCAAGCAGGTGTATGACTCCGAAGAACACGAAACCCTTGCCGAGCGCGGGCCAGGTCGCGGCGCTTATGGCCAGCGCGACGAGACCCAGGACGCCCGCGCGCCTGGCGAAGCCGCCGAAACTGCCGCCCCGCGAGCGCTTGCCGGCCAGGTTCCAGCCAGAGACCGCGACGAAGCCGGCCGCTATCACCCTCGGAAACAGCCACCAGAAACCGGTGAACAAGTCGATGTCGGCAAGTCCGAACATGACCGCCACATAGCAGGCGTGGTAGACGACCATGAGGCCGACGAATCCTCCCTTTATGGCGTCGATCGTGGCTGAGCGTTGCGGCATTGGCCGAGTATACGGCCCCCGGCCCCTTCCGGTAAAGGTACCCGGCGTTGCCGAGCCTCGCTTGCCGATGCTATAGTCCGGCCACCATGAAGCCATCAGATTCAATCGACGCCGGCTTTTTCTCGGGACTGCGGCGGCCGACGAGCTTCTTCGTGCTCCGCCACGGCGAAACCACGGCCAACGCCGACAGGCGCATCCAGGGGCGGTCCGAGTATCCGCTGAACGACAATGGCCGCGCCCAGGCCGCAGACCTTGCCGGCTACCTGGCGGACAAAGGCATCGAGCGCGTTTTCCATTCGCCGCTGTCCAGGGCGGCGGAGACCGCCGCCATCGTGTCTTCGCTCCTGGGACTCGGGCCGCCGGAAGCCGAACCTCTCCTCGTGGAGCTGGACACGGGCAGGTTCTCCGGGCTGACTCTCGAGGAGATAGAGACGCGCTACCCGGAAGAGTACCGGCGATTCAAGCGCCGCAGCTGGGAGGCGGTGCCGGACGCCGAGCGCGCCTCCCAGCTGTATCTCCGGGCGATGAAGGCCTGGGAGGCGCTCGGTTCGGCCGCGATGGATTCGGGCGGCAACATCGCCGCGATATCCCATGGCGGCACGATACAGTGGCTCGTCCGCGTCACCTTCGGGTGCCGCAGCTGGATGCCCCTTGTGACCACGGGTAACTGCGGTATCTTCGAGTTGTACGTGGAACCGGCGGAAAAGGGAAGCCCTGCGTACGTGCAGTGGAAGAATATCAACCTGATGCCCGGCGGCGATGGCCGCCAGGTTCCGCAGGTATTCTGATATGCCCGCCGGAACTCAGTTCGAGTCCGGTTTTCCCAGGTCAAAGGCCTGCCACAGCGGTTCGTCGGGCGGAGGTTCGGCGACCACGTCGACCAGGCGGCGGTCGGGCATCTCGAATGCCAGCTCGCGCGCATGGAGCATGATGAGCCCGTTGCTCGTGGACCGGCGCGCGCCGTACTTGAGGTCGCCCCGTACCGGCAAGCCCGCGGCCGACAGCTGGGCCCGTATCTGATGGGTCCTGCCCGTCAGCGGCCGGACCGCCAGCAGATAGTACCGCTCGCTCTTGCCGACGAGTTCGTACGACAGTTCGGCTATCTCTCCGTCGCTCGCCTCGTCGGCGGGCATGGCCTTGGCCTGGTTGCGGCGGTGGTCGTGTATCAGTCGATGCCGCAGGGTACCGGACGGCGGCTCCGGGGCGGATTCGGTGACGGCCCAGTACACCTTGGCTACCCGGTGTTCCCTGAACGCTTCGGACAGGGCCGCGAGGCTGTGCTTTGACTTGGCAAAGGCGACCGCGCCGCTCGTCCGCCTGTCAAGGCGGTGCGCCGGTTCGACGAACTTGCCGGGACGGGAACTGGCCAGGAAGTCCTTGAGTGAGGAATCGCCGCTCTTGTCGGGAAGAACGGGGACAGCCGCCAGCTTGTTTACGACGACCAGGTCGCCATCTTCGTAAATAATGTCAAAAATGCCGGACATGACAGGAATATACCATGTCCGGCATCCATTCGCATAAGAAAAAAGATCAAACGGCGGTCTTGACTGCTCCGGAGGCGCGCTTGTGAATGATCTGCGACACTATGGCAAGTACCAGGAATCCTATGCCTATCATGTCTGTGACGGAGCCCGGGTCTACGAGGAGTATGCCGCCGAGTATAAGCGCGACCCGCTCGTACCAGGCAGCCTTGAATATCAGATAGCCCATAACGCCTGAAGAGACTCCGATGATGCCTACCATTGACGTGGCTACCATGATGAGCGCCGGTACCAGCCGTATGTCTATCATCAGCATGGATGGATTGAGTACGAAGATGTACGGAACGAGGAAGGCAGCTATCGCGAGCTTCGAGGCGGCGAGTCCCGTCTTCATCGGGTTGGACTTGGCTATTCCCGATGCCGCGAAGGCCGCGAGCGCCACCGGCGGCGTCACGTCGGCGATTATGCCGAAGTAGAACGCGAACATGTGGGCTGGCAGGATGATCGAAATCGCGTCAAGAGGCAGTTCGGGGAATTTCTGCCTGAGTATCATGATTATCGCCGGGGCCGCTATCGTCGACGTGATGATGTAATTCGCCGTCGTAGGCACGCCCATGCCCAGGATGATGCTCGTGATCATCGTGAAAACGAGCGTCAGGATCAGGTTGCCGTTCGCGAGCTGGACGAGGACGGTGCCCAGCTTGAGCCCCAGCCCGGTCTTCGTGACGACGCCAATGATTATGCCGGCGCAGGCCGTGGCGGTCAGTACGCCTATCGCGCCGCGTGCGCCTGACTCGAGGCCGCTTATGATTTCCTTGGCGCTGAGGTTGGGCTTTTTCTTGAGCAGCTTGAAACCGAGCAGGACGACTCCAAGGACCGCGAGCGCTCCGAGCGGGGTCATTTCCGTCAGGTACTTGAGCGCTCCGTCGGCCCCGTATTCGCCAACGTTGAAGATGGGTTTCATTACGGCGAAGAGGACGACCATGCCGCCTATCGGCAACGGCGCCCACCAGCCGAGTACCGCGGCCGCGATAGACAGGATGATGGCGTAGAATGCCGCGAGCATCGGCGTGTAGCCTGTCACGAGGAGCCAGACGATGCCGACGAGCGGCATCATGAGGTATCCGCGTCCGAAGAATATCTCCTTGAGGTTCGGCAGTTCTTCCTTGGTCATCCCCCTGAGCCCGAGCTTTTTGGCTTCGAAATGGACGCCGGCCCAGACGCCGAAGTAGTACAGCAGGGCCGGTATTACCGCCGCGCCTATGATGCGCACGTACGGAATGTTGGTCATCTCGGCCATCAGGAAGGCTGCGGCTCCCATGATCGGCGGCATCAGCTGCCCGCCGGTCGACGCGGTCGCTTCGACGGCGCCGGCAAACTCGGGCTTGTAGCCGAGCCTCTTCATCATCGGGATGGTGAACGAGCCGGTGCCCACGACGTTGGCTACCGAGCTGCCCGAGACCGTGCCCATGAGTCCGCTGGACAGGACAGCGACCTTGGCGGGGCCTCCGGCTGACCTTCCCGCTATCGAGTTCGCCAGGTCGATGAAGTACTGGCCGAGGCCGGTCTTCTCGAGGTAGGCGCCGAACAGGATGAACAGGAATATGAAGGTGCTCGACACGCCCAGCGGTATGCCGAAGACTCCTTCGGTCGTGTAGTACAGGTGCTGCACGAGGTCGCCCACGTCGACGCCTCGGTGCGCCAGCTGGCCGGGCAGGTAGGGACCTACGAAGGCATACGCTATGAAAGCGCCAGCGATGATGACGATCGGAAAACCGACAATGCGCCTTGCGGCCTCAAGCACGATCAGGACGCCGATGACGCCGACTATCATGTCTGCCGTGGTAGCCGTGCCTGCGCGCAATACGAGTTGGCCGTAGTTGACTATGATGTACATCGGCGTCAGCGCCCCGATGATCGCCAGCGCGAGGTCGACCGGGTGCAGCGTGGTCCGCGACCATTTCTTGCTGGTCGGATAGAGGAGGAATACAAGCGCCATGCCGAATGAAAGGTGGATGGAGCGCTGTATCATCGCGTCGAGTACGCCAAAAAGCGCGGTGTACAACTGGAAGCAGGAGAACGTGATGGCCAGGGCCGCAACGATCCTGGCCATGATTCCGGAGTAATTCCGGTAGTCGGCTTCCTTGTCGTACTTCTTCAGTATGTCCTGCGCATCGACGCTTCCTTCGGCTGTAGCCGGGTTCGTCCCTGTCTCTTCCATCGATTTGTCTCCTTGACGATAACGTACGCTCAGCGTGCCTTGAATGATCTTGATTGCCGGGGCGTATAGGGTTGTACGGCCCGAAATACCAGTAGTCCACCGACCGGCGCCCAATCGGTCAATGCCCTCGTCCGTCCGTTCGCCGAAAGCACATGCCCCGGCACCGGCGAGACTCTGACAGCCAAATCACGGATAATCCGGTCAGGAAGGGTTACGAACCGGCCGCCCTCGACATGGAAGCCGTCTTCCGAGCCGGATGGCATCCCTGTCGACATCTGGTCGAAGGTCATCCGCGCCAGCCTCAAGCTCCCGTCGCTGTCGACGACGAATTCCTCGTCGACCGGCGACAGATTGATTGAATGGATGAATGACAGTGTGAAGCCATCAGGGGCAGCGATGGTCGCCAACGGCGCGCCCGTTTCGCTGTATATCCGTAGTATCGGCTCCCGCCCCGCCGGGCGGACCATCGGGAGCGCACAGGCCAGCGCGACGGCCAGTGTACCAAGTTTCATGAAAAAAAACCGGGCATCGGCGCCGGTGGCTCCGATGCCCGTGGATCTGCCCGTAACCGGGTTACGGGCACCAGAGGCTTACTTTCCGGCCTTGCCGTAGTACTTGTCGGCACCGGCGTGCATCGGAAGGGACATGCCGTTCTTGGCCGTCTTGAGCGTGATCATCGCGCCGGCCTTGGCGTGGGCGGCGGTCAGGCGCTCGCTGCCTGCTGGGGCGAACAGGGTCTGCAGCATCTTTTCGACCGTGGCCGCGTCGAGTTTCGACGATACCGCGAGCATGGCCTGAACTGTGACCGTCTGTACGTCGGCGGTGACGCCCTTGTAGGTGCCGGCGGCGATCGTGGCTTTCGTGTAGAAGGGGTAGGTAGCCTGGAGCTTGGCGGCGACATCGCCATCGATCGGCACTATGCTGATTTCCTTGCTGGCCGAGATGTCCTGGATGGCCGCTGTGGGATGGCCGGCAGTCAGGAATGCGGCGTCGATGTTGCCGTCCTTGAGGTTGGAGGCGGCTTCGTTGAACGACAGGTACTGGACCTGGATGTCGGCGTAGGTGACGCCGGCGGCTTCCATGATCTGGCGCGCGTTGGCTTCGACGCCTGAACCGGCGGCGCCCACGGCTACCTTCTTGCCCTTGAGGGCTGCGACGCTCTTGATGCCGGAGTTGGCGAGCACGATGAGCTGGCAGGTCTCGGGGTAGAGGATGGCCATGCCCTTCATGTCGGGGAAGGCCTTGTCCTTGAACAGTTCGAGCCCGTTGACGGCGTAGTAGGCGATGTCGTTCTGAACCATGATGACGTCGGCCTTGCCGTCACGGAGCAGGTTGACATTGGCAACCGATGCGCCGGTGGCCTGGACGGCCGCGTTCATGCCCTTGATGCCTTCGTTCCAGATCGCGGCCATCGCGCCGGCGAGCGGATAATAGGTGCCGCCGGTGCCGCCGGACGCTATGGACACGAATGTCTGCTTGGGAGCTCCGCAGGCCACGAATGACGCTACGAGGGCGATAGTCACCAATACCAGAATCATTTTCTTCATTGAAATCCTCCTTGGGGGTAGAACCGGCCACTTGGAGCAGGGAAAAGCCCGAACAGGCCGGTATTGAAACGTCAGTGTAGCGTTATTATCAATCATACGCAAGTTTTATATTTATTGTATTTCTGCGGATTTTGCCCGTCAAAAACTTGCGAGGGAGTAAATACCTATGTACAACTCGATGAGCGCCAGATCGGGATCGACCTGGCTTTGCCCGCGAAGCCGTTCGACATACCAGTAGAAGATTCCCAGACGGGGATCGATGCGGAATACATACTCCATGAAGCCTGCGTCGTTCGCGTCCTCTCCGAAAAGCAAAACTGCCACGGAGTTTGCCACGCCGACGAAGGCCGGGAGTGCGTTGACGCAATCGCCCGCGCTCACCATGCCGACGAATGACTCGAGAGCCGCCAGCGCCTCGGACTTGCGTGTCTCGTCCTTGCCGTCGACCCAGGTCTTGGCTACGAGGAGGCGTACATTGTCCCTGAAGACGTCCAGAAGGTGGTTCCGCCGAGCGGAAAGGTCACCTGAATTTCCGACGACGTATTTCCTGAACGCGCCCGGACCGCCGATGATGTCGGCCAGCGCCGATGCATATTCGCGGCGAAGCACGGTGTTGTCGGTTTCTGCGAGGAGTGGAAAGATCTCAAAAGCGGCTTTTTCGACGTCAACGTCTGCCGGATCATCGACCGCGTACACAGGTTCGACCATGGGGCTACCATGTCACGTCGTCCTCGGCTTTGTCAATAATAGGAGCTTCCGGCATGGCTGGGAGCCTTCCCATGTTGAAAATCCGGGCTGCAACGATTAGGATTATGGGTGAGGGGCCGCTTGAAGTCCCAATAGCCGAATGTCGGGAAGGCCACCATGAATGACATCCTTGTACACTCCGAGGCAGTCCTGGGCTACGATTTCATCGCGTCCAGGTATCTGGAGCCGGGAGAGGACGAGTATCGCCTGCGCGACGAACAGCAGGGCAAACCATCGGATTCATACCGGCCGCTACATCATCTCGATGTCGAGGTGATGATCAAGAACGGCAACCGCTGTTCCGACTGGGGCAAGATCCTCGTCCGCGAGCCTTTCGACCCGTCGCTCATACGCAACAGCGAGTTCGCCGGACTCGTCAGGATAGGCCGCCTCGAGCGCGTTGTCCTCGAGCACCATGACATGATGATACCGGCCGGAATCAGCAATTCGCGCATCATCTCCTGCGACATCGGCGACGAGTGCGCCATCCACGCGTGCAATTACCTGGCCCACTACATCATCGGGGACCGCTGCATCCTCCTCAACAACGACGAGATCCACGTGTCCGACCACGCGAAGTGGGGGAACGGCATCGTCAAGCAGGGCGAGGCGGACGATGTCCGCGTCTGGCTCGACCTGATGAACGAGGCCGGCGGCAGGTCGGTACTTGCCTTCGACGGCATGATATGCGCCGACGCCTACCTCTGGGCCAAGCGCCGCGGCGACCTGGTGCTCATGGAGCGCTTCAAGGAGATGACCCAGGGCAGCTTCGAGGAACGGCGCGGCGAGTATGGCGTCATAGGCTCCGGCTGCGTGCTCAAGAGCAACCACATCATCAAGGATGTCAGGATAGGCGAATGCGCCTACGTCAAAGGCGCGAACAAGCTCAAGAACCTTACGATCAACTCCAGCGAGGCCGAACGCACCCAGATAGGGGAGGGCGTAGAGCTCGTCAACGGCATAGTCGGTTTCGGTTGCCGGGTATTCTACGGTTGCAAGGCAGTGCGCTTCGTCATGGGCACCAATTCGTCGCTCAAGTACGGCGCCCGCCTGATACACTCGGTACTCGGCGACAATTCTACGGTATCATGCTGCGAGATACTCAACAACCTGATATTCCCGGCTCACGAGCAGCACCACAACACCAGCTTCCTCATCGCCACTCTGGTGCGCGGCCAGTCAAACATGGCCGCGGGCGCGACAGTGGGTTCGAACCACAATTCCAGGGCCAACGACGGCGAGATAGACGCGGGGCGAGGCTTCTGGCCGGGCCTGTCGACCTCGGTCAAGCACAGCTCCCGTTTCGCCTCGTACTGCCTGCTGGCCAAGGGCGATTACCGCTTCGAACTAGACATACCCTTCCCCTTCGCCCTTGTCGCGGACGACGCCTCCCGCGACCGCCTCGAGGTGATGCCGGCCTACTGGTGGATGTACAACATGTACGCCCTCCTCCGCAACGAGGCCAAGTTCCTGCTGCGCGACAAGCGCCAGAGCCGCGCACAGAACATCGAGTTCTCGCCGTTCGCGCCCGACATCGCCGAAGAAGCCTTCGCGTCGCTCGGGCTGCTTGAAAGTTTCGTGGGCCAGGCCTGGTACGCCGCCGCTGGAGGTGCGGAAGCCCTCGTCGAGGGATCGGAAGACAGCGTTACGAGGGCAAAGGGGCGCGAGCTGCTTCTTGGCCCGAAGGAGGAGGTCGATGCGCTCGAGGTGCTCGGCCCGGGCCTCGAGAACTCCAGGCGCCGCGTCATCATCCATAAGCCCAGGCGCGCCTACAAGGCGTATCGCCACCTCCTGCGCTGGTACGCGATGCGCGCCCTCATAGCGTATTTTGCCGAACGGCCTGACACGACCTTCCAGGACGCGGCGGACGTGCTTTCAGGTCCCCGTATCGACGAGTGGGAGAACCTTGGCGGCCAGCTTGTTCCGCTCGAAAAGGTCGAGGCTCTGGTTTCTGACATAAAGGACGGGTCGATCAACGGCTGGGACGAGATCCACGCCGCCTACGCGAGGCTCTGGGCGGAGTACCCGCTGGACAAGGCCCAGCACGCGTGGGCGACGCTGTGCTCGCTCCTCGACGTCGAGGAGCTCGACGAGCCGGCGTTCACACGGGAAGTCTCGCGCTTCATGGACACGACCCGCTTCATAGAGGAGCAGGTCTACCTGACGCGCCGCAAGGACTACGTCAATGGCTTCCGCAAGGCTACCTTCCGCGACGACGAAGAACTGCATGCCGTCCTTGGTTCGCCGGACTCGAATCCCTTCGTCAGGCAGACCCGCGCCGACATGGAACGCTGGCGTGCCCGGGCAGACGCCCTGCTCGGCAGGCTCTCCGGGGAATAGGTCCGCCTACCGGGATCGATCTATTTTTTCAGGCGAAAAAAAGTGCCCGTGAATGATCACGGGCACCGTTGTGACCTGGCCGCTTCCTACTTGCCGCTCCCGGAGGGCGCGCCCGCACCTGTCTGCGCGGCGGTTGCCTCGTCCGTCCGGGTCTGCGATTTGGCCTGCGTCCGCGTTCTCGTCCGTTCCTGGACCATCTCCTGCGCGGCCTTCTCGCACAGTTTCGCCGACTCGCCCAGCTGGATACGCTGGCGAGTCCGGGTGGCTAGCTCGAGCATGTCCTGGCTTTTCAGGCCGCCATCCAGCGCGTCGGAGACGATGCGGTACGCGTTCTCGACCCTGAGCCTTGCCTGGATCATGACCGTCAGGGCTTCCTTGGCAGCCTCGCCGTCCTCGGCGCTCAGCTGCATCGTCGCGACCTTCAGATCGATGAGGGCGATAGCCTCATCCTGCGTCATTGGCGACTTGGCGCCCATCGCGAACACCAGTCCTCCCATCGCGATCAATACGGCCACAGCCATCAGTCTTTTCATGGTAAACCTCCTCAAAAGTGATTGGTACGGCGCCGCCGATGAAGTACCGGAATCATGCCGTACGGTTGGTATACCTCCCGAACCGGTTTGCGGTTGCACAAGAATTCCGGCAACGGAGCCGGGACGGGAATCCGGGATATTGTGTTGATTCGGCCATCGTGGTGCTATACTTTCACCTTCAATGGAAATCGAACCCGATGATGCGTCCGTCATCCGCCGCGTGCTCGATGGCGATACCGAAGCTTTCCGCGCCCTTGTCGATCGGTACGGCGACAGGCTCTTCCGTTTCTGCAGGGCTCGCCTCGGCGATGACGCCGACGCGGAGGATGCGGTGCAGGATGTATTCATCAGGGCGTTCAGGTCGCTCGCTTCCTATGACCCGGCGCGCAACTGGTCGTCATGGCTTTTTGCGATTGCGGCCAACCGGGTCAAGTCACGGTATGGTCTGCGCGCCTCCGCCCGAGACCTCGTGGAACGTGCCGGGAGGGAAGTCATGGCAATGGAAGGAGTGGCCGAATCAGGGTTCGATCCGGAGCGGCTGACCCTCGAAGCCATGACGGGACAGGAAATCAGGTCAGCCGTGGCGTCACTTGCTCCTTCCTACCGAGCCCCGGTCGAGCTTTATTATTTCGCCGGGTTGGGCGTAGGCGATGTAGCCGCGGCACTGGGCTTGGGAGAGGAAGCGGTAAAGACGCGATTGTTCAGGGCGCGCAAGGAACTTCTTGCCTGGTTCGATGAAAAGAAGCAACCGGGTATGAACAGAAGAGGTAGACACTGATATGGAAAGGTCGAAGCGCAAACAGGAAGGCACGCTGGACTCATCCGGGCCGGCGGCCGTGACCCAGGCGGTCGGGGCAGCCCGGGAGTATATCGTCAGGCGCGATGGAAAAGGCCCCGAGCCGTTTCCGCGGGACAAGCGCGCTTCTTTAGCCAGCGCGGAAGCCATCATGGCGCGTATTCGCGCGCTGCCTATGGCAACGACGGCTGTCCATCGCCATCCTTCGTTCCGCGTGGCCATGCTCGCTGTCGCGGCGGTGCTCGTGGCCGCGATTTCATCGATCGCCACCATGGGTGTCCTGCGGTCAAGCGGTACCGTCGAGGTCCACTTCGTTCTTATGGCTCCCGATGCGTCCAGCGTGACGCTCGCGGCGGATTTCAACCAGTGGATGCCGGAAGGACACGAGCTGAAACGCGACTCCGACGGTCGCTGGGAAATTACAATACCCCTGCGGAAAGGAAAGTCGTACGCGTACAACTTCGTCATAGACGGCGAACGATGGATTGTCGATCCATCCACGGCGGCGCGGCTCGAGGACGGCTTCGGCGGCTCGAGTTCGACGATATCGCTCTAGGAGGCTCCGATGAAAGCAGCGAAGACATCGAGTCGAAGGATTCGCGCTTGGGTGCTGGCGCTATTACTTGCGGCAGCGAACGGGGCGTTCGCCCAGGTCCCGAAACAAGGCGGTGCCGGAGGGGCCAATCCTGAAACTCCGTCGGCGGATACAGGAAGCAAACCAGGCGAAGGCTCGCAGGGATCGGGGCTGGGTTCTCCCGGATCAGCCTCAGGTGGAGCCGTCTTCGGGAGTGGCTCCCGGACTGCTGACACGACAAGCGCAGTCGAGCGTTCGCGGCGCGAACTGAGGGCCTGGCTCGCCTCCTCGAAGGAAGCCGCCGGGCTCGGGGCGGTGCGCGATCTCCTGTGGTCGATAGCCGAACCCGCGTTGGACGAGGGCGTCCCCGCCGGAGCCTTCATCTCCAGGATCCGCGAGGCAGTGGCCAAGGGTGCCGTCCCCGAGGTCATCGTAAAGGCGCTCGAGGCCGATGCCGCACGATGGATCTGGGTCGCACGGATTGTCCAGGGATCTTCCTGGCCGCCTTCGAAATCCGCTGTCGACTTCTACCTGGCGTCCTCAACGGCCCTCCGCAATGGCCTCGCCGAGCCAGCGGCCCGGAGCCTCGTCGGATGGGCGGTGGAATCAGGAGCCAGCGCAGAGAAGATCGGAGCCGCCATGACGACAGCGGCCTCGGTCGCGATTGCGTACCGCGCGAACGGTTCCGCCTCCGGTACTCCCCTGGGGGATGCTGCCGGCATCCTTGCCCGTTCCAGGCTCAGGGTAGGGCAGTACTCGATTGTTGCCGAGCTGGCCGTCCGGGCAAGCGTTGCCGGCATAGACGCCGGGCGCTTCATGATCTCGCTCGAGGCGACGATAGGCAGAGGCCGCTCCGTTGCCGAATTCGAGAAAGCCCTCTTCGGCTGAGTGTCTGAAATTTTCAATCGCTGGTCTCGCGGTTCGCGAAGGGAATTCCTCCTACGCCTGCTAGGACCTCGAGACCGGGTTTTCCGTGAGCAGGTTGCGTTTGGTGGCTGCCAGCAGTTCGGGCGAAGCGAACTGCTCCTGCACTATGCGCGCGAGTTCCGCCGCCGCGTTGATGAGGCTGAAGAGCTTGTCGGAGACTGTCCTGAGCTCCGACTCGTCGATCGTGTCGTCGTCTTCGAGCGAGTTGACGATTGACATATTGAGGGCCGCGGTCTGGCTGGTCAGCTCGGCCATCCGCTGCACGAGGGCCTTGTACGAATACTCCATCCGGCTGTTGGTCATCGAGGTTACCGTCTCGATGATCGACATTATGTTTTTGAGCGAGTGGACCAGCATCGGATTGGGCTTTCGCTCCACTTCGACCCGCCAGTTTTCGAAACGTATCATCGTCTGGTCGAGCATGTGCTTGAGGTCCGCGTTGCTCATCTCTGGAATATCCCGTTTGGACTTCATCCCCGTGCCGCCTTGAACTTGGAACTCTTGGTGCAAGCTGGACTGTACAGCCCTTTTTGGTCGCTTGCCAAGTGGAACGACGGGGCCTTGAAGCGCTCTACCATGTGGAATACT